>PKYZ01000308.1 GCA_003132865.1 Bryobacterales bacterium
TCTTGTATTCTTCCTTGGGTATCGCGCGGGTCAAGTCGACTTTTTCGAGCATCTATCCTTACCTTATGCTTGCCGTGTTTTTGCGGATGAACTCCGGCCGCAGCTCGCTGCCCATGCCGGGCAACTCCGGCGCCAGGATCTGGCCGTCGCGCATGCGCAGCTCTTCCACACTGGATGGTGGGCCTTTCAGGCTGCCGCTCTCCAGATAAATGGCGTTGGGCATGGCCAGCAGCATGTGTAGGTTGGTGGCGCCGCCGCCGTGGCTGGCCACGTCCAGGCCGAATCCCGCCGCTATGGCGGCGATCTCCATCCACTCGCTCACCCCGCCGGAGCGCCGGTTATCTGGCTGCACGATATCCACGCCATGGCGGCCGATCAGGTCCGCGTACGCATACTTGGTGTATTCGTTTTCGCCGGTGGCGATGGGAATATCCAGCTCGCGCGCCAGCTCCGCGTAGGCCACATGATCGTAAGGCGGCATCGGCTCTTCGTACCAATAGCAGCCCATCTGTTGATACACGCGTCCGCGCCGGATAGCCTCGTTCAGGTTGAAGGCCTGGTTCGCGTCCACCATGACGCGCCGCTCCTTGCCGGCCATCGCCAGCGCCGCCTCGATGCGCCGGATGTCGTCGCCCAGCGACGCGCGCCCCACCTTGATCTTAACGGCAGTGAAGCCCTCCTCGAAAGCCGCCGCGAGGGCCCGCTTGAATTGCGACAGATCGCCGTCGCCCTCGTAATACCAGCCGCACATGGAGTACGCTGGAATGCGATCCGCGTACGCGCCCAGCATCTTGTACACGGGCAGTCCGGCGGCTTTGCCCAGAATGTCCCAGATGGCGATATCGGCCGCGGCAATGGCGAACTGCCCCAGGCCTTGCACGCCCTGGTATTCGGTAGCTTTCCAAAGCTCCGCGCGCAAGCGCTTGGGAAACGCCGGGTCTTTGCCGATGAGGACGGGCTTCACCTCCTGCTCCAGAATCGTTTGCACCACGCGCGGGCCGCCGGCGATGGTGCCGAAGGAGCTGTACGCCCACCCGGTGATTCCGGCATCCGTGTGCAGGCGCAGCACCACCCCGCCCGCTTCCGTCCCAAAGCTGTGAATCGCATCGGCGAAGGGTTTGCCGGGAGGAAAGCGCAGCAAATCGGTCTCGAGGCCGGTGATCCGCATGGCGCCCTGAGCGGCCTCCACAAAGGAGGCAGCGGCCACGGCGCCACCCGCTCGAAAGAAATCGCGACGGTTCATGCGTCGATTCTAACGCCTTGCTGCAGGCAGGATTGCGTCGACGCCACTTAGTTCCCTAGTTTCGCGAAATGCACAATTTGTGGGGCAGACCCCCGGTCTGCCCCTGTCTGCGCGGGTCCCCTGGACCCGCTCCCCGCTCGATCAGTCATGGGGAAAACTGAGTGGCATCGGGCAGGATTGCCTGCCCCGCACTGCCTATCCGACTGTCACTCAATTGTAAGATCCTAATTGGTTGGTCAAGTGTGGAGTAGTTTGGCTATCGCGCCGTCCTTATGTACTTATGCGCGGCTCCACGGCCTCAAAGATTAAAGCGCTTGACAAGCCCGCCCAACCATGCCACACTCCATCAACACCCTCGGAGGAGAAAATGGAAGACAATCGAGACGAACAAACACCGTCCGGCCCGGTGGGCAGGCGCCCGCTGGCGAGCGAACCTCGCCCGGCCTGGACCGCCGTAAGTTCATCTGCGCGCTGGGAGCGACGGCTGCCGCCGCCGCCTTTCTGGAGTCGGAGGCCGCTGAAGGCGCCAACCAGAGCACCAACCCGCCGCCGGTCCTTTACCAGGACTCGTTCGGCAATATCGGGCCCGCCGATCCCGCGTCCCTGGCAGCGGGGATAGTGCCGCCGCCGGTGCCGTCCCAGGACTCGCCCGACAGCAGCGGCACGACGTTCGTCAACCCGAACTACACCCAGCCCAATATCCTCATGATCATGGTGGACCAAATGGGAACGCCGCGCTGGCTTCCGCCGGGCCGACAGGTGGCTATCGATAACCTCCTTCAGAACATCCGCAACCTGCGAAACAACTCCTGTGTTTTGCCGAACTTCTGCGGGGCGGCCACCGCGTGCACGCCCGACCGGGCTACCTTGCTGACCGGGCTATACTCGCAGCAGACTTACATCTTCAACACGCTGGAAAACTCGGGCGAGCCTGAGCTGATTCCTTACACCGGGCCGATCCCGCCGGACCCGACGTCTGTCGGATTCCCGACGATCGGCAACGTCCTTTCCCAGAAACTGCCCATCGGGACCACCGGGAACACGAGCCAAGGGTACGACACGGTGTGGATTGGCAAGTGGCATCTCTCCGCGATAGGCACCGGACCCAACAACACTTGCACGTCCTCGGGCTCGGGCGGGCCGACCGCCTATGGTTTTAACGATATTAGCTACTGCATACCCAACACGAGTTCGAACCCATACAACCCGCCGCATCCACAGCCGTATCCTTCCCCCGACGGGTCGGCCGCCAACGAGGGCTGCGGGGGCGGCTTGCTCGGCGGGTACCTCGTCTCGACGGCGTACCAATCCCAATCGCCCGGGCAAAGCTTGAACCTGACACATCCGTGTTTCCCGGCCCTCGCCGACGGTGCTATCGCCGACGCGTTTAGCACTTGGCTCGCCTACGCGCAACAGAACATCACGAGGCCGTGGTTCTGCGCGGTCAGCTTCGTCAATCCCCACGATATGTCTGGCTTCCCATACGGCTTCGCGCTCGCCGGCACCACTGATCCAAATGGCCTGGGTGATTTCAGCTCGGCTCCCGGCCCGCAGGTCGGCTACCTGCCCCCACCCTTGGCTGGATTTGGTCCGCAGACAACACCCACTGACAACACGATCCTGCCCCAGTCCCAAGCCAAGTTGTACCAGCCCGGCCAGGTGCCCGTCGGGCCGAACGGCCAACCCTGGAACAACCCCGACGACCCTTCGACTCCTCAGCTTCACTACGGTCCGACCAGCGGCGTATACGGCAAGCCTACTCTGCAGTGGGTCTATCAGAATAGGCAGAACGCTGAGCTTGGAAAGATGAAGGACCAGAACGCGTGGCTCACATTCCTGAACTACTATTTCTGGATGCAGGCGAACGTGGATGCGCAGATTGGCCGCGTCATAAGCGCGCTCGGCTCCGCCTACAATAACACTGGCTACAATAGCACCCTCATCGTCTTTCTGTCCGACCACGGCGACTACGCCGGGTCGCACAGTATCCATGGGAAGGCCTGGGCGCTCTACGACGAGTCCATCAACGTGCCGCTTTACATCAAGTTCCCAAACCAGACGCTAACCAAAACGGCCTCCAATGCTTGCTCGAGCGTGGACATTCTTCCTTTCCTGTATTGGGCTGCGCTGGGCAACGACAGTTGGCGGACGAACCCCAGCGACCTGGTCGGCTATCTGTATAACCGGGAGGCGATCGGCGATTTCGTCATTGGCTCTAGTGCCGCGCAGCGGCGCGTCTCCTCCATCCCGTCCGCCAACCAGAACACCAACAACCCCAATAAAATGCAGCCATACATTCTGCACACCACCGACGAGGGCTTCCTTCCGGTGGTGGACCCTTCCGATGGGACCACGCCAGTGCCCAGCCATGCCATCGCCTTCCGGACGGTGGACGTCGCGGCGGGCGTGCCATACGGCGGCGGCAAGCTGGGGATCTACAGCTTCTGGAACCACACCTTGCAAGACCCGGACATGATTCTTCCGACTCACCCGGACCCAAACACCAGCCAAGGCGGTGGTCCGCAGCAGTTCGAGTTTTACAACTATTCAGCCGGCCAGACACTCCCGGCGAACTACGGCGAAATGGGGAACCAGGTCCAGATTTCGAGTGGCGTGTTGACTGGGGAGTCGCTCGCGTATCAAAACAGTTTCAACGCGATCGTGAACAGCGAGCTCTATTCGCTTTCCATGCCAAGTCCGGGAATAGTGCCAACATACATAACGACCGCTCAGACCAACGCCCTGAACACCTATGTGAGCTATGTGAACTCGGCACAAGGCACAGCGGACACGACATGGCAAACCTAATGGACCGTGGCAGGCCTTCCCTAGGACGAGCTATGAGAAGAAACACGGTTTCGGCCGCATGCTTTCTGGCGAGCCTGGCTGGTGCCGCTGTCGCCAGCGCCGCCACGCCAACTTTTTTCGCGCGGCGCGACTACCCGGACTTCGGCTTCAACTGGGTGGCTGTAGCCGACACCAATGGCGATAGAATTCCCGACGTGATAGAGTCGCTCGGCGGCACCGTGCAGGTGCTGTTCGGCAACGGCAACGGCACCTTCCGGCCGGGACCAACCACCCACTTGGCGCTCGGATTTACCTTCGCCGCAGCGGACCTGAGCGGCGATCACCGGGCCGATCTGGTCCTGGCTGGAAACCTCCAAGGCGGAGCCTTCGGTATCGGGGCCTCGCTCGGCAACGGCGATGGCACCTTCCAACCCGCCGTCTTCTATCAAGCCGGCACTGACATCAATACAGACTTCCTCGCCCTCGGGGACTTCAACGCCGATGGCGTAACCGACGTCGCCACTGTGGGCAGCAGCGGCATATGGTTGTTTACCGGCAAAGGAGGAGGCGCGTTCGACCCCGGCGTGCTGACTCCGTTTAATGGCGCTGGCCCGACGAACTACAACTGGCTGGCAGCCGCGGATTTCCGCAAAGATGGCAAGCTGGACCTCGTGGTAGCCACGCCCACCGGCTTTGCGGTACTGCTGGGGAATGGCAATGGCACGTTTCAGCCGCAGCGGAACTTCACTTTACCCCATGGGTCGGGAAGCGGATGCAATTTTGTTCTGGGTGACGTCAATGGCGATGGTCATCCGGATATCGTCGCCAGTTGCACATTCCAGAATTACTTGAGCCTGTATCTTGGGAACGGCGCTGGCGGCTTCTCCGGACCTACTTACGTCAACTTACCGGGGGGCTTGCCAGCCATCGCCGATGTGAACGGCGACGGCATCCCGGACTTGGTCAGTTCCTCTGTCTACATAGCGCTGGGCGAAGGCAGCGGCAAATTTCGAGCGCCAGTGTACTACCCGATCCAGGGTGCCGCCGAAGGGTTCGGCCCGAGTAACCTGGTTCCCGCTCATCTGCGGAGCCCCAGCTTGGTCGATCTAGTGGTACAGGGCTCCGGCGCGGTTTCCGTGCTGCTGAACACCGGCAAAAGCGGGTTGCAGGATGGCCTGTGGACGGCCCTTCCGGGCGGCGCGGGCTGCGGCGCGGCGGCCGATTTTAACGGCGACGGCAAGCCCGACCTGGCCGTCAACCTGTTTCAGGGCGCGTTCCAGGGCATCTCCATTCTGCTAGGCACCGGGTCGTCCCGCACGCCCTTCACGCCAGGCCAAAACATCCCGCTGAGCAGCGCCGATTGCCTGCTTACCGCGGATCTAAACGGGGATCACATTGCCGACCTGCTGGTGCCCAGCACCAATCCCCCGCCCTCCACGGGAGGCGCCGTCAACGCCTATCTCGGCAAAGGCGATGGCACGTTTACGCTGAAGAGTTCCACCCAGCTTTCCACGGCGGGTTATGTGGCGGTGGCGGATTTCAACCGCGACGGGAAGATGGATTTCGCCACGTCCGCGAACCTGTGGGCGCTGGGCAACGGCGATGGCACGTTCCAAACGCCCATGCCGTTCGTGGCCGGCGCGCCCGTGGGCGGGTTCACCTCTCTCGCAGTCGGCGATATGAACGGCGATGGCTGGCCGGACCTGGTGCTCACTAGCTACAACCTCAGCACCATATACGTTCTGCTCAACAACCAGCATGGCGGATTCACTCAGAGCTCCATCTATACCTGCCAAATCCCTTTCACCATAGAGTGCAATCCGGCGGGGATCGCCCTGGCCGATGTGAACGGGGATGGGAACCTGGACGTGATCATCTCGGAGTCTTCGCTCGGAGGGGTGGTGGTTTACCTGGGCGACGGCAAGGGAGGACTCACGGAGAAGCAGGCGCTCACAGACGCGCTCAACGCGCCAGGACCGGCCGTGGTGGCGGACCTGAACGGGGATGGCATTCCCGATATTGGCCTGATGGAAGCGGGTACGCTGGGGATCTTTCTAGGCAACGGAGACGGCACGTTCCAGGCGCCGTTTTATATTGGAGCGGGGCCCAGTCCCGGCGGAATTCTGGCAGAGAACCTGCACGGCCAACCCGCTACGGCGGGCAGGCCGGACCTAGTGGCGCCGGACACCTCGGGCGGCGTCATGGTGCTGGTCAACACGAGCAAATAACTATGCCATATCTCGTCAACGGGCAGCCAGTGCCGGAAGAGTGGATCCGCGAGGAAGAGCAGCGCCTGGGCCACGACCTGCGGTTTAACGCCATCGCAGATAAAGCCGAGCGGGAGCGGCAGTTGCGGATCGCCGCGCAACACTCGGCCATCGACCGAATGCTGGTGGAGCAAGCCGCGGCCCGGGATCCGCGGCCCATCGATTCTCAGGCGATCATGCAAGAAGTGCAGCGGCAGAAGCAGGCCGGCAATTGCCGCACGGCGTTCGACGACAGCTTCCTGCGGCAGTCGGTTGAGCGGCAGTTCCGCCTGCAACGCACGCATGCGAAGATGGTGGCCGGAGCGCCCCAGCCGGCGGCGCGGGAAGTCGAAGCTTTCTATCAGGCGCACCGGGAAAACTTCCGCAACCCGGAATTGTTCGAGGCCGCGCACATCGTCAAACACGTGAACGAGATTCAGAGTGAGGAGCAGGCACAGGCCGGGATCGAAGCGGCGCTGGCGGAACTGGAGCGCGGCCGGCCATTCGCCGAAGTCGCCGAACGCCACTCCGACTGCAAAGGCAACGGAGGGCCTCGGGCAATTCCCCGCCGGACACATGGTCCAAGAGTTCGAAGACGCTATCCGGCCACTCGAACCGGGCCAGCGCACTGGCATCTTCACCACGCCCTTCGGCTTCCACATCGCCGAGCTGCGCGCCCGGATCGCTGCTGGCCCAGCTACCTATGAAGAAGTGCGCGCGGATATCGAACGCGTCCTCGCGTTACAGAACCAGCACCAAGTCTATCTCCGCGCAGTCGCGGAGTTGCGCTCCCGCGCCGATATCCGTTGGGAGGCCCCGGCACAGGCCATCGCCGTGTGACATGCCGCCCGATCCGCCGTCCCCCTGCTGCGTGCCCAGCAAGCAGCGCCTCACGCAATTGGCCGTCTCCATCCGTTCTTCCGCCGAGCGCCCACGCGCTACCACCGGATCGCTTGAAAATATGGTCCGCCTGGATGCCGCCCGCTTCCACATGGGCAGCGAGTCCCCCGAAGCTTTCCCTGCCGATGGCGAAGGTCCGGTGCGGCAAGTCACTCTGAGCGCTTTCCACATTTCCAAGTTCGCGGTCACCAACCGGCAGTTCGCGAAATTCGTCCGCAGGGCCGCATATCGCACCGAGGCGGAGCGCTTCGGCTGGTCGTTCGTCTTCCGCAATCACCTGCCTGATGCAATAGGTGGGACAGGCTTCAGCCTGTCGTGGCGCACCATGCCCGGCACGCGCTGGTGGGTCCGCGTGGACGGCGCAGATTGGGCGCATCCCGAAGGTCCGGACAGTTCCGTGCTTGCGCGCCCAGATCACCCGGTCGTGCATGTCTCCTGGTACGATGCCCTGGCCTATTGTGCATGGGCGGGCTACCGGCTGCCCACCGAAGCCGAGTGGGAATACGCCGCGCGCGGCGGCCTCGACCAGAAGACCTACCCCTGGGGCGACGAACTTACTCCGCACGGCCGCCACATGTGCAATATCTGGCAGGGCGTTTTCCCGGACACCGATCTCGGCGAAGACGGCTTCACCACGGTCGCGCCAGTGGATAGCTTCCCGCCCAATGGCTTCGGCCTGTGCAACGCCGTAGGCAACACATGGGAATGGTGCGCCGATTACTTCGACCCGCTCTGGCACATCCAGGCCACCAATGTGGAGCCCGCCGGCCCGCCCTCCGGCGCGACCCGCGTGACGAAGGGCGGCTCCTATCTCTGCCACGAGTCGTACTGCCGCCGTTATCGCAACGCCGCGCGCACAGGCACCGCGCCGGACACATCCACCGGTCACATCGGCTTCCGCGTGGCGCGGGATGTCTAGACTACCCATTCGTTGGTCGCCATGCCCGAGTACAATGGAAGCGTATGGTGAGACTGGAACAAGTTCTGGATTCCTGGAAAACGATCCGCGCCGATACGGCCACGGCCGTCGAAGAGTTCCCGGCCGGCGAGTTCGACTACAAACCCTCCGCCGACGTCATGACGTTCGGCGAAGTCGCGCGTCATATTCTGATCGCCGGCCATGGCCTCACGGGCCTGCTGCTGGAAGGCGAGGAGCAACTCGGCGGTCCGCAATTCCGCGAGAAGATGGCTCGGTTCGCGCTGCTGCCCGAGGGCGCCGGCGCCGCCGATCTGGCGCGGGAATTGCGCGCCTCGGTGGAGCGGCGCGTGGCGGAACTGGCGGCCCAACCGCCGGAGTTCTATTCCGGCATCATCACCCGGGTCGACGGCGCGCGGGTCACGCGTCTCGAAATGCTACAGTTTGTTAAGGAACACGAGCTTACCCACAGGGCGCAACTTTTCTTGTATATGCGGATGAAGGGAATAGTGCCCGCCACCACGCGCCGCCGCTTGGCGAAGCAGGCCGCTCGCTGACCCGCCAAACGCTGTACAATACAGTTGCAAGCGTGGCGTACTTTCGTTAAATGTATTGTGGGGTGTCCGGGAGGATTTCTAGCTATGGTTACATGCCCGGTATGCGACGGGGCCATTGATGTCGATGAAGAAGATGTGGACGAAGGCGACTCCATCAGTTGCGACGAGTGTGGAGCGGACCTGAAGGTAATCGGGACCGACCCTCTCGAACTGGAATCCGCCGAAGAATTGGAGGAGGACGAAGACGAGGACTTCAAGGAGGACGCGGACGAGGAAGAATCCGAAGAGGACTGGAAGTAAAGCGATGTCACAAAATCTGGTCTATCCCGCGAGCCACCGGTTTTTCGCGGTGGCGGCGTGCGCGCTGCTGCTTTCGGCCGGTGCGGCGTGGGCCGCGAAGAAGGATGAAAACGCCAACATCCGTTCAGTGCAGGGTGTCGTGACCAACGCCCAAGGCGAGGCGGTGAACGGGGCGGTCGTGCAGTTGAAGAATACCAAGACTCTGCAGATTCGTTCGTTCATCACGCGGGACAACGGCTCCTACTACTTTCACGGACTCAGCACCGATGTGGATTACGAATTGAGAGCCGACTCCGACGGCACCGCCAGCGGCGCCAAGACGCTCAGCTCGTTTGACACGCGCAAGCAAGCAACGATGAACCTGAAACTGGAGCCGAAGAAGTAGGACAGGCTTCCCAGCCTGTGCGCGGCAGTGCGCCGAAATCTATTGACTTCGGTTGTCCGAATTGGGCTAACCAGGAGCCGGGGAGTTCCCTCGCGCCGTCCGGTTGCGTGACCTGGACTGTGTTTGCCTGGCGTGTCGCGCCAAGTAGCGCTGATCGAGACCTTGCCGCACAAGCGTCTTGATGACAGCCTGGCGGCTCACATTGAGATCGCGAGCGGCATTGTCAAGTTCCTCCAACATAGCCGCCGTAACGTCCACGTTCACGCGTTGAATCGGCTGAACCATGCGACCTTGGCCCTTGAAGAAATGGGAAATGTCCTTTCCTTGATCGGCTAACCGCGCGATCGCATCGGCGGAAACCGGTTTGGCAGGTTCAAGAGCTTTCTTCATACAATCGGATCTCCTCCCTAGTCGACTTCCACAACGTGACCAAATGCAGAATCTCGCCCTCTTTGTCCTCCCGGACCAACTCCTGCGCCTCCTCGAACCCGATGCCTCGCCTGGGATTCATTCTAAGGCGCTTGCTCTTTTGAGGATCGAAGCTAAAGCGCATGGCCCAGTATGACTGTTATACCACGAAGATCACGGTCAGATTAAACGATTCCGAGCCTCCCGGCCTGCCCTACCGGCCAGCCAGTTGGATCTCCAGCAGGGTCAGGCTGTACGGCTCGAATGTGAACGCGAAACGGTTTCCAAGCGCAGGAAAGCTGTGCGTCTCCACGGATACTGCCTCCCGGTCGCTCACCGAATTCATCGCCTCGGTATTGGGCAGTCCCGCTCTGTTCTTCAATACAAACGCCTTGGCCCCCGCGACGGATTTTCCGGTATCGGCCAGCACAATCGTGGAGCGCAGCGGGGCCGCGGTCGAGTTCACGCCATAAATTCGAAGCAGCCGGCCCTCCGCGCTCAGCGCGGCACTCACGTCGGGCTGCTGCAACTGCCAGGGGAGACCGCCGGCCCGCTCCACACTCAACGGATACGAGCCCGCCGCGCGTCCGTACAGTTCCTCGGCGTAATAAGTGGGCGCGCGGTACATCCAGCCCGGCCCGGTGACGATTACGCCCGACCCGAAGCTATCGATCAAATTCGAGCGGATGCCCATCTCCACCAAGTCCGCGTAGCGCTGCAGCACGTTATGGTAGCGCGCGCAATCGAGCGCATTGCCCAGCGATTGCAGGATGCCGCGCTTCAGCCCGAAGTCGCCCCCGGTGGTATTCCACTCGGTCACCGCGATGCGGACTTCCCTGCCCTGCCCTTGCAGTCGAATCCGTTCCCGCAGCGATTCGAACTCGCGCACCACCTCCGTCAGGTCGCCCGTTTCGTAGTGATGCGGGCACAGGTAGTCGAGTTGGCCTTCCGCGCCGGCGAGCACGCCGGACCTCGGATACGAGCTCATCAGCTTGATCGACGGGTCGGCTGCTCGCATGGCGCGCGCAAACGCCGCGATGGATCGCTCGTAGTCCTTTCCGCCGACTTCGTTGCCGATCTGCCAGTACTTCACCGCGTGGGGCTCGGGGTGTCCATTTCGCGCGCGCAGGCTGCCCCAGCGCGTCTCCGCGCCGCCGTTCATATACTCGACTTCCGCCACCGCATCCGCCGGTTGTTTGCCTGTCCACCGGACACAGATCAGCGGCTCCGCGCCCACCAGGCGGCATAACCGGGTGAACTCATCCAGGCCCACGAAGTTAGGCTCCAGCCCGCCCCAATACGTCGTGAACGGCGCGCGCGTGTCCCAATTGCCGATGGTCTGGTCCCACTCCAAGCCTTCGATGGATGTGCCGCCGAAGCGGATCACGCCGGGCTTGAGTCCCCTGAGCGCCTCCACGACGTCCGGACGCCAGATGCCCTCGACGGCGTCCGAGCCGATCAGATACACGCGGTCGAGCCACAACGTTCCGGGGCCTTCGAAATCGATGGCCAGCGTGGCGTCGTCCGAGTGGCGCATCGCGGTCAGCACCGCCTCCGCCGGTTGCCACTGCGCCGTGGCGCGCCCCAGCGCCACCGCCTGCGCCACGTTGCCCTGCACATCCCGCAGAACCGCACGCACCGGCACGTCGCCGGTTCCCTTCATGTGCAGCCGCAGGCGGTACCGCACGCCGGTCTTCGTATAGAAACCATCCTGTGCAATGCCCGCGCGCGCCCGCGGCACGTGAATCGCGATCCTCTGCGACCGCTTGCCGTTAAACGCATCCGTGTCCAGCGCGTACTCCGCCGTCTGCACGGCGCCATCGGGATACCAGGGGCGATTCGGGTGGTCGGTCTCCTTGACGTACGAAAACCGGTACGGCGGCTCTTCTTCGAAGCTGTCGTTATCCACCTGCTGCGCGATCATCGACGGGATGAGCCGGCACAACATCTCGATGAACTGCCCCTGCTGTTTGGCGTCTATGGGGCGCTTCCCGGCGGGCCGCAGATGGATGCGCAGTTCGCCCGGGTCCGGCTCGAACACAGGCTCAAAGCGCAGATCGGAGAAAGACGCTGGTCCGCCGGTGCTATCCAGGTGGATCGTGACCTCGCCAGGCGAGGGCGCCCGGAAGAGGAACTCCTGGCCGGACGACGAGCCAAATGTTCCGGAAGGAGTCTCAGTCTCAATGCGTGTGCGGCCGCTGGTCCGGGCACTCAAGCGCCAAAGCGACCCCGGCGTCAAGTAAACGGTTTGCGAAATCCCCGCGCTGCCAAGCCCGCGTGGCTCAATCGAAAGCGTGTGGTTCGCGACCCGCACCACGGGCTCCGCCGCGCGCTCCTGGTGCCGATGAACCGTCCAGCCCGTCAAGTTTTCGTCGAAGTTGCCGTTGTGGAGCTGCGGCGCAATGGCCAGCAGCGCGACAGCCGGCAGAATCAACTCAGTCCCTTCAGGAATTGCGCGCTGGCTTTAAGATCGTCGCGTTCGGTTTCAACGAAGTAGTTCTTCGCCCCCGATTTCCTGGCCGCCGCAAACAGTCTCTTCCAGTCCACCACACCCTGCCCCAGTGCGACTTCTTTCTTCTCCGTTGGCGACCAATCCTGCAGGTGGATCGAAAGGAACCGGCCCGGATACTTCTCGAAGTAGTCCGCCGCCTGGTAGCCCAGACTGATCACGCTCACCTGAAACTGCATCTTCACCAGCTTCGGATCGAACTCGCCCATCAGCTTGTCGTAGATCAGTTCGCCGTCGATCTTGTGGAATTCGAAGTCGTGGTTGTGGAAGCCGAGTTGTATGCCCGCTTTCTGCGTCCGCTCGCCGAACTTGTTGGCGTCGTCGACGGCGTGCATCCAGTCCGCCATTTTGGCGTCCCTCGGCACGCCAAACGTGGAGATAATCATTTGTTTCAGGCCGAGCTCCTTGGCGAATGCCAGCCGCTCGTCGAGATGGTCCCTCAGTTCCGTGAAGCCAAAGTGGCAGCTCTCGCAGCCCAGCCCGGCGGCGTGAATCTTGTCGCGCAACTGCGCTGGTTTCATCTGTGCGAGCGGCCCAAAGCCCATCTGTACGTAGCCGGGCGGCGAGCACATCTCGATCCTCTCGAACCCCATACCGGCCAGTTCCTTCAGTGTGCCATCGAGATCCTTCCCGATGGTTTGCCTGACCGGCCACGTCTGGCACCCGATCGGCAAGCCCAATGGATTGGCGCCTAGATAACCGGCACCAACCAGGCCGATCGCGCTCACATGGAGAAAGCTTCTCCGCGAAATTGCATTCATCTGCTGCATGGCGAGCATCATATCTTAGCGCTGCCTTTGCCGCAAGGTGGGTGGGATGGCTTTTCAGTATCATGTGAGTGTGGCCATGAAAGAAGCGGCTCCGCTCTATGATCGGGATTTCTTCGAGTGAACCGCCCGCAGCGCCCGGTTGTTGTGCGAGGGCCGGTTCGCGGGACGTGGGCAAACGCGATCGGCGCGAAGTGCGCGACCGGCTCAAGGTGCTGCTCGTCCACCTGTTGAAGTGGACGGCGCAACCCGGTTTGCGGTACGCGGAGAGTGGGGCCTCCGGTTGGCTGGATACCATCCGCGAGCACGCCCGGGAATTGCTCGATCAAATCTTCTAACCAGATTGCCGCGAGTCAAATTCCCCACGAAATGCCCATTTGCGTTCGAGCAGGTCACGGACAAAACGTTCCTGCCAGACTGATCCCGCTTCCTCCTGCGCTGGTGTAAGCTCAGCAGTATGCGCAAACTCACCGTTCTGCTACTGAGCCTGGCACTAGCCGTTTCTGCCACCGCCGCTACCAAGAAGGTCATCCAACCGAAGGACTTCCCCACTGGAAGGCCGTTCAGCCCAGGCATTCTGGTCGACGATACGCTCTACATCGCCGGACAGACCGGCGCGGAACTGAAGACCGGCCAGCTTCCCGAAGACTTCGACGCCGAAGTGAAGCAATGCCTGGACAATATCGGGCTCATCCTGAAAGAAGCCGGCATGAGCTTCGACGACGCCGTGGCGGTGCAGGTGTACCTGACCGACATGGGCCTGTTCCCCCGCATGAATGCGGTTTACACGACGTACTTCAAGGAACCACGACCCGCGCGCACGACCGTGGGTGTGGCGAAGCTGGTAGGCACGGCGCGCATCGAAGTCACCGTGACGGCGCACCGCTGACTCGCGGGAAGTTCAATGAATCAGGCCGTCCCGCAGGGCGCGCGCCACGGCTTCCGAGCGCGTATGCACGTGCAGTTTCTCGTAAATCGAGCGCAGGTGAAAGCCGACCGTGTGAATGCTGATGCCCAGTTCCGCGGCTGCCGTCTTATTCTGGTGACCCTCGGCGAATAGCTTCAGCAGCCGAATCTCCTGCGGCGAAAGGCCCACCCAACCCGCTTCGCGCACGGGGGTCTTGCGAAACAGGTCCACCACGCGCATGGCCACTTCCGGCGACATGACCGCGCCGCCTTCGGCGATCTCCTGAATCGCCTCCATTAACCTGGCCGGCGCCGTATTCTTGAGCAGGTAACCGCAGGCTCCCGCGCACATGGCCCGGAAGATCCGGTCGTCGTCTTTATAAACCGTCAGCATCACCGGCGCGATGCGCGGATAACGTTCCTGCAGAATCCGCAGTCCATCGATGCCGTCCATCCCCGGCAGCCCGATATCGACGAGGGCCACGCGCGGCGGATTCACCCCGATCCCCTCCAGAGCCGCTTCCATCGAAGCATAGGCATGCCGGCACTGGAAACCATCGGTGCGGTTGATCAATAGCGAGATGCCTTCCCGCGTTTCACGCTGGTCTTCGACGACGGCCACGCCGATGACCGCCGCGGATTGGTGTGCTCCCTCCGGCATTCTGTTTGAGTTGACGTTCCAGTGTACTCAATGGCGCCGGGGGATGTAAGCTACACGAACGTGCGGGGCGGCGCCGGGCTAACGCACGTTCCAATTCTGGCTAGCCGCACCGGTGCATGGGTTGATCACGAGTTGCGTGCCGCCGCCGGACGGTGGCCCCCCCGAGTTATCCAGGCACAGGCCACCGCCTATACCGATGGCGTTGGTTATACCCCCATCAGCCAGGAACCAGTCCAGCATAAACCATTGCTGGGTCGCCTTGCCGGTACACTTGTCCAACTCCACGAGGCTTCCGGCAGTGGCCGCGGTGACGGTGAGACACTTATCTTTCGTGCCCTCGGAGCCGAGACCATAGATCTCCCCATTGACGTAGTTCCACAGTTGCGATGGGGCGCCGTCGCAAGAGTACGAGATCACGGGTGAGCCGTTGGCAGAACTGCCGACCGACGCGCACACGTAGGGATCGCTGGGAACCAGTTGAAATTGCATTTCACGCAGGATCCAATTCTGGCTCCCCGCGCCCGTACACGTGTTCATCACCAGTTGCGTGCCGCCGCCGACCGAGGGGCCTCCAGCGCTGTCCAGGCAAAGCCCGCTCTGTACACCTTGAATCAGGGTGCTGGATGGAAGCCCGATATCCGTGCCGTCGAAAATAATCCACTGTTGGTTCATCTGGCCGACGCAGGCGTACAAGTCCACCAGGGTTCCGGGGGTCATCCCTTGTCCCTCCACATCGAGGCACTTGGCCCCCGCGCTTGACGTGCCAATCCCTTCAAGCTGGCCTCCGATGTATTGCCAGTGGTCGTTAGGCCCCCCTGAGCAGGGGTAGGCGATCACCGGCGTCTTGTTGGCAATATTCGAGCCTTGGACCGCCGCGCACAAGTACGGGGCGCCCCCATTGACTTGGAGTTGCGCGGCGTTGGCCGGGCCCAAACAGGCGGCCAGTACGCCGAGGAACACTAGAGTTTCTAATACTCGCAAAATACGATTCATTTCTCGCTCCTTTGAATTTAAGTTGTCAGCGCGGTATCTGCAGCGCCTCAGTTACTTATAGCCGTAAAGGGCCGCACATACAACCCGCACGTTCGTGTAGGTCCACGGCGGTTATAGATGTACTGGGATGCGGCTGACTGAACGGTAATTACTCGTTGGCTTTGGAACCCGCGGGACACCGCCTCCACAACGCGATGTCCCGCTTGCGACTTCCGAGTCTACGTTCTAAGGACAAGAGAGTCCGTTGTAGGCGGTCAGCAGGTTCAGGAAGTTGTACCCCTCAAACTCCGGACCATTTATGGCCAATGGTTGATTTGGGCTAGTCCACTTGAAGGAGTTCAGCCCGTTTACGAAATTCCCCCCCGAAGAGCTGTTGTTTGTGGGAGCCGGATCCGTCGCGCCCTTGGGATCGAGGCCAATTATCCATGGCCCGCCGCTGGTGCCGCCGGTTTGTGGATTGCCGATTTCGATGACATTGTTATACCCGAGGGGATTGACAGCGCCAGTTGCGGCCTCGTCTTGATACATGTGGTTGCCGGCAAACGGGGACGCTTGGGGATAGCCAAACACGTCCCACTGCCGCTGGGTGAAGTCGCCACCATAATACCAGCCAAACCAGCCCGTGTAGTCCCCAATCGGGCTTGAACCACTGCTTCCGTTGCAACCCGAGCCACCGTGGTCGTTCATCTGCATTATGCCGATGTCGTAATCGTAGGTTGATGCGCCCGTGGTCCAGGTGATCAAATTGCGCGGTGTCCAGCTATTCCCATACGTGGGGTTGGGACCGCTGTTATAGGCGGGCTCGAAGACCCAACTGTTGTACCAGATCCCGGTGGAGTAGTCGAACATGCAATGCCGGGCCGTAATAACGGTGTAATCGTTATTGAAGACGGATCCGGAACAAACATAGTTGCCAGGGGGCTCGCTGGCGCCGGACGGTATGACGAAAAACAGCTTTCCGACAGCCGAGTAAGGATACGCGTTCAATACCGGTGGCCGATAATTGGTAAACGGGTACTCGTAGCTAAACGGGTTTGTTGCTGGAACTGTTGCTGGTTCGCCATGGTCCAGCATCTGGAAAGTTTGGGAAGGCAGATTCCCGGTGCTTACCGCGATTGTGGGAAGTCCCCCTTGGCCGAACTGAGCCGGCCCAGGGGGCACCAGCGGGCCCGTGATAGCCGCCACAGTGGCTGGGTCGACGGTTGGCATCGGCATCGGTTTCGCGTTTGCCATCCGGTCCGTAGTCCAATAAGCTTGCGTTGCAGCTATATCCGAGGCGCTGATTGGATGTTGGCCAGGCGCCGGGGCCTTTTGATCTTGTGCAAAGGCCATCGCTGCCAACCCGAAAAGGGACGCAGTAAGGGCCAAGATACTCGTCTTCATAGTATGCTCCTTGAGTGCGGGATTTCCGGGTTGGATACCCAGCGGGAAAAACCTGCATCGAGGTAACTATAAGGGCGCAAGGCTGTGCATTACAACCCGCATATTCGTGTAGGTGTGTACGTACGGGGCAACATAGCGCGCCGGCTATAGACGCGATTTGGCATGAAATGTGGGGCGGCCAATCTTGGCCGCAGCCGCCTTTTCGGGCGGCCAGAGCCGGCTGAAAGCCGGCTGCGGGCAGGATTGCCCGCCCCACAATTTGACCTCAGTGTTGGCTATAGGCCGGGCTTTCCAAAGGCGCCTTGGCGCATCGGCAGGCGCACTTCGACCGTGCATCCGCCCTCCGGACTCGACGTCCATTGCATCCTGCCACCCAGGCTCTCGGCGCGTCTGCGCATGCTCGGGATGCCGGTGCCGCCATTTGTCCGGAGCGGACCGCCGTTGACGAGGCCGCGGCCGTTGTCCCGCACACGGAGAAGAATCCCGCGGCCTTCGACCCTCAGCTCCGCCTCCACAGCCGTGCAACCGGAGTGACGCGCGGCGTTGTGCAGGCATTCTTTGAAGATGAGCAAGAGCTGCCGCCGGGCTTGCAGGCTCAATTGAAGATGGGTGTCCGGGCCGGGCACCCGCAACTCGAAGGCGATGGCTTGGGATTCCAATAGATCGTTGGCAAACTCGCGCATGCGCGGGATCAGGGAGTCAACGCCCTCCGGCTCGGCGCGCATCGACCACACAATGTCGCTCATGGAATCCACCAGCTCGCGCGCCAGTTTGGCAACCCGCTCCAGGCGTTCATTGGGTCCCGATTGTCCCAAATGGGCATCGCTGCGCGCCACTTCGCTCAATATGGCAATTTGCGAGAGACTTGCGCCGATATCGTCATGCAGGTCGGTGGCGATGGCAGTGCGCACGCGCTCGATTTGGACGGCTTGCGACACGCGGTAGCCATGCGCCGCGAAAAGCATGCCGGCCAGGCTGGCCAGCGCCAGGGTTTCAAACCACCAGCGCCTCCAGAACGGTGGCAGAACCACGAAGTCGATTTGCGCGGGAGCCGTGCTTTCCCCGCCTGCCGAATTCACCGCCTTGACCAGGAATCGATAGCGCCCGGGCTCCAGCCCGGGGTAGTTCGCCTGATGGTCCCTGCCCGGCCCCTGCCAGTCGGAGTCCCCGCCCTCCAGCTTGTACTTGTAGCGCAAACTCTCTTCCGGTTCGTCGTTGAAGCCCACAAACTCGACCTGAAACTGATTCTGAGAAGGCTGCAAATCGCCGCGGCGGATCCCCGTTTCGCCCACTTGCGAGACCGGATAGCGATCGCGTCCGACGCGTAGATCCACGATCCGCACGGACGGGACGGCGGGCGGCCGGTCCGCGGTGGGAGTTAGCCGCGACAGGCCCTGCATCGTTGCGAACCACAGGTCGCCGGAGGCGTCGCGCAGCGCCGATGTCAGTACTCCGTGCGCCAATCCATCAGCTACCGTGAAATGCTTGACGTCACCCGTCTTTGGATTCAAACGATCCACGCCTTTCGCCGTGCAGGCGTAAATGCGTCCCGCATTGTCCTCCGCCATGCAGTAGATCGTGTTGCTTGCCAGCCTTTCCGCAGGCTGCCCCTTCGTAGTGTCATATACTCTCACGTGGAATTGCGCGCTGCCAGGATTCTCCACCAATCCAAGCCCGCCGGCGCCGGAGCCTATCCACAATCTCCCAATGCTATCCACGAGCAAGGCCCAGATGAGACCGGCTGGCGCTCCATCGCCGGAATTGAAGCGCGTGAATTGCCGGCCGTCATAGCGGAACAAACCGCCGCCCCAAAAGCCCATCCAAATGCCGCCATTGCGGTCCTCGGCAAAGGCGCTCACCAATCCGCGGCCTTCTTTTTCAAATGACGAAATCGCGTTCGTCGTGGGATCCCATCGCACGAGCTGGTCCCGCCCCCGTGAGGGCGATTGCCCCGAGGCCCAGATACAGCCCTTGGAATCTTCGAAAACGCGAAACACCATGGTGTCGGGCGCGTAACACGCCTTGGGCGGCGTCCGTGCAAGGTCCGCCGCCTTCACCGGCGGGAACCGGCAAAGGCCGGCCTTAGTCGCCGCCCACCACTCGCCGATACGGCTTTGGAGCAGGATCTGATGCTGTCCCCACGCTGGCTGGTCGCCGGCGACTTTGGGAACCAGCGAATGGAACCCGATCCCGTCGAACACATTCACGGAACGCCTTGCGGTCGTAGACGCAATAGTCACTGCTAAGACCGCGCCGCTGCGATCCGCCAGAACCGAAAACACCCGATCCGACGCGAGACCGTCCTGTTCACGAAACGTGGTGAACCCGGCCGGCTGGATTTTCATCACTCCGGCTCCTTCCGTTCCTGCCCACATGTTTCCGGCGCGATCCGTGGCCAGCGCGGTAACCGTGCGGTCGATGAGTCCTTGTGCGCGAGTCAGAATCCGGAACACCCCAGGGCTGCCGGGAACCGAGCGTACGATTCCGATTTGAGTGCCCGCCCAGATGGCCCGGTCCAGTCCTTCCGCCAGCGCCATCACATCGACGCGTTGCACTCCCTCTATTTCCCTGTAGACCTGCTGAATGCCATACTTGCCCCCTTTGTTCCCATCGCGCATTAAGACCAGACCGCCCCGCGTCCCGGCCCACAGACTGCCCTGCTTATCCAGTAACAGCGCGGACACCCACTCGTTCGGCAGGCCGTCCTCCTTCGTGATGTGCTGGACATCGCCGTCTTTCCCGATGACGTAAATCCCTGATGTAGTAGCCACCCACAGCTTATGGCTCGCATCCTCCAGGAGATCGGAGACTTGGATCCGCTCTTGTGGAGGCTGGGGCACAGGCAACTGTTGGCGGCGGAACGTATGGCCGCTCAGCATTTCGAACAACCCTCCGTCGGTGCCGCACCAGATTCTGCCGGTGGCATCTTCCATAAGGGCGGTGATAAAGTTCTCGGATGGCTTGTTTCCCGGCAGGTAGGTGGTGAATGCGTTTCCGCCACGCCCCGCATGGAATTGGCAAAGACCGCGCGCCGTAGCGACGAGGTATTCGCCGGAGCGAGTCTCCAACAGAGCGTGCACCGACCGCGACGGAAGCCCTTCCGCAACGCCAAAGTTGACGATACGGTAACCATCGAAGCGCGACAGTCCCTCCGGCGTGCAGAACCAAACGAAGCCGCGCGAGTCGACGACGATCTCGTTGATCGAGTCCGCCGCCAGGCCGTCGGCCGTGGTATATGACCGGATCGGCAGCAGTTCGGCAATGAGACACAGCGGCAGCGCCAAGGCCGCAATCGGAATTGCCCGCCATCTCATATCGCCTCCGGTTCTCTAGTCTACCGCCCGATGGGCAGTTCCAGGTAGCCGGCGTGCTCGGCGTCGTGATACAGCGAAATGTGGGCGGTGCGCGCGTCCTTGCCGGACTCGGTCGCCACCACGCCGCCGGAGTTGTAATTCTTCTCCACCTGGATGGAGTTCGGCGAGCGCAGCATCAGGCGCAGCCGGCTGCCTTTGGCTATTCGCCGCGAGAAGAAGGTGAAGCCCCGGAATTCGTATTTCACGATCTGGCCGGGGTCCACCAAACTGGGCTTGCGCGGCGATTCGCGGTATCGGGCGCGCATGGCGTCGCCGGTCAACAGCACGCTGCCGCCGTTGGGCAGGATTTCGTAAAGGTTCACTTCGAAATCCGTATCGGGCACATCCATGGCGATCCAGGCCACCAGCCGCACGTTGCCGCTGATTTCGGTGTCCTGGTCGAAGGGCGCGGTGTGATAAATGAGGCCGTCGCCGAACAGGTGCAGCGGCTCGGTTTCATCCGTCAAGGAGTTTGGATTGTCGGCGGTCTCGAGCGCGCCGGGACGCAGATCCAGCGGATCGTAGACGNNGGGCTGCCCTGTGGGCCTCTCGGGATTGAGAGTGCCGGAATGCAGCGCGTCGTTGGCGCCGCTCTCTGTCGAATTCAGGAATAGCGTGCGTGTGCCGCTTGCGATCGCCTCCAAGCTGGCGGCGTATTTCCACTCTTCCGGACCCACGACGTAGTAGGCCACGCGCTGCTTCAGGAACGCGGGCTTCGGGCCGCTCTTCATCGTCCAGTCGTACCATTCCCTGTGCAGGTTGTTCAGATCGAGCATGCTGGCTTCCCCGAACTTCAAGCCGCCGACCTCGCGAATAGGCGTGCGGGTGCCGGCGTGATCCCAGGGCCCGATGATCAGGTAGTGANNATGTGGTCGCGATAGTAGTGCATGGCGCCGGTCTGATCGCCGTCATAGTGCCCAGTGATGGTCAGGATGGGGATGTCGATTTGGGCGAACTGTTCCGGCGTGGGATACATGGCGTCCCAATAATCATCCGGTTGCGGATGGTCCATCCACTTTTGGAAGACGGTGGACGTGTTGCCCACGATCTGGTCGAGCTCGCGAAACGGCAGATTCCGCGTGTAGCGTTCGCGAAACTTCTCGGCCCAGAACGTAGAGTCGCCGAATTGTTTCGGGTTGCCGGTCTTCCCGCTGGTGAAGGTCAGCCACTGGATGATGTAGGACGTGAACATACCGTTGAAGAACGGAAAGTCTACGGCCGCGGCCGCCGCGGCGGCGGGCACAATGGTGGCGAGATGCGGCGGCCGCTCCTTGAGAGTGGCCCACTGGTCGAAACCCGCGTAGGAGCCGCCCCACATGGCTACTTTGCCGTTCGACCAGGGCTGGCGTGCCAGCCATTCGACGATGTCGTAGCCGTCGCGCGCTTCGTTGGCGCAAGGCTCGAAGTTTCCTTCGGAGTTGCCGCGTCCGCGGACGTCCACCAGCGCGAAGACGTAGCCGTGGCGCGCGAAGTAGGATGCGCGATCCTCGTAGCTGTCGGCGATGTAGGGCGTGAGCGTGAACACTACCGGCAGCGGCGCGGGCGTGGCCTTGGGCTTGAAGACGGTCGCGTTGAGGTGCACGCCGTCGCGCATGGGGATCTTGACTCCCCAGAGCAGGTCGACGTCCTGAGCACGAAGCGTGGAGAGCGCGAGAATCGTTAGCAGGGAGATTTTGCGCACAATTTATCGATGGCTACCAGTTTGTAATCGAGCCATCGGGGCGGAAGTAAGTCTGGGCGCGATTGGTGACCCGCTCGGTGATCTCGGCGATTTGCCGCAACGCCTTGAGGTCCACTTCCACGCCCAGTCCGGGCCGGTCGTTGGGATACAGCTTGCCGTTCTTAAAATCCAGGCAGACGGGCAGATGCGGAAGCGTGCGGCCCTGGAAGTTGTACTCCATCAACACGGGGCCTGAGAACGTGCCCAACGAATTAACTAGCGCGGCCGTGGCGATGGGTCCGGTGAAGTGCGGCACGATGCCCACGAAGTGCGTTTCGCAAATGGCGGCGATCTTCATCATCTCGGTGATGCCGCCCACGTTGGGAAGCGTGGCGCGTACGAAGTCGATGTCGTGATTCTCCACCAGCCGGTTGAAGTCCCAGCGATTGCCCCACTCCTCGCCGGCCGCGATAGGCACCTTCGCCATGCGGCGCAGGATGGGCAGATCCTGCTGGAAGGCTTCCGTGCGCACCGGGTCTTCCACGAAGAAGGGCGCCAGGCTTTCGATGAGACTGCATCCGCGCACGGCTTCGTCGAGATCGAAGCGCTGGTGAAAATCGACGCACCAATCGCCATTCTTGCCGACGCCTTCGCGCGCTTCGACGCAATCGTCGTAGAGCTGGTTGAGGCGTTCGCTGGTGTTGTAGGTGGTGTTGGCGGGCGCGTCGGCGGCGCCCATGCGGAACGCCCGGTAGCCCGCGGCGATGGTGAGTTGCGCGCGCTCCTTGATGCTCATGCCGGAATGGATGCCGGGAATCGTGCCGGCGGTGTTGTAGCATTCGCAATAGTTACGCACCATGCCGCCCAGGAGCGCGTGAACCGGCAGGCCCAACGCTTTGCCGCGGATATCCCACAGCGCCAGGTCGA
>PKYZ01000538.1 GCA_003132865.1 Bryobacterales bacterium
TGCCGGCGCCGTTGGGGCCGGTGAGGCCGTAGCGGCGGCCGGGGGTAAAGGTGGTGCTGACCTCTTCGAACAGAACTTTGGCGCCGTAGCGCATGGTGATATTGCTAACGGAAATCATGCAGCTCTCAATGAATCAGGATGTCTTAAGAATATAGGATGCGGGGCGGGCCGTCCCAGCCCAGGCTCCGGTTCGCTATACTTTGCCTTTGCTATGAAGATTCTGGTTTGCATCAAGCAGGTGCCGCAGAATCACGCGCCGCTGCGGCTGAACGAGACGGGGACGTGGATTCGCGACGATGTCTCGTGGGAGACCAACGAGCCCGATGCGTACGCGCTGGAAGAGGCGCTGCGGCAGAAGGAGAAGCATGGCGGCGAGGTGGTGGCGATTAGCGCCGGGCCGGAACGCGTCGCCGCTACGCTGCGCGAGGCGCTGGCCAAGGGCGCCGACCGCGCCATCCACATCGGAGAGGAAAACCTCGGCGCATTCGACGCGCTGGGCGTCGCACGCCTGCTCGCCGCGGCGCTGGCCCCTGAAAAGCCCGACCTCGTGCTCACCGGCCTCCAATCCGACGACCTCGGTTACGGCCAAACCGGTGTAATCCTCGCCGAACTGCTGGGCCTGCCCCACGCCACCATCATCATGCAGGTGGAGAAGCAGGATGGCTCCATCCGCGTGAAGCGCGAGTTGGAAGACGGTTGGTTCCGGCACGTCGAGATGCCCCTGCCCGCGCTGCTCACCATTCAATCCGGCATCAACAAGCTGCGCTACGCCACCCTCATGGGCATCAAGAAATCCAAGAACAAGGAGATCCGCGGCGTTACCGCCTCCGGTTTGGGCGCCAGTTCCGCAGCCCCCTCCATACAACTGAGCCGCGTGTATCTGCCCGGCCGCTCCAAGCAGACTCAACTTTTCGACGGGCCGCCCAAAGAGGCCGCGGCAAAGCTGGTCGAGAAACTGAAATTCGAGGCGCGTGTCATATGAGCATTCTGGTGGTAATGGAACAACGCGCGGTCCAAGGCCCGCCGGCCTGGAGCCGCATGTCGTGGGAGACGCTGGCCGCCGGCCAGCAGCTCGCGCGCGAGCTGCAGCAGCCCGTCTCGGCCGCCGTGCTGGGACAAGGCATCGAAAGCCTCGCGTCGGAGCTCACTGACAAGAAGCTCGACCGTGTCTATGCCGTCGTAGACGACCTGCTCAAAGACTATACGCCGGATACTTACACGGCGGCCGTGCGCCAGTTAGTCGAGAAGACCCAGGCGAGTATCGTGATCTTCCCGCACACTTACCAGGTGCGTGATTTCCTTCCCAAGCTGGCCACGGCGCTCGGCTGCGTGGCTGTGAGTGACGTGGTCGCGCATCGCATCGAGGACGGCAAACTGGTCCTGGTGCGCCAGCTCTTTCAGGGCAAGCTCAACGTGGACGTGCGCTTCACCGGCGAACCGCCCTATTTCGCTTCGCTGCAGGCCGGCGCCTATCGCGCCGACCATATCGAAGCCGGATCGGCTGTCATGGAAAAGTTCGCGCCGCAGCTCACCCCCAGCCGCATCAAGCCGCTCGAACTATTCCGCGAGGCGCAGCGCGCCGTCGACCTGACCGCCGCCGAGATCATCGTCTCGGTCGGCCGCGGCATCAAGGAAGCCGACAACATCCCCATCGTCCAAAAACTGGCCGACGCCCTCGGCGCGGAGCTGGCGGCTTCGCGGCCCATCTGCGATTCCGGCTGGCTCCCCATGGAGCGCCAGGTCGGCAGCTCCGGCCAGACCGTCGCCCCCAAGATGTATCTGGCCGTCGGCATCTCCGGCGCCATCCAACATCTGGTCGGCATGAAGGGGTCCAAGATCATCGTGGCCATCAATAAGGATGCCAACGCGCCCATCTTTGAGGTGGCCGATTACGGGATTGTCGGCGACCTGTTCCAGGTGGTGCCGGCGCTGGTGGAGGAGATTAAGAAGGCGAAGGGCTGACGCGCGAGCCCTCTTTCACTCTTGTAAACAGGAGTGAATAGAATCCTCGGAAACGGCGTATAACATCCTCGACTACCGGAGCGGCAGATAGACTACGCCAGCTGCCCAGTCGTCCTCGACAGAGCATTCGTCCAACAGAAGGATTTCCTCGATTGCCTGCCCCGCCGGCAGCGAATCCGGCACAAAGACGATCGGCGCGCAAGATCCCGGTTCCTATCCGCAAAGCCCTTCTATAACCAGGCGGCTTTCCTGGTTGCCAACCTCCACCACCCTTCGGCTCAGAGTGCCGAGAGCATTCTGAGTATAGACAAGTTTCACTGAGCAGGCTTCGTTTTCCTCTTTGCTGTCCGAAGCTTCTTGATATTGGCCTCAACGGAGGCGGCCATATCTTCCACCGTATTGAAGGGGCCATAGACGCGGCCGTGCTTAGTATCGTCGTCGGACTTGGCCAGCCGGGCGCCGATGCTGCGGCGCTGGGCCGGCGTGTATTCATCGTCAGCGGTAGGGAACTTGGTCGATGCCCAGTTTGGGGGTGATGACGATCTTGCCGCGCTGGAAGGCGGCTTCCACCAGGTCGCCTTCGGAGATGCCGGCCAGGGATCGCAGCTTGATGGGCAGGGTCATCTGGCCTTTGCGGTGGATTTTCACGATCCGCGTCCGCACAAACATGTTGACCGCCAATGCTGTTATGGCTCGGGTTTGCATTAGCCGCCATGGCGACGGCACCGGTACAGGCGCAGACGGCGACTGAAACCGTGCTGCACCATTTCGCAAGCCCCCCGCAGGGGGCGTATCCCGAGGCGGGCGTGGTCCGCGACCCGGCCGGCAACCTTGACGGGACTACTGTCAACGGCGGCGCAGCGGGCTGGGGCGTGGTAATCAAGCTGGATACCGCCGGCCGCCAGACCGTGCTGTACAACTTCACGGGCGGGGCCGACGGGGGAAACCCTTCCGGCGGTGTGATTGGCGACTCGGCGGGCAACTTCTACGGCACTACCCTCAACGGCGGCGCAGCGAGCTGGGGCGTGGTGTTCAAGCTGGATAAGTCCGGCCATGAGACGGTGCTGTACAACTTCACGGGCGGGGCCGACGGGGGAAACCCTTCCGGCGGTGTGATCCGCGACTCGCCGGGCAACTTCTACGGCACTACCCTCAACGGCGGCGCAGCGAGCTGGGGCGTGGTGTTCAAAGTGGATAAGTCCGGCCAGGAGACGGTGCTGTACAGCTTCACGAACGAGCCCGATGGGATCGGCCCTCCCGGAGGTCTGATCCGCGACTCGGCAGGGAACCTCTACGGGACTACTGGCACTAGCGGATCTGCACCAGGCGATCGCCGGTTTCGGGCATGCCGGCGGAGTCGATGGTCTGCGGCGCGCGCCAGAAATCCAGGTACGAAACCTGGTGCACGCAGGCAACCGTACAGCGCGGCGCGCAGGATTTTTCGGTCAGGAACTCGCGCCGGATGTCGGCTACGGTGTATTCGGCGAGCGGCTTGGCCGGATATCCGCGCTGCTGCGAACAGTAGTGCACCAAGCCGTCTTCGCAGATGTACAGATAGCGGGCGCCAGCCCGGCAGCGCCAGCGGTTCTCCCGGCCGTGCGCAATATTGTCCTGGAAATAGTTGAACTGCGCATAGCTGCTTTTCCCCATGGCGCGCATGGCCCCGTACACTTCGCGCTCCGCGGAGGACAGCGGCTGCAACTGCCCGGTGCCATCGTGAATGATGCCCACCGTCGAAGTGAAACCCAGCTCCACGGCGCGCTTGCCGACCACCAGCGCATCCTGCGGATTGCGAATACCGCCGCCCACCACGGAATTGATATTCACGTGAAAATCGGCGTGTTCGGCCAAAAGCTGGAGTTTCTTGTCCAGCACCTTCAGGCTCTTCTTCGAGACGTCGTCGGGCGTGACGTTGTCGATGCTGATCTGGAGGTGGTCCAACCCGGCACGGTTCAACCGTTTGATGCGCTCGGCGGTGAGGAGATAGCCGTTGGTGATCATGCCCGCGATCATGCGGTGGCGGCGGATGTGCGCAATGATCTGGTCCAGGTCGGGATGGAGCAGGGGTTCGCCGCCGCTGATGGTGACGATGGTAGTGCCCAGCGCGCCCAGCAGGTCGAGGCGCTGGCACACGGTCTCGAGCGGCACCGGCTTAGAGCGATCGTCGTATTCGTTGCAATAGGCGCAGGCCAGATTGCAGCGCCGCATGGGGATGATGTGGGCCAGGATGGGATGGTCCGTGGAGACCACACCCTTGAAGATCATGCGTAGCTCGCGGGCCCGCAGGTGAGCGGCCCGCCGCATTCTACGCAAGGATTTGACCCCGTTTGGCATTCGGAAATTCCTATTAAACCATACAAACGGGAGGAGTTCTGAGTTGCAGGGAGCGATTGGCCGCTTTTCCGGCTTCAATGGCGATTTCGGGGCGCCGAACTGACGCAACTCAAAGTGATGCGCGGCGCGGTAAGCGGCGTAGTCCCGGGCGATGCCGGAATTTGGGCCGCCGCTGAGAAGTATCCAGGCTTCGAGGAGGCCGTCGCGCTTCAGCGAGAGGACATTCGCCAGTTGAGGGTCGAGGTGAGGGGCCTTCTGGCGCTCAATGGCACTCACCCCGGCATCGAGGGCGGCGACCTCTTCCGCGAGGGCATGGCGGTACTGAGTTTCGTTCGGATACTTTTGGGCGAAGACTGCCTGCCGCCAGGCCGCGCGCGACGGAATAGCCGATCCCACCATTGTCTGCGGATTGTCGCCGAGCTGTGGCCGGTCGATTTTGGGCGCCGACAACTGGCAGTTGTTCCGCTTGGCCCAGTTCAGGAGCGCCGCCCAGGGCTTTTGGGTGGCTCCGCGATGACGGCTTCGATGAACTTGTCGCGCGCGGGATCGATGGCCACCGCTCTGCCCAACCATTCGGAGGCACACGCCATGTCCTTCGCGCGGAAGCATACGTCGCCCGCGAACAGGGCAGCGTGGTAGAGCTGGGGGTCCAGCTTGAGAGCCGCGGAGTAGGCGGCCAG
>PKYZ01000311.1 GCA_003132865.1 Bryobacterales bacterium
CAGCCTGCGCGCCTGCCGGCGGACTTCCACCTAGCCAGATCCGAAACTAAACCGCCAGCCCCCAGCCCCCAACCCCTAGCCCCGGCGAGCGAAGCGAGCCCAGCCACCCATCACCCACGACCCCTTTTAAATCCAATAGCTTGGGCTTTGATCGTTCAGGTAGGACAGGCTTCAGCCTGTCAATGCTGTCTCCGCCCCTCGAAGAACCCCTTCAACAACTCCACGCACTCCACCGCCAGCACCCCCTCTACGATCTCCACGCGATGATTCAGCAGCTCGGAATCCGCAATCCGGAACTTGCTGCGCACGCCGCCGAACCGCAGATCGCGCGCGCCGAAGACCAGCCGCTCCACCCGCGCCGCCACCAACGCGCCGGCGCACATCGCGCAAGGCTCCAGGGTCGCGTAGGCCGTGGCGTGCTCCAGCCGGTAATTCCCGATGGCCGCCGCGGCCGCGCGTAGCGCCAGCATCTCGGCGTGCGCCGTCGGATCGTTCAGCCCTACCGCCGAATTGCGGCCGCGCCCCACAATCTCACCCGCCACCACCACCACCGCTCCCACCGGCACCTCGCCCGCCGCCTCCGCCTCGCGCGCCAGCGCCACTGCCTCCCGCATGAAGATGTCATGCATGCCTCTATTAGCTTAAAATAGGAAGACCCATATGTTCCGATACCTCCCGCTGATCGTCAAGAACTGCTGGCGCAACCGCCGCCGCACGACGCTTACCATCGTCAGCATCGGGGTTTCCATGTGCCTGCTCGGCGTGCTCATTGCCGTCTATCACGCCCTGTACCTGAGCGACGCGATGCCCGACCAGGCCCTTCGCCTGGTCACCCGCAACCGCATATCGCTAACCGTCCCCATCCCGCTGTTTTACCGGGAGCGCATCCGCCAGGTGCCCGGCGTAAAGGAACTCATGACCTCGCAGTGGTTCAACGGCACGTATAAGGACGCCCGCGATCCCAAGAACTTCTTCGCCCGCTTCGGCGTCGAGCCGGAGAAGCTCTTCACCATATTTGGCGAGCTGAAAATACCCGAAGACCAGAAGCAGGCCTTCATTCGCGACCGCACCGGCACCGTCATCGGCCACGATCTCGCCGACAAGTTCAACTTCCACCTGGGCGATCGCATCACCTTGATCGGCGACATCTATCCCGGCACGCTCGAACTCACCGTGCGCGGCATCTTCGACAGTCCACGCAAAAGCGAGATGCTCTACTTCAATTGGGCCTACGTGCGGGAAGGCTTGCCGGAGAGCCGCAAGGGCGAGGTGGGAACCTTTGACATTTTGTGCGACAACGCGGGTGTGGTCCCCCGCGTGGCGAAAACCATCGACGACGAATTCCACAACGCTCCCGTGCAGACCCGCACCGAGACCGAGCAGGCCTTCTTGCTCACCTTCGTCGGCATGCTCGGCAACGTGAAGTTGTTTCTGATCAGCATCTGCGCCGCGGTGATGTTCACCATCCTGCTGGTTTCCGGCAACACCATGGCCATGTCGGTGCGCGAGCGCGTGCGCGAAGTCGGCGTGCTCAAGACCCTGGGTTTCACTGGCGGGAATATCCTGTTCATCATCCTCGGCGAAGCCTGCGCCATCTCCATCGCGGGCGGAGCCATAGGATTCCTGCTCTCGACTTTCTTGGTCGGCGGCGTCCAGCAAAGCCCAGCCGGCATGTTCCTCCCGCCGATCCAGCGGTTCGACCCGGCCGTAGCGTCGACTTGCATCCTGGTGGCCCTGGGCATCGGCCTCCTCAGTTCTTTCATCCCCGCCTGGAACGCTTCCCGCACCAATATCGTGGAGGCGCTACGCAGCACCGATTGAGATTCGCCCATGGCCATCCCTCTCACGTATAACCTTCGTAATCTGGTGGTTCGCAAGACCACCACGCTGATGACCGCGCTGGGCATCGCGCTCACCGTGGCCGTTCTGCTGGCCATGATGGCGCTGTTGACCGGGCTGCGCGCTACGCTCTCCGCCAGCGGCGATCCGCTGCAAATCATTGTTATGCGCAAAGGCTCCGAGTCGGAGTTGGTCTCCAACTTCACCCGCGGGCAGTTCCAGGATTTGAAGTTCAAGGCGGGCATTGCGCGCGCGCAAAATGGCGATCCCATGGCGTCGCTCGAAGTCGTGACCGTGATCAACCTGGCCAGCGTGGACGCGCCGGAAGGCGCCAACGTGACCCTGCGCGGCCTTTCGCCCATCGGCATCGAGATGCGCCCCTCGCTCAAGATCTCCGCGGGCCGATGGTTTGAGACCGGTAAGCGCGAGGTGGTCGTTGGCAAGTCCATCGCCAAGCGTTACCCCGGCGCCGCGCTCGGCAAGCGTCTCACCTTTGGCCGCGGCGACTGGGAAGTGGTCGGCGTCATGGACGCCGGCCAGACCGCCCAAAACAGCGAGATTTTCGGCGACCTCAACCAGGTCAGTTCCGACCTGCAACGCGTCGACGTGCTGAGCTCGGCCCTGGTGCGGGCCACCGATGCCGGCGCGGCCGCCGCATTGCTGAACAGCATCAATGACGATCAGCGTCTGAATATGAACGCCGTTTCCGAAAAGGAATACTACGCTCTGCAAACGCGTTCGGCGGCGCCGATCGAATACCTTGGAATCTTCGTATCTATCATCATGGCCATCGGGAGCAGCTTCGCGGCCATGAATACCATGTACGCCGCGGTGGCCCGGCGCGCGAGGGAGATCGGCACATTGCGCGTGCTGGGATTCTCGCGCGGCAGTATCCTACTCAGCTTCTTCGTGGAATCCGTGCTGCTGGCGGGCTTAGGCGGAATCCTGGGCTGCCTGCTGGTCTTTTTTGCTTTGAACGGCGTGACTACCGGCATCGGCAGCACCACGTTCAGCGAGCTGGCTTTTTCTTTCCGCGTGACGCCGCAGATCATGCTCGCCGGAATCGTCTTCGCGTCCGTACTGGGAGCGGTGGGCGGCTTGTTCCCGGCCAGCAGTGCGGCGCGCAAGGAAATCCTGGTAGCCCTCCGCGAGGTGTAATGACAAAACCACCAGCCACCAGCCACCAACCACCCGTACCGAGCCACGACCGTAAGGGAGTGGTCATCCTATGGATGCTGAACTAAAATCTCTCCAAATCGACCGCGGCAAGAAGCGCTCCGGCGAGCCATCCAAATGGGCCACGCGCTGGATCGTCGGCGGCGTTCTCCTGTTCCTGCTGCTGGGCGCCGGCCGCTTCGCTTACAGCCGCCTCAACGCGTCTACCGAAGTCGACGTCCAGCGGGTCAAAGCCATCAACTCGGGCCAGGCCGCGGAGGGTGTGGTGCTGAACGCCACCGGCTACATTGTGGCCGCGCATAAGATCGAGTTGGCCGCCAAGGTGATCGGCAAGGTCAAGTGGATCGGTGTGGACAAGGCCGACAAGGTGAAGCAAGGTCAGGTGCTCGTGCGCCTGGAAGACGACGAATACCGCGCGCAACTCGATCAGGCCAAGGGAAACTCGGCCAACCTGCAAGCCCACTTGGCCGAGCTGGAACACGGTTCGCGGCCCGAAGAGATCGCTCAGGCGATGGCCAATCTGAACTCGTCGAAGGCCGACCTGGAAAACGCCCGCGTCAGCCTGGAGCGCACGCGCAAGCTGGTGTCGCAGGCGGTGATGTCGCAACAGAATCTGGATGACGCCCAAGCCCGCTACGATTCCGCCGTGGCCAAGGTGAATTCGCTGCAGAAGGCCTACGACCTGGTGAAGATCGGTCCGCGGCAGGAGCAGATCGATGCCATGCGCGGCCAGGTGGAGCAGGCCCGCGGCGCCGTGGACTACGCGGAAACCAATCTCGCCAACACCATCATCCGCTCTCCGGTCACCGGGACAATCCTGGAGCGCGCCGTCGAGATCGGTGAATTTGTGACCACCAGTTTCGTCGGCGATCGCGGCGCCAAAGGCTACGTGGTCTCCCTGGCCGACCTCAACGATCTGGAGGTGGAACTGGACATCAGCCAGAACGATTTCGCCAAGCTGCACATGGCGCAGAAGGGAATCATCACCACCGATGCCTTCCCCGACCGTAAATACGAGGGCTTCATCCGGGAAGTCTCACCCGAGGCCAACCGCCAGAAGGCCACCGTGCAGGTGAAAGTGAAGGTCGCCCATCCGGACGATTTTCTGCGGCCCGAAATGAACGCCAGCGTGGCGTTCCTCTCCGATCGGAAGAACGCGGCCGCCACGCCGTCGCAGCCGATTGTGGTCGTGCCGGCTTCCGCCATCCGCGATAACAAGGTCTTCGTGGTGCTGGAGGGCCGGGCCGTCACGCGCCCCGTCAAGCCGGGCCCCGCCAATAGCCAGGGCGTACGCATCGAACAGGGTCTCATCGGCGGTGAAGATCTCATTGTCAACCCGCCTGCCACGCTGAAGGACGGCGACCGAGTGCGCCAAAAAGTCTAACCCACATGAGCGAAACCATTATCGAAACGCGCAACCTGACGAAAGAATTCATCCGCGACGAGTTCCATGTCGTGGCGCTCAAGAACATCGACATCCAAATCCATAAGGGCGAGTTCGTGGCGCTGATGGGCCCTTCCGGCTCGGGCAAGTCCACGCTGTTGCACCTGATCGCCGCCATGGATAAGGCCACCGGCGGGGAGATCCGCGTGTTGGGCCACAATCTGCGCGAGCTGAGCGACCGCCAAATCGCGCACTGGCGGAACGAACACGTGGGCTTCATCTTTCAGCAGTTCAACCTGATCCCGGTGCTCACCGCGCTCGAAAACGTGGAGTTGCCGCTCAAGCTGACCAACCTGAAGAAGCAGGAGCGTCTGGACCACGCCACCACGGCGTTGAAACTGGTGGGCCTGGGCGACCGCCTGGGCCACTATCCGCGGCAGCTTTCCGGCGGGCAGGAACAGCGCGTGGCCATCGCCCGCGCCATTGTCACCGATCCGGCCCTGATCCTGGCGGATGAGCCCACCGGCAACCTGGATGCCGCGTCCGCCGACGATGTGCTCACCATCCTGTCGAAGCTGAATAAGGAATACGGAAAGACGGTTGTGATGGTGACGCACGATCCCCACGCGGCGCGCTTCGCCACCACGGTGCGGCATCTGGAAAAAGGCGAGCTGCTGGCGGAAGCAGTAGGACAGGCCTCCGGGCCTGTCTAAACGAATCTAAACTAATCAATATGGCTGAACTGGAAATCCATCACGAAGAAGGTCACGAGCACGACCCCATCGGCCAGCGCGTAGGAGTCATGGCCGCGCTGTTGGCCGTCTTCCTTGCCGTGGTGACGATCATGTCACATCGAACCCACACCGAGGCCATCATCAAGAAGGCGGACTCCAACGACCAGTGGCAGTATTACCAGGCCAGCCGCCTGAAGTATCACAATCTGGAAGTGGGTGAACGGCTGATCGGCGTCCTCGGACCTACCAATCCAGGCGCGCGAGAGACCCTGGAGAAATTCGGCAAAGAGAAGCAGAAGTACGTCGATCAGGCCAAGGACCTGCAGGAGAAGGCGACGAGTCAGAAGGAAGCATCGGAGGCCGCCGAGCGGCGCGCGCTGCACTACGATCTCGGCGAAGGCCTGCTGGAGATCGCGCTGGTGCTCAGTTCGCTCTACTTCATCGCGCGCAAGATGCTGTTTCCAGTGGTCGGCGTCATCGCCGGCATCGCAGGGTTGATCGTGGCGATTACCGGCCTGTTGGTCTGAAGCACAAGAGAACTTAGCCACAGATGGACACAGATGCACGCAGATAAGAACTCAGTTCTTGTGGGGCAGCCAATCCTGGCTGCCGCCGGCCTTTAGCCGGCGTTCTGTCATCCATATTTATCCGTATCCATCTGCCGTCAAGTCTTACGAAGCTGCCAAGCGGCTGTATAATCGGTGGTGTGCAGAAGCCAAAGCGGAAGACCTGACTGAAGGACTCTTTGAAGATGAACATAGAAGCCGTGGACGGCGAAAAGAGCACGCAGCGGCGACCAGCAGTCCGCGGGAAGTAGGATGCCTACGCCCCCAACTCTGCGCCGCATCGTGACCCTCAAGAACCTTGGCGTGTCTCACAACTTTGCGTCATCGGCCGAGCTTCCTGACCTTCGACGGTACAATCTGATCTACGGCTTTAACGGCTCGGGGAAAACGACTCTCGCTCGGGTGTTCGGCAGCCTTGGGGCAGGTGCCCTCCGGCTGGAACTGCCAGAGGGGGGCACGTTTGAGGTGGAACTTACAGATGGCACCGTCATCAAGAGCGCTGGCGCACTCGATGCTCTGAAAGGACGGGTGCTCGTCTTCGGCGTGGATTTCATCGAAGAGAATTTCCGTTGGAAGGAAGGCACGGCAAATCCGGTTTTCTATTTGGGAAAGGAACAGGCAGAGCTGTCCAAGAAGCTGGGGGAGGAGGAAGCCGCCGCATTGGCATTGGAACCCAAGCGCGTAGCAGCCGAAAAAAGAGCATGGCCACAACGAGCGAGCTTTTGCCGGCCACAAGCGGGACGCCGGGCGCCGGATTTCTGAGCAACTCGGCCTCGGGCGACGGTACGACGCCACTAACCTGGTGGCAGATTATGCCAAGGGGCCGTGTGACGGTCTGCTTTCCGACGAGGAACAGAAGCGGCTGCGGGCCGTAATCGCGCAGGATGCGCCGCTGGCGAAACGTGCGCTAATGGACGAAGAACACTTCAACCTAGCCGGGCTCGTCGATGATCTGAGGAGGGTTCTTGACACTACACTCGGCGCGATGGCGTTGGAGGACCTGCGCGGACATGAAACTATGCTGAGATGGGTCAAGGAAGGCGAGCAGTATCATCGGGCGCACTACCTCGCGTCCTGCCTTCTGTGTGGCGGCGAGTTGACAGAGCAGCGCCTGCGGTCACTCGGGCAGGCCATTGATGGCGCACTTGACCGGATCAGCAGAGACATATCTGACGCGAAAGCAAAGGTTGAAGCCCTGCGTGATCGGGCGCACGGACTAGGTCTCTGGCCGCTTGG
>PKYZ01000887.1 GCA_003132865.1 Bryobacterales bacterium
CCCGGACGGGCTTTCAATAACTTACGGTGGGTTTTCGACTGTGCGCGGGTCCTCCAGGACCCGCCCCGCGCAAGGTCATCCCGCCGCCTGAGCTTCCCTCAGCCGACGCTCCAGAAACCGGCGCTCGGTGTCATTGGTCACCAACTCGAGCGCGCGCCGGTAGCTCTTCGCCGCTTCCGCCGCGGACCCAGGCGGCGCAACAGATCGGCGCGCGCGGCATGCAGCAGGTGATAGTTGTCGAGATCGCCTGCTGCGGCGAGCCTGTCGACGATCTCAAGCGCCGCCTCGGGACCGCTCGCCATCGCCACTGCCACCGCGCGGTTCAACGACACGATCGGAGACGGTTGCAGGCGTTCGAGAAGCTCGTACAGGCGCACGATCTGAGGCCAGTCCGTATCTTCGGCGCGCCCTGCCCGGCAATGTACCGCCGAAATCGCCGCTTGCAGCGCGAACGGTGCGGGCCCGCCACCGAGAGCCTCATCCACCAACGGCAAAGCCTCAGCGATCTGCCGCCGATCCCAGCGGCCCCGGTCCTGTTGCTCCAGAACCACAAGATCCCCGGCCGCATCCAGACGCGCGTCCCGCCGCGCGTCGTGAAGCAGCATGAGAGCGACCAGCGCAGTGGCTTCCGCCGGAGGCTGCGGCGCCATCAACGTCCTCACCAGGCGCCCCAACCGGATGGCTGCGGCGCACAGATCGGTCCGCACCAGCGGCCCTCCTCGCGTGGCCGCATGGCCTTCGTTGAAGACCAGATAGATGGCCGTCAGCACGGCGTCCAGCCGATCGGCCATGTCGTTCGTCTGCGGCACGGTATAAGGAATACCGGCATCCCGAATCTTCCGTTTCGCCCGGACCAGCCTCTGCGCCATGGTCGTGGCAGGCACTAGAAACGCCCGCGCGATCTCGTCCGTCTCCAGGCCGCACAGCGTGCGCAGGGTCAACGCCACCTGCGCCTCCAGTGCCAGCGCCGGGTGGCAGCAGGTGAAGATAGGCGAAGCCGATCGTCGGGGATTTCGCCGTTGTCGTAATCCGGCTCTTCGTGGCGGGCGCCCAGCCATCGGCGGCGTACGATGCCAGCTTCTCCTTCAACCGGCACAAGGCCATCGACCGCATACGGCGCCAGGCGACTGCAGCCTGTGTCGACGGCCACCAGCGTCCAGGTGCGCGACGGCAAACGGTTGGTCACCGACGGTCCGTTCGCGGAGACCCGCGAACAACTCGGCGGCTACTTCCTGATCGATGCGAAGGATCTCGACGAGGCCATCGGCATAGCGGCAAGCATCCCAGGGGCGCGCAAGGGCACCGTCGAAATCCGACCGGTGATTGAGATTCCGGGATTGCCTGCGGATTAGCGCCGGCGATCCCATCACAACGCAAGGAGAAACATCGTGTCAACCGCAACACTGAAAGGCCAGTCTTCGATTCTGAAGGTGCCAGGCGCGCGGCTCTACTACGACGTTCAGGGGTCGGGCCCGGTGCTGCTGATGATCCCCGGTGGCCCCACCGACGCCGGGATCTTCGCCGGTCTCGCCGGGTTCCTGGCGGACCGGTACACCGTGGTGCCCTATGACTCGCGTGGTAACTCTCGCAGCGTCCTCGACGGCCCGCCGGAGGACCAGCGGATGGACCTCCACGGCGACGACGCCGCCCAACTGCCGACGTCGCTCAGTGGCGAGCCGGCGTACGTGCTGGGCAGCAGCGGCGGCGCGTAGATCGGGCTCAACCTGGCCGCCCTCCCTGACGGTCGCGGCTCCGCAACTTTTTGCCGCGTTACTGAGCCGCGACCGTCAGGGAGCGGTTTAAGTGAACAATATTGCCTTAAGCCCATCTTAAGCGAAGGAGAATCCGCAATGACAAAGATCGCGATTGAACAACACGGCGGCCAGTCGCCACGGAAGAGACCGGTCGTGAACTACGTACTGTGGACCGTTCAGGGGCTGCTCGCGCTCCTCTTTCTGTTCGCTGGTGGAATGAAGCTGGCTCTGCCAATCGAGGTACTGACAAAGCAGATGCCCCTGCCGGGCCTGTTCCTGCGGTTCATCGGCATGGCCGAGGTGCTCGGCGCGATCGGCCTGATCCTCCCTGGGCTCCTGCGCATTCGGCAGGGTCTGACACCGCTGGCCGCCGCCGGGCTGGTGATCGTCATGATCGGTGCGACGGTGCTCACTTTGGCGACCGGCGGCGTCAGCGCCGCGAAAAAACTTCATTCGCCGCGTCGATCTGGCGGATCTTCGTTCGACTTAATAGCAGAGGCAGCTTGATTTCAACACGTATTGGAGGAACCCATGCCTAACACGCTTAACATAATTGCTATCGGAGCCGGCATTCTGATTGCGACGCTTCTCGGCCTTGCCGCAACCAAGCCAGACACGTTCCGTGTCCAGCGCGCGAAGAGCATCCAAGCACCACCGGAAAAGCTCTTCGCGCTCGTCAATGACTTTCGGAGGTGGGGCTCCTGGTCGCCCTATGAGAAGCTCGACCCCGCGATGAAGAGGACCCACAGCGGCGCGGCAAACGGCAAGGGCGCCGTGTATGAATGGGCAGGTAACGGCAAAGCCGGCCAGGGACGCATGGAGGTCGTGGATACATCTCCACCTTCCAAGGTCACGATCAAACTGGATTTCTTTAAGCTCACGCTGGACGCCAAAGGCGGCTCGACGAACGTCACGTGGGCCGTGCACGGTCCCCAGCCCTACTTTGCCAAGGTAATGACAATCTTCGTCAGGATGGACAGCCTGCTCGGCAAGGAATTCGAGGCTGGTCTTGCCAACATGAAATCCATCGCCGAAGAGCAGACCGAGGCGTGGCAGCCGGGCAGTCAAATTGTTTCCAACCAAAGGAGAACACTATGCAATTGAATTCTTATCTCACATTCAACGGCCAGTGCGAGGCCGCATTTAAGTTCTATGAGCAGGCTCTTGGCGGCAAGATCGAAGCCATGATCGCCCACGCCGGTACGCCGGCGGAGCAACATGTGCCACCTGAATTTCGCGACAAGATCATTCATGCCCGCCTCAACGTGGGTAACGGCATATTGAATGGGTTGCGACGCTCCGGCTGACGGGTATGAAACGCCAAAAGGCTTTCCGTGCAGATCGCCGTCAAGGACCCGCTGGATGCGGAACGCATATTCCAGGCATTGGCAGAGCGCGGGACGGTACGGATGCCCATCCAGAAAACCTTCTGGGCCGCCCGTTTTGGTATGCTGGTTGATCGATTCGGCATACCGTGGATGGTTAACTGCGAGTAAACTCAGGAGAACGGCATGAGCACAGTACGAGTTCTGGTGGGCACACGCAAGGGCGCGTTTGTCCTGACAGCGGACGGGAAGCGCGAACAGTGGGATGTGAGCGGCCCCCACTTCGGGGGCTGGGAAATCTACCATGTGAAGGGTTCGCCCGTCGACCCGAATCGGCTCTACGCATCGCAATCCACCGGCTGGTTCGGCCAGTTAATCCAGCGCTCCAACGACGGCGGCAAGACCTGGGAGCCCGTGGGTAACAAGTTCGTGTACGACGGCGTCCCCGGCACTCACCAGTGGTACGACGGCACGCCCCACCCCTGGGAGTTCAAGCGCGTCTGGCATCTCGAACCATCGCTGACCGATCCCGATACTGTCTACGCCGGAGTGGAAGACGCCGCTCTGTTCCGCTCGACCGACGGCGGACAGACGTGGCAGGAACTCCCCGGATTGCGCGGCCACGGCTCGGGGCCCCGCTGGCAGCCCGGCGCGGGTGGCATGTGCCTGCACACCATCATCCTCGACCCGGCCGATCCCCAACGGATCTACATCGCCATCTCGGCCGCGGGCGCCTTCCGCACCGGCGACGCCGGCCAGACGTGGCAGCCGATCAACCGTGGACTGCACTCCCAAACCATCCCCGAGCCGACGGCCGAGGTCGGCCACTGCGTTCATCACGTCGCCATGCACCCGTCGCGTCCGCACGTGCTGTTCATGCAGAAGCATTGGGACGTCATGCGCAGCGACGACGCCGGCGACTCGTGGCAGGAGGTCAGCGGCAATCTGCCGGTCGACTTCGGGTTTGCGATCGACGTTCACGCGCACGAGCCCGATACCATCTACGTCGTTCCCATCAAGAGCGACTCGGAGCACTATCCGCCCGAGGGCAAACTGCGCGTGTACCGCAGCCGCGCGGGCGGTAACGAGTGGGAGGCGCTCACCCAAGGTCTGCCGCAAAGCGACTGCTACGTGAACGTGTTGCGCGACGCCATGGCCGTCGACTCGCTCGACGCGTGCGGCGTGTATTTCGGCACCACCGGCGGCCAGGTCTACGCGTCGGCCGATGCCGGGGACCACTGGGCCCCCATCGTCCGCGATCTTCCACCCGTGCTCTCGGTCGAGGTCCAGACGCTGCCATGATCCGGGTCGTGCTCCCGGCGCATCTGCGCATCCTGGCGCGCGTCGCGGGCGAAGTGCAGCTCGACGTTGCGGGCGAGGTCACGCAGCGCGCGGTCCTAGACGCGCTCGAGGCCAGTTACCCGGCCCTGCGCGGGACCATCCGCGATCACGTCACCGAACAGCGCCGGCCGTTCGTGAGGTTCTTCGCCTGCGAGGAGGATCTGTCCCATGAGCCGCCCGACGCCCCGCTGCCCACCGCAGTCGCATCGGGCGCGGAGCCCTTTCTCATCGTAGGGGCCATTGCCGGCGGCTAAACACGGTGACGTTATTGCTTTGCGCCACAGCACCCCGGCTCGGTAAGCGTTGCGAAATAAAGGCGACCGTTGCCGAGCCGCGAGCGTAAGCGAGCG
>PKYZ01000151.1 GCA_003132865.1 Bryobacterales bacterium
CGCCGGTGGCTGGGCTGACTTCTGTCTCCTGGCTCCTGACTTCTGTCTTCCTGCCTTCGCCTCAGTGCGCCCCGTACTTCAACTCACCCGCCTCAATCCGCACCGCGAGCCGGTTCTCCTTCGGCGGCAACGGGCAGGTCGCGTACGGCGTGAAAGCGCACGGCGGATTGTAAGCTTTGTTGAAGTCCAGCACCACTTGGCCGTCTTTCCCCAGCTCCGCGTCGAGGAAGCGGCCGCTGCCGTAGGTCTCTTTGCCGGAGGTCAGGTCGCGGAAGATGAAGGACAGTTCGTTCGGCGATTCCTGGACCGGCGTCAGCCGCAGCTTCTGGCCGTGTATCTCAAACTCCACGTATCCGGGGCTGGGCGTTTCCGCGATCTGCCCCAGAACATTGAGAATTGGAATCTTCTTCGCATCCGGCACGAGGCGCGTCCGTATCCTGTAGTCCTCGCTTACCGGGAAGTAATCGAGGCCCGTGAATTCCTTTCGTAAGAGGCTGTTGTTGTCCTTAAGCCGGATGCCGTATTTATCGCCGCGCTGGATCGCGAACATCGTCAGGCTGCCCATCGTGAACACGTCCGGTTTCCCCGTTGAGTCCGGCCGCAATTCGCGCGTTTGCCCATCCATGCGCAAGGCGATCTTGCCGTTGTGCAGGTCGAACGCGCCGCCCTTCACCGCCGGGTCCGCTGGCAGCACAATGTCTTTGCCCGAAGCGGAAGACGATGCGGCGCCGAAGCTGTTCGCGCCTTCGTGCAGCCAGAACAATCCCGTCACGGTGAGCCACCCGCCATCCGCGGTGAGCGCCGCCTCCCGCTGCCGCCGCCATCGCTCGATCTGCGCGCGGTAGGCATCGGAGGCCGGCCACAAAACACCGCACATAGCCATCAACGCGGCGCAGGCCGCCAGCGCACGCGCGTGCCTCACTCTCCCCCCTCGAGCGCCTGCTCCAGCAGCCCCGCGAACTCCCCGCTCTTGCGGTCCACGCGCTCTTTCAGTTGATTGAGAGCCTGCTCCAGGTTGCGCAGCCGGTCCGCCAGGTGCATACACGCCAGCACCGCGATACGCGTCGAATCCGCGTTCGGAGATTTGGCAGCGATCGAGAGCATCAACTCGTCCAGATTGCGCGCCAGCTCCTCCACCTCGCGCGGATCTCCGGCGGTGAGCAGCGTGTAAGACTGGCTCAGGATGGTGACGCGTACCGGGCGTTTTTCGGGCGTGCTGGCGGCCACAGCTTTAGCCGGCGCTGAGTTGGTCGATCTGCCCCAACAGCTTCTCGATGCGGCTGCGCACCTGCTTGCGTTCGGCGTGCAGCGTCTTCAGCTCGCCGGCGAGCCGCGCAGCTTCAGCGCGCGCTTCGGCGGCTTCCTGCACGGCCGCGTCTTTCTCCTGCCGCAGCCGCGCCACCAACTGCACCGCCTGTTGGATGCGCTGCTCGAGCGCATGGAGCGAATCGGTTTCCTGTTCCACGGGACTCATCCAGCCACCGGCTCCAGGGCCGCTTTAGCCTTCTCTACCAGCAAGCTGAAGTTCGCCGGGTCGCCGGCCGCCACTTCGGCCAGTACCTTGCGGTCCAGATCCACGCCCGCCGCTTTCAGGCCGTGCATGAATTTGCTGTAGGAGATACCGGCTTGCCGGCAACCCGCGTTGATGCGCACGATCCACAACGAACGGAATTCGCGCTTCTTGTTCTTGCGTCCGACGTAGGCATATCTGAGGGCCTTCTCGACGGCTTCCTGCGCCGCGCGGTTCAGCTTGCTCTTGGTGAGGAAAAATCCCTTCGCGCGGTCTAGCGTCTTGCGGCGCGAGTCCCGGCGATTGGTTCCACGTTTAACTCTGGGCACGTTTCTAGGCTCCTTTTATGGTTATGGTTTGCGGTGGATCGGGCACGTGCCACGCGCTCCGTCCACACGCGGTTGGTCCCCTAATACGGGATCATGCGCTTCAACACCGGCTGGTCGGCGGGATCCGCCAACACAGCTTTGTGAAGCTTTCTTTTCCGCTTGCGCGACTTCGAGGTCAGAATATGCCGGGCGAAGGCGTGGTTGCGCACCACCTTGCCGGTCCCGGTCTTCTTGAACCGCTTGGACGCACCTTTGTGAGTCTTCAGCTTGGGCATAGATGTTCCTGGATCGTTACGGCCTGAATTCCAAAGTATAGCAGGTGTGGGAGGCTGCCTGCCACTGCTCCGCCTCCGACTAGCACCTCGGTTGAGGAGGGCGCCGTCGAGGAGACGACTGGTCGTCGTCCCAAATACCACTTTTTGCGTGATCGCTAACACAACTCCCAGTCCTTCCCTCCTGATAAGCCGCTACAATAGAAGCGTGCTCATCAATGATGGTCGCGCGCTCATCGGCAGCACGGTGCACGTCGTCCCGGTTGAGGGCGGATCGTGGGGGGTCGTGGACCCACGGCGTCACCTGCTCACGATGCGGTCTAAGGCAGCCGCGGTCGAACATGCGAAGTCCATGGCTGCGGCAAACCAACCGAGCCAAGTCGTGCTTCTGGACGAGTTCGGGAGACTGGTTCCGATTGCCCATTATCGACTGCCACAGTACCCCCCTCCACAGTTTGGCAACCAAGTGGGCGGCTCGGTTCTTGAGGCTGCCGTAAAGGCCCTGCTGATCGGAGGCCTAATGGCAGCGGGCATTGCTGTCCTCGGCGATGTCGTTGAAAAGGTCGATCGGGAGCTTGAAAAGGGAGCCTCCAAATCCAAAAAAGGAAGAAGACGGCGGTAAGCAGCGCGCGCACCTGAGACTGTGCAGCCATCTGCCAGACCAATGCGGAAGTATAGCTCATCCTCTGTGACCGCTGTCTTTATCAATTGTCCGTTCGACGCGTCGTATCGTCCTCTTTTCGATGCTATCGTCTTTGCGGTGATGGCGCTCGGTTTTGAGCCTCGGTGTGCACTGGAACGAGATACGGGCACGCAAGAACGGCTGAAGAAGATTATTGAGATTATTCACTCCTGCCGATTTGGAATTCACGATCTTTCGTTCATGCGCGTCGATCGGTGGACTAAGCTCCCGTGATATAACATGGCTTTCGAGTTGGGCCTTTTTCTTGGTTGCAGCGAATTCGGAGGGCAGGGACAGGCCGGGAAGAGCTGTCTAATCCTCGATCGAGAGCGATGGCGATATCGAAAATCACTATCAGACCTCAGCGGGCGCGACATTCAAGGCCACGGAGGGAACCCCGAGCACGCCATCGTAGCCGTACGAAATTGGCTAGCGACCGAATCGCAGCTTGCCGACCGGCCCGGCGGCTCTTTCATCATCAGGCAGTACAAGCGATTCAGAAAGGAGCTTCCAAATCTCTGCCGGCGAGCTAGACTCCGGGTATCCGAGCTTTCTTTCAAGGACTACTGCGCTCTAGTGGCTGTCTGGCTACGTGCAAATGCGTAGCAGTTACCTTTTGTGACACCGCATGCCAGGCGATACGCAGGGTTCGCCGCGTGGCGGGACTGCGCGTCCAGGGGTCCCTTCCGCTGAACGGCAAGCTCATTTCACCCAAGGATTGGAAAATCTCGGATCGCGCGTCAATTCCTCATCGGTCAGGCTGCGCAGGAATGCCAGCAGGTCTTCCCGGTTCCGCGGTGTCAAGCGGAAGCCTTTAATCCGGCTGTCTTTATTCGGGTTGTCGTGGCCGGCGCCGGCATAAGCGCCGTCCGCGATGGTACGGCCGCCTGCCGCGTAATGGTCCAGGACACCTTCCAACGTCGGAATGCTCCCGTCGTGCATGTAGGGCGCGGTCAGTCCTACGTTTCGTAGCGTCGGTGCCTTGAATTTGCCGGCATCCGCGGGCCGTTTTGTAAATTCGTAGATTCCCACGTTGGGTGGCGGATACGTTAAAAGCCCAGGCAGGTTATACAGGCCCGTGTTGTGAAACACGGCTTGAGAGTTGCCTCCGTCGAAGCCGGTGGCATCGCTGAAATTGAAGCCTCCGTGACAACGGAAACAGGCTGTCCGGTCCGTAAAAAACAGCACCTCGCCGCGTTTGGCGGAGTCGGTGATTGCGTGTTCGTCGCCATCGTAGCGATAACGGTCGTATGGCGAGCGCGCCGATATGATGGTCCGTTCAAATGCGGCGAGGGCCTTCGTTACGTTTGGAATCGTGAAGGGGTCCCGCTGGCCGGGAAATGCGGCTGGCAACAGCGTCCGGTAAACCGCGTCGGACCGCAGCCTTTCGAGAAAATCGTCTGTGCGCTCGCTCAGCCCAAGCTCCACAGGATGGCGGCCAAACATCGGCGTTAGGGCCTGCTCTTCCAAGGCGCGGAGTCCGGGGTTGCTCCATGTAAGCGCGGTGCTGTATGCCACGTTGACCAGGCTCATGGCGCTGCGGGGGTGTATTTGGCCGGTGGCGCCTTCGGCCAGCGGCTTGCCATCGGTGAATGCCAGCTCCTGCCGGTGGCAGGTAGCGCACGCCTGGGTTCCGTTCCCCGACATTCGCTTGTCGTAGAAGAGATACCGGCCAAGCTCCACTTTGACCCCGCTCATGGGGTTGGCTGCTGGAACCCGCGGTCTTGGGAAACCCTTGGGCAGATCCCACTGATACGCCGCCGGCTCCGGCGCCTTCTCAGCCGTCACAGCCGCGGTGGCGCATGCAAAAGCGGCCGCGGCGAAGCCGGTGGTGGCAGCCAGCCCGCCGCGCGTCATCGACCGGGCCCCCCGGACGCGTGCGGCTTCTTCGACTGCACATTGATGCGAACGACATTCGCCAGGCGTCCATTCACCGATAGCAGTAAGTCCGTCTCCCCGAGACTGCCTAGCTTGCGCGGAAGCTGGATAGTAAGTTCATCCACTCCGGGGTCGGAGGCAGGATGGATCGAGCCGACTGGCACTCGAATATCGCCTATCGTTACGCGTACATCCGGCGCCGGACCGGCATGATGAAATCCGGTTCCGTTCAGCCGAACCCTGGTCGTCACTTCGTCCGAGAGCGGGATCGGAACGGTCCGGCAATCCAGGGCTCTGCATTTGTAGGCCGGGAAGGTCTCGGTCCTGCCGTCTACGGACTTCTGTGTGACCCAACCGATTACCGGCCCGTGGCCGTCCTGCGGAGCGGTGTACAAACCGGGCGACACATTGGCAATCGTGGCGTTACCCACGGCACTGGTCCCGTCCGACCGCAGTATAGCTATCTCGGCTGGTCCGGGCGAGGAGCCGGACGGGACGATGAAGTTGATATAGCCCCAGCCGGCGGACATGTGCAGAAGGGGGGCGAGCCGGGCCACGCCCAGGGCGTCGGTCACCCGCACGGAGATGTTGCCCAGGGTCGTAGGAAGAGGCGCCCGTCCGGATCCTAGTTCCGCCTCCGCCCCGATTGGTCCGTAGGCGGCCGCAATACCGCCTCGCGCCAGGACCATGCCTCCCGTCGGATTGGTGACTGTAAAGAGCCCGCGAATCTCCGCGCTCCATAGATGAAACTGCACTGCGATCCCCATGCCCGCAAGTGGGGCGTCGGGTTCGCCGCACGTCCAACCGTCCTCTAAGGTAGTTGCGAAAAGGTAGCGATAGTCGGTGATCAGCTTGCCCGGTTGAAAGACCGATGCGGTCCAGGAGATACCGTGCGCATCGAAGTAATTCAGGTTGGCCTTGACCATATCTTCCGCAACTGTCGGATCGGGAGGAATGGCCAGGCAATCGGCCGAATTCCGGTCCAGTTCCAGGTCCCAGTTGTTGGCCAGCACGGGTACGCGGGCGGCGAGAAAGCCGAAGTGGGCGTTGCGATCCGCGTCGGTTCGTGTTGTACGGTAGCGCGGACATACTTCGTAGACGATATTGGGGTCGTTTATGAAGAACTCCGGAGTCATGCCTTCCAGGAGCCCGTCATCGTGCCACCCCATGGCCACGATTGGCTGGCTGGCTCCCGTAGCACGGATGGTTTTCACCAGGTCTTCAAATCCGATGGCCTCGCGGCCATCGTTCGTCCGGCCTCCGTGAAGCCAAAACTGCCAGTCGGAAGCGGCATGGCGGGCGGCCAGATGCCCGGGAACAGCGCCCGCGTCAGGCTCGGAGAAAACATCGAAGAATACGTTCGGATAATCCTTGAAAAAAGCGGCGCACCGGCTCCAGAAGTGGGCAACTTTGCGCGACGGCAAATCCGTGCCCGGCTGCTGAGCGGCGAGAATCACCAGCAGTTCGAGTTCGTTGGCTCGCCGGACCACTCTGCTTAGCTCCGGCAGCCAGGCAGGGTCGCTCGAATCGTCCGCCACGTTCACCGGGATGCGGACAGCGTTCATATTAAAGCGCAGTCGTATGGTGCTCAATGTGGTTGCCGAGTAGGGGCCGAACTGTTGCCCGACCGTGCGTGAAAGTGCCGCTGGAAGATGGAAACCCGGCAACTGCGTACCTCGAATCAGAAACGGTTGCCCTTTGGCATCTACGAGCCGGTTGCCTGCGACATGAAACGGCCCGGCAGGGATGGTGGTCAGTTTCTGTTGGGGAAGCGGCCGGTGAAAGCTTGCGCCGGGAAGCTGCAGCGCGATGCACACGATCTGCAGCGGCAATATACGGCGGAACATGGTGGGTGTGACGCGGGTTCCTTAGGCCCGCCGAGCCCGCAGCGAGGCTATGTTACCACGCTAGGAACCCTGCGAGAGCCAGAATGTCTCGGTCGATCTCCATGCCGCGGTACCGGCCACGCACAAGGCGCTGCGTTGGTGCGCGGCTCCCGCGATGCGTTCACACCACTCGCAAACAAACCCTCGCCCGCTCCTTAGCCCGATTCTCCAGCGACTTGCAGCCCTTCCACCAGCACCCAGCGCCCGGAACCCAACACCTTACGTGGTACCGTGTAATCAGAAGAACATAGTTGCCTCTCCAGCGCGGTCTCGGCTTCCTCTGGAATCCTAGACACCGACGCCGCAAAAGCTCTTTGACAACCCCAAAAAAACGGCTCCGCCCATTTGCATTAGCCATTTAGGCGCCATATCATTGATTCCAAATGCCTTATTGAGAATTGGCTTTGTTTGTTCAAAAAGCCCTTCGCCCCCAAAATCCGAATTCGGTGCACAAATCCGCCCAACCCTGCATAACTCACCACCCACCACCCATAACCCGCCACCCTTCATGCTATGATGACAGCAGCCGCGCAACTGCTTGAAATGAAAAGCCTCGCCCTGCTCGGATCGACCGGCTCCATCGGCGCCAACACCCTGGACGTAGTCCGGCGCAACCGCCATCTCTACCGCGTCCATACCCTCGCCGCCGGGCAGAATGTCGAGGCTATCCTCCAGCAAATCATAGAGTTCCGTCCCAACGTCGCGGTTCTGGCCACTTCCAAAAGCATCGACCGCCTAGCCGCCGCACTATCCGATTCCGGTCTGCCGCGTCCAAACTGGCCAGAGCTGGCTTTCGGAGCCGCTGCGCTAATCGATGCGGCTACCGCCCCCGCGGTCGATATGGTAATTTCGGCGATTGTCGGCGTCGCGGGACTGGAAGCGACCTACGAAGCGGTGCGCTTGGGCAAACGGGTGGGATTGGCAAATAAAGAGGTACTGGTGTCCGGCGGGCGCCTGGTTATGGACGCCGTGAAGGCGAGCGGCGCCGAATTGCTGCCCATCGACAGCGAGCATAACGGCGTCCACCAATGCCTGCGCGCCGGCAACCGCGACCAGGTCTCGAAGCTGATCCTGACGGCCTCGGGCGGCCCGTTCCGCAACACCCCGAAGCAAATGCTGGATTCAGTGACTCCCGCGCAAGCCCTGAATCATCCAACCTGGAGGATGGGCAAGCGCATCACCATCGACTCCGCCACCTTAATGAACAAAGGTTTCGAGGTCATCGAAGCCTGCTGGTTGTTCGGGTTCGCGCCCTCCCAGGTGGATGTGGTGATTCACCCGCAATCCACCGTGCATGCCATGATCGAGTATTCCGATGGCAGCGTACTTGCCCAGATCTCGGCGACGGATATGCGCATGCCCATCCAATACGCGCTCACCTGGCCCGAGCGGTGGCAGGCGCCCGTACCCAAAATCGACTGGAGCCAGGCGCGCCACTGGGATTTCGCGCCCCCGGATTTCGAGCGCTTCCCTCTGCTCAAGCTGGCCTACCAGTGCCTGGAAGCCGGCGGGTCTGCAACCTGTACCTTAAACGCGGCGGACGAAATCGCCGTCGAAGCTTTCTTGAAGGGTGAAATCTGCTTTACCGGCATAGCCGCCGTCGTGGAAGAGACTCTCAGCCGGATGCCTAGCCGGCAGCCCCGCACGGTGGGCGACATTCTCGAAATTGACAAGGAATCGCGTTCCACGGCCCGCGCAATCGCCCGCGAACTCGCCGGCCGCCAGACCGCCGCGCAACCGGTTCCGGCAAGGGTTTAAATCGTATGGCATTTTTTCAAAGCGCTTTCTGGTTCCTGATCCTGATCGGCGTGATGATCCTCATCCACGAGTTGGGACACTTCTGGGCAGCGCGCTTTTTCGATGTCCGCGTTGAAACTTTCAGCTTCGGCTTCGGGCCGCGCCTCTTCGGTTTCCGCAGGGGCGAGACCGACTACCGCGTCTCGGCCGTGTTCTTCCTGGGCGGCTTCGTGAAAATGGCGGGCGAACTGCCCGGCGATGAAAGCGCGAACGATCCGCGCGGCTTCCAGGCCAAGCCCCGTTGGCAGCGCCTGATCATCGTGCTGGGCGGTCCTCTCATGAATGTGGTGCTGGCCGTCGCGCTGCTCACCGGCCTGTACATGGTCAAATATCAAAAAGTGGTGGACGCCGATAACGGAGCGGTGATCGGCAGCGTCGCGCCCAACACGCCGGCGGCCAAGGCCGGCATCCAGGAAGGCGACCGCATCGTCAAGCTGGAGCGTAAGCGCAATCCTACCTGGGACGACATCATCCTCAAGGAAGTCGAGAGCGCCTCGCGCCCCATGCATCTAACCATTCAGCGCAATGGCCCCCATGGCCCGAATGGCAAAGACTTCGATACCACCGTCACGCCCGTGCTTGATGAGCGGTCCGGCGCGGGCACGGCGGGGTGGTTCGAGAAAGGTGAAGTGCAGTTAGGACCCGTTACCGCGGGCATGCCCGCCCAGAAAGTGGGGCTCCAGCAGGGCGATCTGATCCAAAGCGCCGGCGGCCATCCGATCCACGCTACCGTTCGCTTCCATGAGGTCATCCGCGGCAGCGGCGGCAAGCCGGTCTCGATCGAGTTCCAGCGCAATGGCAAACCCATGCAGGTCACCGTGCAGCCGGTATGGAGCGGCGCCGATGGACCGGCCCGCTGGGTGATCGGCGCCTATGTCGAACCCAAGTTGAACATCGTGACCTCGCGCCTCTCGCTGCCCAATGCCCTGCGCCAGTCCGTGGGCGAGAACGTGCGCAGCGCGGGTCTGATTTTCCAGGTACTGGAGGGTGTCATCGAACGCCGCATCTCGGCGAAATTGCTCTCCGGACCGGTGGGGATCGCGCAGATGTCCGGCCAGGCCGCCAAGGCAGGCCCCTCGGCGTTCATCGCGTTTATGGCGATGGTCAGTCTGAACCTGGCCGTCATCAACCTGATGCCCCTCCCCATCCTGGATGGCGGCAGCGTGGTCATGCTGATCATCGAGATGGTGATGCGCCGCGATCTGAGCATGTCCGTGAAAGAGGCGGTTTTCAAGGTCGGCTTCGTGTTCATCATGATGCTGGTGGCCTTCGTGCTGTACAACGACATTACCAAGATTCTGCCCGCCGGCTAGCTGTGGGGCAGGCGTCCACGCC
>PKYZ01000524.1 GCA_003132865.1 Bryobacterales bacterium
AAGCGCACCGGCACACGGCCCGGACACATTTTCAACGTAGGTCATGGCATCCTGCCGGAGACCCCTGTGGAGAATGTGAAGGCCTGCGTGGAGATGGTGCGCGAGTTCAAGCCGTAAGCCGGTTATCGGCCTCCTGAAGACTGTCAGGATTCGTCACGAGTTGAGTCTCCCGACTCCTCGCGCTGGAGGGCTTCATGCAAGAGAGTCTGGAGATAGGTTTCGGAACTTAAGCCTTTCTTGGCCGACAGCCGCTGAGCGCGGTTGACGTCGGCTCTAGCATGTGAATCGTGACGCTTTTCAATTCTCGCGCCTCTCGGAGCACCCGTTGCGCCGTGCCCCGGCTGGCAGTTCCTTCCTGAATGGCTTCAATCAGGTTCCCCTCAACTACATCCATGTGGTTGATGTGGTTGTCCCACCATTCTGCCTCCGCACTTTCGGTCGGGAACTTGGGAACGATGAGTTTCTTCATGTCAATAATCCCTTGGCACGCAAATAGGCGTCCCGCGCTCTCGTTCCAACAGCCCGCGCAGTGACGATCCGTAAGGCATCGTGCCGCACGGTCCAGACCAGTAGCAGGACCCGGAAATTGCCGGTACGCCCGAGCGATGTCCAACGTTGTTCACCATCGATGACTTCATAGTTCATGTCCAGCGGATCGTTCCGCATGGCCTGCTCCGCTTCGTCTGGCTTGACGGAAGGACGGGCAATAGTTTACGGTCGCCAGCGGGGCTGAGCGCCGACTTGTTTAGGACCGTCGCTCTTGCTCTGCCGCCCGTCGAAATCCTGGACGTGGATGCCGCGATCGTTTCGTGTCGCTACCATCGCCAATGTCCCTGTTGGAGCCAGCCAGAGCGGCACGTCGCAGTAGGGTTACACGCGCCAGAACCAGCCCCGGCGGTACATGCCGTACGCGACGAGCCACAATAGCAGCGTGTAAGCCGTCGCGTACAGCAGCGACGCGTTCATAGGCGAGGCCAGCGGCGCAAACACGGCGTGATACAGCGGCTCGCGCCAATGCAGCGCGGAGAGGCCCTCATCCATCAGTTCCGAAATCATGTAGACCGTGATGGCGTTCATACCCATGATCACCAGCGGCTTCACGGCGCGTTTGAAGCCGCAGCCATCCACCAGCCATAGGCAAATGGCGAAGACCACGAAGTCCAATCCCGCCATAAACACCGAAAACGAACTGGTCCAAAGCTTCTTGTTGATCGGCAACCAGATGGCGGCAACCAGGCCCAGAGCGATCAGGACGTTGCCGCTCACCAACAGCCAGGTGGTGCGCTCGGAAAGCTGTCGCCGCATGCGCAGAATATGGCCCGCCATGATGCCGAACAACGCCGTAGCGACGGCCGGGATGGTGCTGACGATGCCTTCCGGGTCCCAGGTTTTCGTCCCCGCATAGTTGTGGCGGCCCAGTACAATCTTGTCGATGTAGTTCGCTAGGTTGTGGTCTACCTCGAGATGGCCGGCGCCGTAGCCGGGCACCGGAACCAGCTCCATAACGATCCAGTAACCAGCAATAAGAGATACGATCCAGATGAGTTGCCCGCGCAAGCCCGTGGTCAGATAAATGGCTGAGGCGATCAGGTAGCAGATGGCAATGCGTTGCAAGACACCGAGCAATCGTTGTGTCGACAGGTCAAACGGATAGGCGTAGACTGCCAGTCCGAGCACATACAGAATCACGGCTCGCCGCAATACCTGCGCGAACAAATGGCGGCGCGCGACCCCGGCCGCCATTCGCTTGCCTAGCGAGAGCGTGATGGCGACGCCCACAATCCACAGGAACGATGGGAAGACCGTGTCGGTCAGAGTCCAGCCGTTCCAGTCGGAGTGTTGCAGCGGTCCGTAACTATGCGCGCCATCGCCCGGGTTATTCACCAGCACCATGAGCGCCATGGTGGCGCCGCGGAATACGTCCAGTGAGACGAGGCGCTGCGCGGCGGGTTGTGCCGTCTGATCCATATATGCAAGATGCACTATCTCACTAACGCCGACGACTTCCCCGCGAAGTCCAGTACCCACGCGGGGAAGATACCCAGAAACAGAGTTCCCAGCGCGGGGATGACCAGTGCCGCGCGTAGACCGAGTGAGAGCGGCTCGAGCTCCGCTGTCGCTTCAGAAGGCTCCCGCATATACATTACCACCAGAATGCGCAGATAGTAATACGCCGCCACCACGCTGTTCAGCAGGCCGAGCACCGTTAGCCACACCAGGTGCGAATCGAGCGCGGCTTTGAAGATGTAGAACTTGCCGAAGAAGCCGCCGGTGAGCGGCACGCCGATCAGCGACAGCAGAAAGATCGACAGCAGCGCGGCCGTGCCCGGCTGCCTGACTCCCAGGCCCGCGAAATCGTCCACGCTCAGGAAGCGCTCGCCTTTGCCTGAAAGGTGCGCGACCACCGCGAAGGCGCCAATGTTCATGAAGGCATATGCCGCCAGGTAGAACATGGCAGCCGCCGTGCCCACCTGCGAGCGCGCGGCCAGGGCCACCAGCACATATCCGGCGTGCGCGATCGAACTATATCCCAACAAGCGTTTGATGTTCGACTGCGTGAGCGCGGCAAAGTTGCCGATGGTCATCGACAGCAGCGCCGATCCCCACACCAGCGGATACCAATCGCGCGCGATCGGCTCGAAGGCCGTCATGAAGATGCGCAGGAATATGGCGAAGGCCGCGGCCTTAGGTCCCGTCGTCAGGAATGCGGAGACCGGCGTCGGCGCGCCCTGGTAGACGTCCGGCGCCCAGATCTGGAAAGGCGCCGCCGAGACTTTGAATCCCAGCCCTACGAACATCAGCGCCGCCGCGAGTCCCAGGAAAACCACGTATTGCTGCTCCTGCCCCGCGATGGCGTCGCGGACCGCCGTAAGGTTTACCGAGCCGGTGACGCCGTAGACGATGGCCACGCCATACAGGAAAAACGCGGTGGCGAAGGAGCCGAGCAGGAAATACTTGAGCGCGGCTTCATTGGCGCGCTTGTCGTCGCGCAGATAGCCGGCCAGCACGTAGCTGGCGATGGAGGAAATCTCCAGGCCGATGAAGATCATGATCAGCTCGTTGGCCGAAACCATCACGCACTGGCCCGCGATCGAGAACAGCAGCAGCGCGTGAAACTCGCCGGTCTCCACGCCCTCGCGTTCGAGAAAGCGGTAGGACGACAGCACCGTCAGGATGCCGACGCCGATCACCAGCACGCGGAAGAAGGTGGCGAATCCATCCACCACCAGCATGTCCGAGAAAGCCGGCCCGGGCGACGAGTAGGCGAACACCGCAGCCGCCATGGCGGCCGCGAGCGCCAGAATCGAGATGTGCCCGTAGATGTCCCGCGAGTGCTTGCGGAGGATGACGTCCAACACCATCAGCAGCGTGCCGGCCGCAATCAGGATGATCTCCGGCAGAAACCGGATGTACTCGACGCTGGCGGGCGCGAAGTTAACGGGCATGCGCGACCTCGGTGGACCGCTCCCTTACGGTCGCGGCTCGGTTGGCGACGGTCGCGGCTCGGAAGGCGGGGGCCGCGGGCGCCTGCACGCGGAACTGTACGTTCACCTGCGTCTGTTCCAGAATCCGCGCCGTGGTCTTGCGCACGGCGGGCAGGAACGATTGCGAATACATGCCCATCCAAACCATCATCACGATCAGCGGCAGGATGGCGGCCCACTCGCGCGGCTTCAGATCGAAGACATGATGCCGCACTTCATTCGGTGTCTCGCCGTAGAACACGCGCTGGTAGAGCCACAGCATGTAACACGCCGACAGAATCACACCGATGGAGGCGAAGATGGTCCAGTGGAAGTTGGCTTGGGCGGAGCCTTGCAGCACCAGGAATTCGCCCACGAAGTTATTCAACATGGGCAGTCCGATGCTGGCCAGCATCGTGATCATGAAGACGGTAGAAAGCCACGGCGCGGGGGTGGCCACGCCGCCGTAGTCCGCGATGGCCAGCGAATGCCGGCGCTCGTAAAGGAAGCCTACCAGCACGAACAGCGCGCCGGTCGTGATGCCGTGATTCAGCATCTGATACACAGCGCCATCCATGCCAAGCTGCGTGAACGAGAAGATGCCCAGCACGACGAAGCCCAGGTGGCTCACCGACGAATACGCCACCAGCTTCTTCATGTTGGGCTGCACCATGGCGACCAGCGCGCCGTAAACGATGCCGATGATGGCCAGCACCACGATCCACGGTGCGCAGGCGCGCGCGGCGCCCGGAAACATCGGCAGGCAGAATCGCGCGAGGCCATAAGTGCCCATCTTCAGCATGACGGACGCCAGCATCACCGAGCCGGCCGTGGGCGCTTCCACGTGCGCGTCCGGCAGCCAGGTGTGCAGCGGGAACAGCGGCACCTTCACGGCGAAGGCCACGAAGAACGCCAGGAAGAGCAACATCTGCTGCGAGGGACTGAACGACAGTTTGCCGCTCGCGAGCATCGCCAGAATGTCGGAATAGTTGAACGTGCCCGCATGGTTGTACACGTAGATGATGCCCGTCAGCATCAGCACCGATGCGGCCATGGTGTATAGGAAAAACTTGACCGCCGCGTAGATGCGGCGTTCGTGGCCCCAGATGCCGATCAGGAAATACATCGGGACCAGCGAGATTTCCCAGAACACGTAGAACAGAAACAGGTCTTGCGCCGCGAAGACGCCGGCGAGGCCGAACTCGAGCAGCAGCATGAAGGCGAAGAACTCTTTGATACGGCTCTGAATCGATTTCCAGGAGATCAGGATGCAGATGGGCGTGAGAAAGGTGGCCAGAATCAACAGCCACAAGCTCAGTCCATCGAGTGATACGTGATAGTGAATGTTGGGCGAGGCGATCCAGACGATGTCGGTGACGAACTGCTCGCCGGGGCGGATTGTCTCGTATTGAAATGCCAGCCCCAGAGAGGCTACGAATGCCACCAGCGAGAAGCCCAGCGCGATCGCGCGGATGGCGCCTTCGGCCGCACGCGACACGAGCAGCAGGACGATGAAGCCTACCAGCGGGACGGCCAGCACGATGTCGAGCAGGTTCATCGCAGGCCTCCTCGTGGGGCAGGACTCCAGTCCTGCGGCCGACGTCCACGTCGGGCTGCCGCGGTTGGCCGCGAGGAGCGGGTCCTGGAGGACCCGCGCAGACCTGGAGGTCTGCCCCACAGATGGTTCATCGCAGGCCTCCCATCACGCCCATGACGAAGAGCAGCACCACGCTTCCCAGCAACACCCAGGCGGCGTAGCTGCGGATATTGCCGGATTGCAGCCGCTTGAGCACGCCGCCGATTCCGCGCGCGCGATGGCCGACGCCGTTCACCGCGCCATCGATCACCGCCACGTCCACGCCCTTCCACAGCACTTCGCGCGATCCCGAAACGACCGGATTCACCACCACCGCGTCGTAGATCTCATCCACGAAATACTTGTTGTAGATCAGCTTGTAGAGGCCGTTGAAGGTCGTGGCGACCTGATCCGGCAAGCCCGGCTTGGCCACATAGAACAGCCACGCCAGCGCGATGCCGGCGAGGCCGAATGCCACGGAGACAACTACCGGGCCGATGTCATGACCCTCCTCTACCGGCGGAAACAGCGGCGCCAAAAACCCAGGCACGTTGAAAAGCCGCCCGCCCGCCAGAGAGAGCGCGGCCAGCACCACCAGCGGGCCGATCATCACGAAAGGCGATTCATGCGGGTGCGCCTCGCCGCGATACTTGCCGTAGAAAGCCAAAAAGATCGCGCGGAAAACGTAGAAGGCCGTCATGCCCGCCGTGATCACGCCCACCCAATACATCCACGGCGCGTGACGGTCGGCCGCCGCCAGAATCGCGTCCTTGCTGTAGAACCCCGCGAACGGCGGCACGCCCGCGATGGCCACCGAGGCGCACATCATGGTTGCGAATGTCCAAGGAATCTTCTTGCGCAGCCCGCCCATGTTGCGCACGTCCTGCTCGCCGCCGAGCGCGTGAATCACGCTGCCCGCG
>PKYZ01000853.1:0-2253 GCA_003132865.1 Bryobacterales bacterium
AATTCTCGCGAGCGCCGAAGCCGGACAACCCTGAAAGCTGCATGAAACCGAATTTCCCGTGGTCAGGGTCGGATCGGTACCCCACTGAAACTACTGAAACTGATACTGTCCGTTGGCCCCTCGCGGGTTCACCGTCCGTTGAGAGTTGCCGCACTCCCCGTCACCGAGGTCGCCGCGGTGGTGGTGACCGCCGCCGGCTTTCCCGTGGTGAAACTCAAAATCGCCCCGTACTGGTAGCTGTAGTTGTCGTAGTCGAAACCCACCAAGCGGAAATAGTATGTTGTTGCGTTGTTGCATTGGGAAGATCAGTCACCGCCTGCCGGAACGCTTGCGCCTGAGAGTTCGTGACCCACACCGGACAACCCTGAAAGCTAGCATGAAAGCGAATTTCTCGTGGTCAGGGTCGGATCGGTACCCCACTGAAACTGATACTGTCCGTTGGCCCCTCGCGGGTTCACCGTACCGTTGAGAGTTGCCGCACTCCCCGTTACCGAGGTCGCCGCGGTAGTCGTAACCACCGGTGGCCCTCTCGTGCTGAAACTCAGCACCTCGCCATATTCGTAGGTGGCGTTTTCCGTATTCCAAAACACGATCTCAAAATAATACGTCGCGGCCATTGCCAGCCCCGTGAGGGCTGCCGTGATTGCCTGCGTCTTGTTAGTCGGCGCAACGGCCCCGCAGTCGTACTGCGTGTAGGTGGTAAACGTCGGATCGGTGCCCCAATAAAAGTATGCGTGGCCGTTGGAAGAATTTGGATAGACCGTCCCGTTCAATGTCGCGCCGCCGCCGGTCACCGCGGTTGCTGCCAGGGTTGCAACCTTGAAATTCGCATACTCGTTGACCTGAGTGGCGATCGCGCTCTGGGTACTGGGCTGCGCTCCCAAACAGGTCATGAAGTGCAACACGGGGCCGCCATACCAGCACGCCGCGGTGTTGTTGATCCCTGGGTCTGAACTCAGGTAGCTGACAGCCACGTCCCGAAGGGGCGCTATCGTATCGTGAGAAGGCAGGTTTAATAGAATCGATTGCGCTTGAGTTACCACTACGTCGTCGGAATAGCCAGAAAGCCAGCCTCCGAAATTGTCCCATGGATCGGTCACATCGCTGAAGTAATCCTGCACCGCGTGGATCGGTACCGGATTCTTGGAAGGCAGCGCACCGGCAACCGCTGTGCCGCTATAATTCAGCGCTTCCACCAAGCCTGCGCCGCCTAGCGAACTGAAGTTGAGCTCGGTCCGGTTAGTGGACGGCTGCACCCAACATGGCCCGAAGGGGAGGCTGAGCTCCGTAAGCGGATCGCCGGGGTGAGGGGTATCTACCGTGACGATTTCGGCCACATCGCCAACGAAAGCGGCGTTGCCGGAACCAGGCGTGCAAGTCTGTAGCGAGTAGTCGGGCACATTCGCTTGATAGTCATAGCACTGCCCGGGCGAGGCAAAATTCTCGACGTAAGCTCGGGCGTCAAGTCCACCCATGCTGTGAGCAACGATAATGACTGTCCTTTGTCTTGGTTATGGCGTTGATCTGCTTTATGACTTGCGAAAGCTCGTAAGCCTTATTCAGAATGGAGATTTTGGCGACGTTGTTGGGATCCGAGCTTCCACCATTGTTGGGGTCGTAGAACATGATGCTAAAGAGGCGTGTCGAAGAGGGTATCGAACTCTGGTCTACAGGAACCAGCAGTCCGCCGGCAAGCAATAAGAATGTGGTTGTGTTCTTGATGCTGTCGTAGAAAACGTAATAGACGGTTGAGCTCGGGTACAGATCGGACGGAAGCTGCTGGTATAGCGGTCCGGTCAGCGGCTGAAAATCGAGGGCACTGCCGCAGAAGCCATGGGCCAACAGGATCGGACGGCTTGCCAGGGTCTGCGCCGATAAGGCTACCTGGCATGCCAGCAGCCAAAGGACCAAGCAAAATCGTAAGTGCTTTAGCAGAAATGGGTTATCTGGTCCCGGCATTGTCAGCAACCCGCTGATGAATGTTTTTCCCCTTTACGCGACTCCGAGATCCGGAACTTCTGCTCATGCGCAATAGCCGTAAACAAGGGGCCTTAATATCCTAAACTGAAATCTTCGACCAAGCTGCCGGTCCAAAAGCCGGAAGAAATCCCTGTCCCGGCAGGAACGGATCATATGCTCTATATATATTACAACATCCGTATAGCCCGCTCAATGAAAATTGTGCGATTCCGCCGCCGCGCCCGCCGGCAGCGCCTCCACCCGCCCCACCTTCACCGAAATCACGCCATCCTG
>PKYZ01000853.1:2302-5309 GCA_003132865.1 Bryobacterales bacterium
GGCCGCTGCCGCACGATCACCGATCCCGCAATCCGCACCAGCCGGCCATGCGGAGCGCGCGCGAGATACGCCGCCGGAGTCACTCCCAGCGCCTGCATCTCCGTCCGCCGGTAGGCCATCGGATGCCGGCCAATGGTCACACCCGTGCCGCGGAAATCGGACGTCAGCCGCTCTTCGACAGTCATGCGCGCCAGCGGCGAGGCGCCCTCGGCCGCTTCAAGTTGCTCCAACAATGGACCCACCGGCCGCACCGCGCGCTCCGCCACCCACAGCGCATCGCGCCGGTGGATTTGCTGCAGCGGATTCAGCGCGCCCACCTCCGCCAGCATTTTCATCTCGTCTTTGCGCAACTCCGGAACGCGCAACGCCAGGTCGTCCACGCTGGTGAAAGGCCGCTCGGCGCGCGCACGCACGATAGCCTCGGCGGCCGGCTGGCGCATCCCTCGAACGTAGCGGAATCCCAGGCGTAGATGGCGGGTTAACAACCCGCCTGCAGGTTGACAACCTGCCCCACATTCGATTGTGCACGGCCAGTCGGACCTAGTCACATCCACGGGCAAAACACGCAGACCGTGGCGTTGGGCATCTTTAATCAGGATCGACGGATGATAGAACCCCATCGGCTGATTGTTCAGCAAAGCCGCCGTGAATGCCGCCAGGTAGTGACATTTCAAATAGGCGCTGGCATACGCGATCATCGCGAAACTGGCCGCGTGCGATTCCGGAAATCCGTACAGCGCGAACGAGGTGATGGCCAGCACGATCTGGTCCTGTACTGCGCCGCGAATGCCGTTGCGGTCCATGCCTTCGCGCAGCTTCGTCTCAATCTCCTTCATGCGCTTCTCCGATCGCTTGAAACCCATGGCGCGACGCAACTCCTCCGCCTGCCCGCCCGTGAACCCCGCCGCGATCATGGCAATGCGCAGCAACTGCTCCTGAAACAGCGGCACGCCCAGCGTTCGCTGCAGCACCGGCTCGAGCGATGGATGCAGACAGTCGGCCCGCTCCCGCCCCTGCCGCCGCCGCAAATAAGGATGCACCATCTTGCCCACGATAGGCCCCGGCCGGATGATGGCCACCTGCACCACGATGTCGTAGAAGCGCGCCGGCCGCAGCCGCGGCAAGCACGACATCTGCGCGCGGCTTTCCACCTGGAACATGCCGATGGTGTCCGCTTTTTGGAGCGCGCCATACACCGCCGGATCGTCCGCCGGCAAATGCGCCAAGTCCACTTCTTCGCCGTACGATTCGCGGATGTGCTCCAGGCACTCTTCGATGGCCGCCAGCATGCCCAGCCCCAGCAGATCCACTTTGATAATGCCCATGTCCGCGCAGTCTTCTTTATCCCACTCGACCACCACGCGGCCGGGCATAGTGGCCGGTTCCAGCGGCACTACCGAATCCAGTTGCCCCTGGCAGATCACCATGCCGCCGGAATGCTGCCCCAGGTGCCGCGGCAGATCCTGCACGGCTTGGTACAGTTCCAGAAATTTGCGTATGCGCGGATTCGCCAGATCGAGGCCGGCATCGCGGAAATGCCGCTCGGGCGTGTCGCTGGGGTCCTTCCATTCCCACGCCCGCACCAGGCTCGACAGGCGATCGAGCGTCACCATCTCGAAGCCCAGCGCCTTGCCGACCTCGCGCGCCGCCGATTTCCCGCGATACGTGATCACGTTGGCAGTCATGGCCGCGCCCAGCTTGCCGTAGCGCTCGTAGACATATTGGATGGCGCGCTCGCGCTGATCGCCGCTGGGCAGGTCCAGATCGATATCCGGCCACTCGCCGCGCTCCTCCGATAGGAAGCGCTCGAACAGCAGATCCATGCCCACCGGGTCCACTGCCGTGATCCCCAGTGCATAACACACTGCGCTGTTGGCCGCCGAGCCGCGCCCTTGCGCCAGGATGCCGTGGTCCCGGCAGAAATTCACGATGTCCCAGACGATCAGGAAATAGCCGGCCAGCGCCAGCTTTTCGATCAGCGCCAGTTCGCGCTCGATCTGCTGCCGCGCTTTGTCGTGATACGGATGATAACGCCGCCGCGCGCCTTCATCCGCGCGCTTGCGCAGGAACGAAGCCATGGTCTCGCCTTCCGGCACCGGATAGCGCGGAAATTCATAGCCCAGATCCGCCAGCGTGAATTCGAGGCGCGACGAAATCTCTCCGGTGTGCGCGATGGCTTCCGGCAGATCCGCGAACAGCCGCGCCATCTCCGCGCCGGATTTGACGTAGCGTTCCGCATTGGGCGTGAGCAGCCGTCCGGCGGTTTTGAGCGTCACTTTTTCGCGCACACAGGTGAGCACGTCCAGCACCTCCCGCTGCTGCGGATGGGCGTAGCAAACGCCATTAGTAGCCACCAGCGGAATGCCCAGGCGGCGCGCCTTTTCGACGATGGCCTGGTTGCGGGCTTCCGCGTGGCGGTCCATGTGCCGCTGCAATTCGGCATAGAGATTCCGCTTGCCAAATATGCCGGCCAGCGTTTCATCGATATCCGGCGTGATGCAAATCAATCCTTGCGCAAACTCCGCGATCTCTTCCAGCGTGGCGGCGCCTTCGCCTTTCTTGGCGCGCAATTTCATGCGCGTGACCAGCCGGCAAAGGTTCCGATAGCCCTCGCGATTTTCGCATAGCAGCGGATAGCGCTGGCCGTTGGTGCAGGTAATTTCGGAGCCGATGTGCGCGCGCATCCCCGTCTTTTTCGCCGCCATGTGAAAACGCGGCGCGCCGTACACGCCGTCCCGGTCGAGCAGCGCCATGGCCGGAATGCCCAGTTCCGCGCAAGCGGACACCAGATCCTCGGGCGCCGATGCGCCTTGCAAAAAACTGAAGGCCGAGCGCGCGTGTAACTCTACATAAGGTCCAGACATAACTTAGTCCATTGCCTCGTGGCGCAGGCACTCTTGCCTCAATGCCACTTAGTTTTCGACCGCAAGTTTAACATGATGGAAACGGCCGCGGATGTGACGATTGAAGAAAGATCCCTTGGAAGGGGCGGCAAGCAGGTCGTGAA
>PKYZ01000591.1 GCA_003132865.1 Bryobacterales bacterium
AGAACACCGGATGGTAGTACGGGAAACGGCCGCCGATCTTCTCGGCCACCAGCGGATAAATACTGGCGAAGCCCGCGCCCAGCAGCAGCACGGCGACCACCACGCCGGACCGGTTGTCGGTGGATGCCCGCTCCAGCAGCAGGCAACCGAACAGAGCCGCCAGCACGCTACCTCCCAGCAACAGGCTGTGCCGCACCTTTGGCAGAATCGCGACCGCCGCCACCCTGCCCACCAGCAGCGCCATCCAAAAGACGGCCAGCATCCCCAGAGATGCCGGCGGGCTCATGCCCAGGCGCCGCACCAAAAACAGCGGCAGCCATCCGGCGATCGACCATTCGTTGCCGAACTGAAAGAACAGCAAGAGCGCGAACAGCACCGCGCCCAGGCTGCGAAAATCGCGAAAGACCTGCCGGATATCGGCGTGCGCCACCGCGGCTCTTTCCGGCACGGCAGTGCGCGCGTAGAGGCAGGCGAAGATTCCGGGCGCCAGCGCCATCAGAATCAGGATGATGGGCACCGTGTAGGCATAAAAGGTGCCGGCCACCAGCAGCGTGACCGCCAGGCATCCCAAGCCGTAGTAGATGCCGCCCAGAGCCACCGCCCGCACCGGCTCGCGCGAGTAGCTGGCCGCGATGGCCTGGAACAGGCCCGCGTTGAGCAACCCCACCGCCAGACCGAGCGCGGCCAAGCCGGGCATGCGCCACAGCCAATGCACCGGTGGAGTCGCCAGGGCGAGCGACAGGAGTCCGGCGCACCCCAGCGCGCAGGCGAACACCAGCAGAAAGCGCAGACTTTTGCGGGCTAGAATCGCCGCGGACAACTGGTGCGCCGCGATCACCCCCACAGCCAAGCTCAGGAAGCAATTGCCGATGGTGATGAATTCCGGCGGATCGCGATGGTAGCCCCAGGCGGGCAGCACCGCACCCAGCAGCGCGAACAGGAATCCCGAAAGCAGAAAGCCTGCCAACGCCTTGCCGGCCGAGGGCGCCGGCGGCGCCATGGCGGCCTCCCCGACAGCCACGTGAGCCACCAGTCGATTGTAACAAGCTCTCAGCTATCAGCTTTCAGCTNNTTTTCTACCGAACAAAGCCAATTTCTTATAAAGATTTTGTTGTCATTGTGTTACACGCAATTAATAGCATCTCCGATCAGGTTTGGGGGAATTGCTCGGAGAGGCTAAATGGGGTAGCGGGGCACTGCTGAAGGCGAGAAATTCTTTTGTCAATGATCCGGCGGGCTACTCCGGCAGAACGCCGCTCGGCGAGTGCGGAGGCCCTTTAATACCCGACGTGAGGATAGCACGACGGCGGCGAGGATTCGGCTGAGGGATTGGCGCTTGCCGTTTGTTCTCAGTCGGCTTGGGGGTATGGCGAGAGGTGTGATCGTGGCTTCAGGGGCGTGCAGAGCGCCGTGAAGGTCGATGGCGCGTTTGTCGTTCCGTTTCTGTCAGGGACGGGGACTTACCGGGAGTAGTCGCCGCGCCGGAGGCACCGTGAGCTTGGCGAACACGTTCTTGTCCATCCTCGTTCGCCGGTCTCCCCTTTACGTGCTTACCACATATACCGGCACAAAGAGCATTGCCTACTATATATGGTAGTGGACTTGAGGGGCCAATCGGGTGTACAAAAGGATTACACATCACGATGAGCTTGATTGGCACGAGCGGGGACGATAAAGGCCCGGAACTGGTATTCGGGCTCGTTGGTCCGGTTGGTACGGATCTTGCATCCGTCGGTAGTGTGCTACAGGATGTGTTGAGCCAAGTCGATTATAAGAGTGAAGTCTATCGCTTGAGCCAATTGATGCACGAGATTCCTCAAGCTCCATGGTCACTCTTAAACGACGGAACGTTCGAAGAGAACGTGCATTCTCACATGACCGCCGGCAACAAATTGTGTGAGGCCCTGAAAAGATGTGATGCCGTTGCACTTTTGGGTGTGGGAGCAATTGCGGAGTTTCGTGAATCCAAGACTGGAGATGCGAATCATTCAATTCCGCGATTCGCTCACATCCTGAGATCTTTGAAGCGACCTGCTGAGGTGCAGACGCTTCGGAAGATCTACGGCCCTGCTTTTTTCGTGATTGCAGCTCATGCTCCCAGGGAAAAGCGACTGCAGAATGTGGCTACAAAAATCGCTGAATCTCATTTCAGCAATCAGATCAGCGAATACATGATCGATGCTGAAGGATTGCTAAAACGAGATGAAGCGGAAGTGAGAGATGATTTCGGTCAGAATGTCCGGGATACCTTTCCACTTGCGGACATCATCATTGATTCCTGCGATGAGCCGTCAATGGCAGCCTCGATGGGTCGTTTTATAGAGCTGCTGTTCGGCAATACTCTTCATACCCCTACTAAGGATGAACAAGGGACTTTTTGCGCGCAGGCTGCAGCCATGCGCTCCGCATCGCTCGCGCGTCAGGTTGGAGCGGCGTTGTGCCGAGAGGATGGAACTGTTGTGGGGCTCGGTACGAATGAGGTCCCAAAGTTCGGCGGCGGGCTCTATTGGTGCGGCGATTCACCCGACGGTCGAGATTACCATAGAGGTTATGACACCAGTGACAGGATGAGGGAGAATCTTCTTGCCGACATTCTGGAGCGTCTTCAAGAGAATGACTGGTTGGCCGTCGCGAGGAAAGATGTGCCGGTAACGCAGTTGGTGCAAGAAGCGCTCCGAACTGGAGCACCCCAAGAAGAGAAGGCGCCCATCATGAAAGGTGCTCAGTTCACGAGCACGATAGATTTCATGGCTCTGAGCGAGAATCTGA
>PKYZ01000221.1:0-663 GCA_003132865.1 Bryobacterales bacterium
TGCAATGCAAGAACGTGCTGATCGAGGAATCCGCCTCCATCGGCGCCGCCGACGCCGGCATCTACGTGGGCCAGTCGAGTAATATCATCGTGCGCCGCAGCCGCGCCGAGGCCAACGTGGCCGGCATTGAGATCGAGAATTCGCAGTTCGCCGATGTCTACGAGAACAAGTCCACACACAACACCGGCGGCATCCTGGTGTTCAACCTGCCCGACCTGCCGGTGAAGGGCGGCGGCAACACGCGCGTGTTCAACAATGAAATCACAGAGAACAACACGCAGAACTTCGGCGCCAAAGGCAGCATGGTGGCCAAGGTTCCCACCGGCACCGGCGTCATCGTGCTGGCCACCAATCACGTCGAGGTCTTCAAGAACACCATCAAGGACAACAACACCGCCAACGTTTCCGTCATCAGTTACTACACCACGGGCAACCCTATCAACGATGCCAGTTACTATCCGTTTCCGGAAGCTATCTATGTGCACGACAACACCATTTCCGGCGGCGGGACGGCACCCAGCGGCGAATACGCCGATGCGCTGGCGCCGGTGGTTGGCAAGCCCATGCCGGCGATCCTGTTTGATGGAATCGTGAATCCGCAGAAGCTGGCTGGCAAGCGCCTGCCCGACGATCTGCGGATCTGCATCCAGAACAACGGCGACG
>PKYZ01000221.1:721-16610 GCA_003132865.1 Bryobacterales bacterium
TCCTCCAGGACCCGCTCTTCAGCTTCCTGCGCCCTCGCGGCCGCCATCTTACTCACTGCCTGCGGCAGTCGAGGGGTACGCGCGCACATCGCCGAGCCATTCCCCGCCAAGCTCTCCGCCTGGGAGCTCTTCATCGGAGACCCCGCCGCCCTCAGGCCCAACGCCGGAGTGCTCCCCTACGACCTTAACACCCCGCTCTTCTCCGACTACGCGACTAAGTACCGGTTCGTCTGGATGCCACCTGGCACTTCGGCAACTTACAGCGACACCGAGGCCTTCGACTTCCCCGTAGGTACCATCTTCTCCAAGACCTTCGCCTTTCCCGACGCCGACCAAGGCGGCAAGCAGCGCATCATCGAGACACGCCTGCTGGTGAACGGCCGGTCCGGCTGGGTCACTCTGCCGTATGTATGGAACCGGGAACAAACCGAAGCTACTCTCGATGTCGCCGCCGACCCAACCACCGTGCACTGGGTGCACCCATCCGGGACGCGGTACGCCATCGACTATGTAATCCCCAACACCAACCAATGTAAAAGCTGTCACGACCGCTCCAAGACCGTGACGCCCATCGGTCCCAAGGCGCGCAACCTCAACAAGGATTTCAACTATCCCGAAGGCCGCTTCAACCAACTCGCTTACTGGACCAAGATCGGCTATCTGAAGGGCGCGCCTCCGCCGGATCGTGCGCCGAAGATGGCCGTGTGGGACGATCCATCGAGCGGCACGCTGGACGCCCGCGCGCGCGCGTACCTGGAGACCAATTGCGGGCATTGCCACAATCCGCGGGGCCCGGCCAACACCACGGGTCTCTACCTCATGGCCTCGCAGACCGATCCCATGCGGCTGGGTCTGTGCAAGGTACCGGTTTCGGCCGGACAGGGATCGGGCGACCTGCTGTTCGATGTGGTGCAGGGCAAGCCCGAGGAATCGATCCTGGTGCATCGCATGGAGTCGACCACTCCGAAAGTGATGATGCCGGAGCTAGGCCGCACCATGGTTCACCAGGAGGGCGTGACCCTCATTCGCCAGTGGATCGCTTCGATGCAAGGAAGTTGCGTGGGGCGGACCTCCAGGTCTGCGCGGGTCNNGTGGACGTCGGCCGCAGGAATGGAGTCCTGCCCCACGTCATTTCACCGCCGCGAACACCCGGTACGATCCCCTCTCGAGCGCCGTCGTAAACACCGTTCCACCCGCCTGCTGCTCCCCACTCAACTCCGCACCGCTGACCACGTCGCGCAGCTTCGTAATGCGCTTATCGGTAACGATCCGCGCCTCCACCGGACTCTCCTGGAACGATTCCACGATGAACCTGTCGTTGTCATACACGAACAGGCTGACCCGGCTGGGCGCATCCAGGCGTACATACATGTCTTTCGCCATCACATCGCGGATGGCCTTCAAAACGCCGGACGGGTAGCTATACAGATCGCCCAGCGCCTGCGGGATCGTCAACACATACAACACGCCCTTGGAGTACTTGGCGGAGAGCAGAACGGGCGTGCCAGAAGTCTTCGTTGGGGAAGTCAAGGCGCTGACGATTTCCCACGCATCGTTGGTGGCGTAGCGGATCTGTGGAATCAGGATGTCGGACTCGGCCTTGTTCGCGCCGCCCAGCCGAAACCCCTGAAATTCGCGCGTCGAGACCGTCTGGNNCTGGCCCGTATATTCCAGCTCGACGATGTCCGCCAGCCCCTTCCCTTGAAGAGCCTTGAGCAGGCCGGATGTGATAACCACGTCCTTTCCGCCGGCTAACTGCTTCTTGATCTTAGTGACAATGTCCGGATCGTATTTAGCCTGCTCCGTAAGCAGGATGGTCTTGGCCTCGGTAGGGAATTCCGGAACGATGTCCATGGGAATCCCGATCATCCCCAGGTAGCTCGGCAGAAAATCCTCGCCCGACGAATGAAACGGCTTATAGGTCTTCACGCCAACCGGTTTGCCAAGCTCCCCCAGAAATCCATCGACCTTCGCAAATACCTCTCCCGCGATATGCGCCGCCTGCGACTCCGGTGGGACCGCGGGCTGGTAGAGCGACCCTATATTGAAGAGCGTGATTTCCGGCGCCTTGGCGAAGAGCGTGAGCCAGAGCTGTTCCGCATATCGGCCTGGTATCTGCGCGCCGCCTTGATCGACCCATCCGCCCGCGTTGCCGCCCGGCTTGACGTTCTCAAAGTAGCGGAAGATGGAATATCCGTGGTATTGCTGCAGGTGCTGATTACCGGCCGGGTCTCTGGTTTCCGTGCCCGTGTAGATCTTATCGAAGTACCTAGGCTCCGCCTCTAAGTTGAATCCGAGATATTGGAAATGGTCGTACCAGTTAGGATACTTGATAATGACGCGGACTTTGGGATTCACCGCCTTGGCCGGATTGACGACCAGGTTGCGCCCGGCTTCGTCCATCAGGGCCNNGGCGGTAGGCGGTCCAGCTCTTATCGCCCTTGGCTTGAATCTCGCTGTCGGACTTGCAGTCTGTGAAGAAGAAATCGTCGAGGATGATCTCATCGAAATTGCGGGCCGTGAATTCGACGACTTCTTTCAGCTTCTGCCGCAACACGGGGTCCGAGTAGCAAAAGGTTTCGAACCGGTTCCGCTCGTTGATGGTCGCCGTGATCCCGCCCGAAACTTTCACGCCCTTGCCGGCGAAGAACTTCTTAGCCTGGTCCAGGGTCTCCTGATCCACCACCACCGTGTCGCGATGCGTCTCCAGGTAGATCTTGTCGACCTTCATGTTTCTGGAGATGGCTTCCCAATGGCTTTCCAGCCAGGCGGGATCTTTCATCTGCTTGGTCTCGTAGACGCGGCTGTACACGGCCACATCGAAGTTCTTGTAATTGTTCCCGCTAGCCAGCGCGGCGGAAACGGTCACGGTCAGCGCTGCCGCCAGCAATATCCGGCACATTAGGCGGCGTCCAGTGGATTCGACCATTTTAAGCCGGGGAAGCGCGTGAAATCACGATCATTGGTGTAAAGGACCGCGCCGTGCTCGATAGCCAACGCCGCCAGGTGTGCGTCGGTCACCAATCGTCCTTTGGCTTGTCCCGCCGGCAGCAGTGTTCTGAGGACTTCCCAATGCCGTACAGTGGGCGCGGCGATGCCGACATTGGGCCGATCGAGCCACTCTTGCACGATGGAGATGGCTTCATCTAACGCCAGCGGGCGCGTCAGGATCGCAGGCTGCGTCGTCAACCGCAGGAAGGCCAGGACGACAACCCAGGGGAGCCGGACAGGTTCGCCTTTTGTAAATGTTTCCTGCAGCCATTTTCGAGCTGCCGCGTGACGGCTCGAATTGGCATCGTAAGCGTATAGCAGGATGTTGGCGTCGATGAGGATCACCGGTGCAACGGCCCTTCGGCCTGCTCGACGAGTTCCTCGACGTTGTCATACGAAAGCCCGGGCTTGAGCCCTAAAGGGCGCGCCCGGACCACGAACGCTTTCGCCGGGCGCATTTGGGCTTGAACGTCCAGGCCAATTCGCAGATAGTAATTCACCGCCTCTTTGAAGGACTTGCCATTCTTCCGGACTTCCTGATCGAGTTTGGCTTTGATGTCGTCGTCGAGGGTCAATGTGGTCCGCACATCACGATGATAGTCGATTAGCATCATGATGTCAAACGCACGAAGAATCCTTCCCGCCCAACAGCAACTCGATCGTGACCGCCGAGAGAGCGAACGACGCCGGATGGCAGTGACGCGCGAAGGAGCTTCGGGCGCACTGCGAGGCATTGACAGCTTTCGCGCGAATCCAACCTACGCCGGCGACGGCACCCGCATCGACCTCGCATACGCGATTTACGCTCTCGCGCATGGAGTGCCGGATGCCCAGATAGACACGGCCATTCGGAGCCGCGACCTGGCGCACAAGGGCAACGAGAAACGGTAAACGGAATACATCGAGCGGACACTCCGCAAGGCAGCGACTATCGTCGACAAAGGTTCGCGCGCACTTGGGCGCTAAGGCGCTAGGTCGAGTGCGGGATGGTTACCATACATTCCAGCCTCGTTTTCTCAGCGTGGAACCTCCTGGCCCATCGTGTATTTGTACGTCTTGCTCTGCGCATCCTGGACGGTACCGCTCTCTGCGACCGCCACCACATTCACTGTCGCAGGAATCGTGAAATCCAAAGACACGGCTGCAGAGGCGCCCGGCGCCACACTCCCGAGAGCGATTGGCAGTGTCGGACCCGAAAAGGTGACCTTGCCAGCACCACTCAATAGACGCGGCACAACGCTGCTGATAATAATATTGTTAGCTGCTTCCGTACCGGTATTCGTAACCTGGAGTGATAGCGTGATCGTGTTTCCCGAGGTTGATTGGACAGTAGCAGCCCCGCTCAGGCTCGGCGGTCCGCCACACTTCGCGCTTGCGTGAATGGTTGCTTCCGCGGCTGTCTTGTTGGGTTCGATGTTCCCGGCACGATCACGAGCGATGCTGTAAAAGCCATATGTATGCCCCGCTACGCCTTGGTAGGTTGCAGAAGTCACCGGAATATTGGCCAGCCAAGGTGTAAACGCACCGACTCCATCCGACACATAAATCGTGTAGTCCTTGATGCCGGAACCAACATCTGTGCCAGACCAGCTTACCTTCAAGTCGAGGCACCCAGAAGGCTTGGTAAACGATGCTACCCGACTCGTAGGTGCTGTGCTGTCGATGGTATTCGTCCACGTTGGGGTGTTAATCGGGGAATTCAAGTCGAAGACGACTGCTGCTGTGTTCTTAATCACCGTTCCCGTTGGAGTCGGCGTCGCGGGTCGAACCGTATATGACAGACTGGCACTGCTCCCTGGCGGAAGAAAGCCAGCAAGAGGATCTGTTGGAGGCAACCCGGTCGTTGGGTCAATAGAACTCCAAGCCCAGGTCATAATTGGCGTACTGGTACTCAGGGACGCGCCTATTTGCACAAGCAGGTTCGTGTTTGGCCGCAGATCCACCGTGGCGTTAAATGGAGAGACCAATAAGGGGATTGCGGGAGGAGTGACCACCTGGCCTGCCACGGAGATTGGGCCGGGCGTAACGCTAGCTAGGTCGACCTTAGCAGCATCCAACGCGTCAGTTATCACAACCGTTTGCGCAGGTGCCGTGGCGCTTGAGCTGTTTTCAAATGTAATGACATAGGGCAGCGCTCCAGCCGTAATAAAATTGGCAGATCCAACACCGACTGGTCCTTGCTTANNCCAATGACGCGACCCTTTGTATAGACATATCTTGCTCCGCGTCTCCCCCCGGGCAGTTGACTAGGATTGATATAACGTCAGCTACCAGCCAGCCTGGACTGCAGCTGATTCCATCCCAAGCCAAGTACCACGCCATGTTGATGTAATGCTCACTGGCAGCGTTTGTTAACGCGCAAACATAGTTCATCGCGCAACTCACGCCTGGAGCCAGTCCTACTAATGCGGTCCAGCACGGACCTGAGCCGGGTGAGCCGCAGATGTTTTGATTCAGCCAGATCCTCGCGTTCATAAACGATCCACCTGTGATGGCTGGCGAGTTTAGTGGGCAAGCTTGGCCGCATCGAGGTTGCGATAAATGCGCGCCAGATCCACCGATGGGAAACGTCACCTGGACTGGTATCGTGACAGTTGAATATGCTGTCACCCCCGGAACGATAATACTCAAAACAACTTCTTGACCAGTATCGACAGATTGAGGGGCACCGGAGGGTCCGACTCCAGGTGCAGTCATTAAGGGCAAGTTAGTGTAAATGTTGGTGCCTTCCGGAACAGACACAAAGATCGATGCAGGATTACTGTCTATCGAACCGGAGTTCGTCACAGATATGTAATAGCTCACTTCCTGACCTACGCGAATCTTGGTTGGGCCCAAGATGTTGACCGAAAGCCGGGGCAGCGCACCCTGTTGTACGGTAAAAGCTGCCAGCAGGGATATCGGAGACTGCCCTAGGTTTGTTATTACAACATCACGCGGCCCGAGTGCAGCTCCGATCAGGTTAAAGCTCGCTAAGAACACCGAGGAACTGACCAGGGTTATGTTTGTAGCTTGTATGTCTGGCTGGCCCACTTCTGACAGTTTGACCTGCACACCTGGCAGAACAGAGGTGCCGTTTATCTGCACGGTCACCGTACCGGTATTTCCGCCAACATTAGGGCTAACAGAGGGCGGCGGTCCGCCGTTGACGATCGCTATGCCAACAGGTTGGGTCCCGGTTGGGAAAATCGCATTCGGAACCGCCGTTAGAGCGCCGGTTGCCGAATTTATAGTATATAAGGAAATGCTGCCCGACTGCTGATTAGCGACATAGGCGGAGGTACCTTCGGGACTGAAAGTGAACGCGGTCGGACCAAGAACCGAACCTGTGGTGAATGGCGAGCCAGAAATCGGGCTCAGCGCACCGGAATTTGAATCGATTTGCAAAATTCCAATGGTGTTTGCGATTTCATTCGTTGCGTACGCGAATCTGCCGTTCTGATCAACTGTGACGGTGGTGGGATAGCCGGTCGCCTGGCCAGTATATGGTCCTGTCGAAAACGGTGAGCCGGGGATGAGTGTCAGGGTCCCAGACGCACCGATCGTCCAAGCGTACACCGCGTTCAAGTATAGGTCTGTTAAATAGAAAAAGCGGCCGGTCAGATCGGTTGCACCATTTCCCAACGATATCGAACCAGGCGCTGGGAAGGGCGATCCTGAAGCATAGGTCAATGTGCCAGTTACGCTATTGATATTGTAAACGGTAACTGAGCTTTTTCCAACGTTTCCCACGAATAGGAACTTTCCAGCTGGGTCCGTAGTTGTAACACCGGCCCAAGTATTAGATTGAATGGTAAATGGTGAGCCTTGGACTGGTGCGAGCGCTCCTGTCCCCGGGTCTATCGAGTACCCATATACATACCCGTTAAGATCTCCGTAGTAGAGAAACTGTCCTGAGGGGTGCATGCAGAGACCGCCTAGAGCCGCGCTGTTAGGGATACCCGCGCCGGGGATGCTGCTCAACGCTCCCGTCGAGGGGTTGATGCTGTAGCCAAATACGCCGCTGTTTGTGCCAGCTATATAGAGGAACCTGTTGCTCGGGTGAACCGCGATTTTATAGGGATGGCCCTGCGCAGAAATCGGAAACCCGGGGAGTGGCGCGAGCAGCCCTGTCGTGGGGTTTGCCGAGAACCCCGAGATGCTGTTCGATGAGGGGTCCCAATTCGTCACGTAGAGAAACCGCTGATTCTGTGCACAAAGGCTGAGGCTTTGCAGTGCCAAGCTTACGAAGATCGCATGATAAACAAGGCACCGGGGGTTGATAGCGAGGGTCATATGCGGATTATATACCACTTCGCGATCTTTTGCAGAAATGCGTTGACAAGATGTGTTCCGCAGGCCAGCAAACGCGTTCAGCGCTCCGGCCTACTCTGGGGATGATGTTGGGTCTCCGAGGGGTTTGAATTCACAATTGCTGCCGGACCGGGTCAGGGAATGTAAGGAAGGACTTGCTGTAGCATTTTGACGTCCCGCCCAGTGCCCAGTTGCCCGCGCGCATTCATCGCAACAGGGATCCTAACCAGACTCCGCAACCAAACATCGCCAGCGCTGACAGCAACCCTATTGCGACCCACCGGCGAACAGCGTGGCTTTCATCAGTTCGTCCTACCTTACCAATGCTCTTTCGGGCTCGGGTGGAATCCTTACCGATGTCCTTTACCATTTCCTGCCGGAGCACCCCAACGCACTCGCGCACCCGCTGTGCAAGTAGTCCCCCAGCCCGAAGCTGGACGCTCTCAGCAGCCTGTTCAAACTCCCGCGTGGCGGATCGGACCTCTTCGACGATTTCGTTGGCCGCCTGCTCCAACACGAGCCGGTTCAACGTGACCACCGCCATAATCGGGTCATCCGGGTCGACCCTGATTCCATGTTCGACCGAGACCTTTGCGGCGAGCTGTTTCATGTCCAGTTGGCGCATAGAGGACACAATATCAAAACGTCAACTGGTCGAGTTGTTCGAAGAGGTCGCGCTGAACGACCTTCAGTCTTTGCTTGGTCATGATCGGCATTCTGGCCGTGGTGATGGCTTCCTGGAAAGTGAGCTTGGCCGAAATCATGTCCTCGACATCGCGTCCGAACGTATCCTGATTCCGCTTTGCGAAGATCACAGCGCCACAGACCTTGTCTGCGTTGTCGCGGTAGGCGGCCATCTCCGAAAACTTCTTCCCGTCCGCTTCGACGCGCCCGAAATATTCGTTGACCCATACGACGATGTTGCGCTCCTCGGTTGTCTGCGCCAGCTCGTTCTTCGGCGCGCCGCTGGAGAAGGCGGTGGACAGCCGCGAGGTGCCCGAGGCGCGGCTCAACGATATGGTGCATCGGATTCTGAGGAGCATGTTCGCTTATGGAGTGATCGACAACCCGCCGGTGCGCAGCGTGGTGGATCCTTTCCAGGGACTGGAGGACGCGCAGCATATTGCGGAAGAGTCCATCGTGCTGCTGAAGAACGACGGCAACCAGTTGCCGCTGGATGCGGCGCGCGTGAAATCCATTGCGCTGATCGGATCGCATGCCGATGTGGGCGTTCTCTCCGGCGGAGGTTCGGCGCAGGTGGACCCGCCCGGAGGAGATGCGGTCACCCATCGGAAGGGAGGAACGCCATGGATGCGGCCGGCCTGGTTCCCTTCTTCGCCCTTGAAATACATTCGCGCCAGGGCACCGCAGGCAGCCGTGGAATACGACGACGGCAGCGACCCGGCGGCCGCGGCCAAGCTGGCGAAAGCGTCGCAAGTGGCCATCGTGTTCGTCAACCAATGGATGAGCGAGGGCCGGGACGCGGCCACGCTCTCCCTGCCCGATAATCAGGACGCGTTGGTGAGCGCGGTGGCGGCGGCCAATCCGCATACCATCGTCGTGATCGAGAGTGGCGGGCCGATCTCCATGCCGTGGGTCGCCAACGTGAAGGGCGTGTTGGAAGCCTGGTATCCGGGGATCGGCGGAGCGCAGGCCCTGGCCGCGATCCTGTTCGGCGACGTGAATCCTTCCGCCAGGTTGCCGGTGACATTCGCCAAGAGCGACGCGGACCTACCGCATCCGCAGGTGCCGGGCATCGATCTGAAGCCGGCCAACCGGCCACCGCCCTTCGATGTGCCCTATACGGAGGGTCTGAAGGTCGGCTACAAGTGGTTCGAAGCCGAGCACAAGGAGCCGCTGTTTCCGTTTGGATACGGGCTTTCGTACACCACGTTCGCTTATTCGGCGCTGAAGGCGGACGGCAACGCGCGCACGGTCAGCTTCAGCGTGAAGAATACCGGGCGGCGCGCCGGCACCGAGGTGGCGCAGGTTTACGTGATGCTGCCGTCCGCGGCGGGCGAGCCTTTCAAGCGCCTGGCCGCTTGGGAAAGGGTGCCGCTGAAGGCAGGCGAATCGAAGACGGTCACGCTGCCACTGGACCCGCTCTACCTTTCCATCTTCAACGCGGAAAAGGACGGCTGGGAACTGGTGGCGGGGGATTATAAGGCATTCGCGGGGTCACTGACGTCGGCATTCCACATCGGCGAGTAGGCAGGCAGTAGTGGGTCAGTTTGGCTGTGGGACAGGATGGCATCCTTGCAGGCCGATTGTTAATCGGCCCAGCGCTGGACCACGGAAAATCCTCCGGCTTGGCCGCTAATCCTGCTTTCACCGGATTCATCTCGATATAACGGGTAATCCGCTGGAACTCCGCCTCGTCGCGGACGAGCCGATCATAGCTCTCGTCCTGCCAGAACGGCTGCCCCGTGTGGCCGAGCATTCGGTTGCCCTCCCGCGCGGTAAACCTCTTGAGCGACTGCATCAGCCGCGAAACCTCCACGCGCGGAGTGATCAGCAGATGAACGTGGTTCGCCATGACGATATATGCGTGGATCTGGTAGTGCCCCAGACACTGCTGCCGATAGCGAATGGCGTCGACAACCATAGTCGCAACCTCTGGCCGCCGAAGGTATAGAGGACCCGTGCATGCGTTGTCAAGAATGCGGTCCATGGTCAAGAAGGCCTGACCTGAAGTGGTTGCCGAAGGGAAACTACGGTTTCCTGGAAGGCTGCCGTGCAGGCGCCATGTGAGGAAAATGGGTTGGTCGACTGCGTGATAATGTGGCAAGCGACGGGTGTGGAAGGCGGTCACCATTATAGAGCGCCCGCTTGGGACGAAGATTCTCGCCGCGCAGGTTTGCGCCGATTGGCAATCGGCGCGCAGGTTACCGACCTGCCCCACAAGCTTCCACTTGTCCGGAACAAATCCCGCCGGATTCTCGTCAAGCAGGTTATGAAAACGCTGATCTGCCTTTTACTATTGACGGGATTGACCTTAAGCGCCGGAGAGCTTGCCGGCAAATGGAGCGGGAAGTTCGATATCACCACCGCCGACGGGGAAGCCAAGCCCGACTCGGCGGTTATGAACCTGAAAGTGGATGGAACCAAGGTCACGGGTACGGCCGGCCCGAACGAAGACCAGCAATGGGCAATTCGGAACGGCAAGCTGGAAGCGGGCAAGCTCACTTTCGACGTGGTGCTGGAAGGCAACGGGGACGATAAGGGAACGCTGGTATTTGACCTGGTGTTCGATGGCGAGACGATCCGCGGGAGCGCGGTTGGAACCAGTCCAGGGGGCGAGAAGATGTCCGCCAAGGTGGATTTGAAGCGGGTGAGTTGAAGGGCGGCAACATGCGAGGCGGCGGGCGCGCTATACTAGATAGTTTGAAATAAGATGCCGAAACGTACCTTTCAGCCAAACAATCGTCGGCGCGCGAAGACGCACGGGTTCCGGTCCCGCATGGAAACCAAGAATGGGCGGGCAGTTCTGGCGCGGCGCCGCGCACGGGGCCGCCACAAACTCACGGTCAGCTCCGAGAGGTAAGCATCCCTGGTTTCCCGAAACGTGTTCGTCTGTTGCGATCCACGGATTTCCGCAGAGTCTACGATAGGGGGTCCCGTTTTTCGAGCCCCTTCTTTGCGGCGTTCTGCGTGCGGGAGCCGCAGGCCAACGGTCCTCGAATCGGTTTCACCACGCCGCGCGCGCTCGGCAAGGCGGTGGTGCGCAACCGGATCAGGCGGCGTGTGCGCGAAGCCGTGCGCCTGCATCTCGAGCAATTGAGTCCACAGTGGTCAATCGTTTTCAATCCCCGGCGCAAAGCGATGGAAGCCCCGTTTCCGGATCTGGAGCGGGAGGTGGAACGTCTCTTTCAGCGGTGCAGTGGGCGGTGATCGCGGCGCTGCGTTTCTATAAGCGGTGGCTCTCGCCGCTGCTGCCTTCGGCTTGCCGGTTCTACCCGACCTGCTCGGAATACATGTTGCAGGCCGTCGAGCGGCGTGGAGTATTGCGCGGCGTTTGGATGGGGACCAAGCGGCTGGCGAAGTGCCATCCCTTTCACGCGGGCGGCGTCGATCCCGTCCGGTAAACACAAAACAGCATGGCTGAACCTAATAGCGGCGGAACGGGCGGTCCGGGACAACCCAAGAAAGAGTTGTCCATGGAGCTGCGGCTCCTGCTCGCCTTCATCCTGATGGGCGTGGTCCTGTTCGTCACGCCGTATTTCTACAAGACCGTGGCTCCGCCGGTGAAGAAGACGGCGCCGGCCGCCACCAAGAGCGAGCCTGCGCCGGCGGCGCCCGGCGTCGTTACAGCGCCGGCGGAAACGGCCCCGGCGGCTGATTCTGAAACCGCCGCCTCTGAAACCGCCGCTCCGCCGGTTGTTGCGGGGAAGGAAGAGACCCGGGTCATCGAGACCGATAAGTTCCGGATCACGTTCAGCAATCGGGGCGCCGTGGTGAAGAGCTGGCTGCTGAAGGAACACAAGGAACATAGCGGCGCGCCCCTGCAACTGGTCAATACCGCGTCGCATGCCGATCCGCCGGCGTCGCTCTACTTCCCCGCGCAGAAGCCCGCCGTCGACCTCAACCTGGCGCTCTACGAGGTGCACACCGATGCGGACGGCCTCGCCATCAGCTTCGATTATTCCAATGGAAAGGTGGTGGCGCACAAATCCTTTCAGTTCCGGAAATCCAGTTACTTGCTGGATGTTTCGACGGAGGTGACGGAGAGCGGCAAGCCGCTTCCGCATCAGATCGAGTGGCGGGGCGGGTTCGGCGATCTGGCTGCAGTGAACCCGGCCGGCGAGCAGCAGACCCTGTACTTCGATGCGACCGAGGCCAAGCTAAAAAAGAGCGCAGCCAAAGCGGCTAAAGACGGTCCAGTCACGGTGACCGGCAACTATTCTTTTGCCGGCGTCGAGGACAAGTACTTTGTGGCGGCGTTCCTGCCGGAGCGGGGCGCTACGGTCGCCATAACCACCTTCAGCGATAGCGAGCCCACCCCGCGCGAGTCGAAAGAGGTGTCTTTCGCCGGCGCCGCGGTCAGCGACGGCCCGGTGAACCACTTCTCGCTGTACGTCGGCCCCAAGGATATCGACATTCTGCGCGCGGTCAATCCGAAGCTGGAGCAAGTGGTGGATTTCGGCTGGCTCGGCATTCTGGCGAAGCCGCTGTTCCTGATTGTAAATTGGGTTGCCGACCGCGCCATTCACAACTACGGCTGGTCGATCATCCTGGTGACCATCGCGCTCAACTTCGTGCTGTTTCCGCTGAAGATCACCAGCATGAAGTCGATGAAGAAGATGCAGGCGCTGCAGCCGCAGATTGCCGACATCAATAAGAAGTACAAGGACGTCGGCCTCCGCGACCCGAAAAAGGCGGATCAGAACCAGGAGGTGATGGAGCTATACAAGAAGCACGGCGTGAATCCCATGGGCGGCTGCGTTCCCATGCTGCTGCAAATCCCGTTCTTCATCGCGTTTTATAAAGTATTCTCGGTATCGGTGGAGATGCGCGGCGCGAACTGGCTCTGGGTAACCGACCTTTCGCAGCCGGAGACGCTGGCCATTCACATACTGCCCATCATCATGGTCGTCAGCCAGTTCGTGATGCAGAAGATGACTCCCACCACCACGGGAGGCGATCCCAATCAGCAGAAAATGATGCAGTTCATGCCGCTCATCTTCGGTTTTATGTTCTATAACCTGTCGAGCGGGTTGGTATTATACTATTTGACCAGCAACCTGGTGGGCGTCGCGCAGCAGTGGTTCTTCAACAAAACGTCGCTGGCAAGCGTGGCCGCACAGTCGGTGCAGCCGCCGAAAAAGAAAAAAGATGGCAGGAAGTAGACGGTGAATCCTCGCAAGTATTCGGTATCGTCGGTAGGCGACCGCATCGAGCAATTCGTGCGTCCCGTGCTGGATCGGGCGGGCTTCCGCATGGAGTACGAGGTGGCCGACGGGCAGGCCACGGACGACGACTTCGAGACTCCGGACGTGGTAGTGAAATTCAGCGGGCCGGACGTGGAGTATCTGCTGGCGAACCGCGCCGAACTGCTGCTGGCGCTGGAGCATGTGACCATGGAGGCGCTGCGCATGCCCTCCGAGGATCATTCGCGCATTTCGTTCGATGCCAACGACTACCGCGCGCTGCGCATCGAGGAATTGCGGATGAGCGCCGCGGCGGCGGCCGAGAAGGTGAAGCGCACGGGGCAGCCGTTCCGGTTCAATCCCATGAACAGCCGCGAGCGCCGCGTCATCCACCTGGCGCTGCGGAACGAAACCGATCTGCGTAGCGAATCGAGCGGTTCGGGCGGTTACCGGCAGGTGGTGGTGTATCCGGCGGGCATGGCCAGCCTTCCCGAACTTCCGCCGCCGCCCTTTGCGCGGCGCGACGGGCCTTTTGGCGGAGGACGCCGGGACTCCGGACGCGATCGCGGCGGTNNGCTTGTGGGGCAGGCCCCCGGCCTGCGCGAGTCCCCCGGACCCGCTCTTCGCTCGAAGAATCTTGAACCTCACCGACACCATCGTTGCGATTTCCACGCCTCCCGGACGCGGCGGGCTGGGCGTAGTGCGGCTTTCCGGCGGGCGGGCGCACGAAATCGCCGCGCGGATGGTCCGCTTTGCGGGAGCGCCCGACTGGCGGCCGTGGTCCTGCCAACTGGCGGACTTGCTGGACACGGAAGGCCGGGCGGTGGATCAGGTGGTGGTCGCCTTTTTCGCGCGCCCGCGCTCGTACACCGCTGAAGATGTAGTCGAGATTTCGTGTCACGGCGCACCGGTGGTGCTGCGGCACGCCGTCACACTGGCGCTGGACGCCGGCGCGCGGCTCGCCGAACCGGGCGAGTTCACGTTGCGCGCGTATCTGAATGGCCGCATCGACCTGCCGCAGGCGGAAGCCGTGCGCGACCTGATCGATTCCACGACTCTCTACCAGGCGCGCATTGCCGCGCANNTGGAAGCGGGCATCGACTTCGCGGAGGACGATGTGAGCGTGGCGCCGGCCGCGGAGATCCTGCGGCGGCTGCAGCCGGTGATCGCGGGCATTTCCAGGCTGGCGGAGAGCTTTGCGTTTGGGGGCCTCGTGCGCGCAGGCTTGACGCTAGCGATCGTCGGACGGCCCAACGTGGGCAAGAGCAGCCTCTTCAACCGCCTGTTGGAGCGGGACCGCGCGATCGTCACGGACATTCCCGGCACCACGCGCGATGTGGTGTCCGAGGTAGCCGCGATTCACGGCATCCCGGTGACGCTGTTCGACACGGCCGGGATTCGCGAGGGCCAGGGGCTGGTGGAGACGCTGGGCATCGAGCGCAGTTTCCAGGCGATGGCGGATGCGGATCTCACGCTGGTGGTGGTGGATCTGTCGGCGCCGGTCGCGGTCGAGGACCGCGAGTTGATGGCGCGGGCCCGCGAGCAGGGCCGCTGGATCCTGGTGGGCAACAAGTGCGATCTGCCGCGCCGGGCGGAGCCGCTTGAGCGAATGCAGCCGGTTTCGGCGCTCACGGGCGAGGGAGTCGAAGCCCTGCGGGAAGCGGTGTTCCGGGCGGTGGCGCCGGCGGGCGGCGGGGAACTGGAGACGGGCTTCATCACCAGCTTGCGTCATGAGCGGCTGCTTCGGGAATCGCTCGAGTATCTGGAGAAGGCGGCCGCAGCGGTGGCGGGAAACGTGCCGCATGAGATGCTGCTGCTGGATCTCTACAGCGCGCTACGGCCGATCGATGCGATTACGGGTGCGACCACGGCGGACGATATTCTCAACCGCATTTTCTCGACGTTTTGTATCGGAAAGTAATTGGGCGCTTACGGCGCTACAGCCGACTGAATCACAGGGTCAAAGCGCTGAGGGCCTGGCCCCCCCCCCAATTGTGGTGTTCCGCACGCTGTCCGGCCGGTACTTGTAGCCCTCGAAATTATTGCGCTGCATGACCTTGTCATCGAGACCCGGTTCGCGGTTTCAGCCAAACCGTAGCAATTATGTTTGTAATGGAATCTCTCAGCAGGACTGTGTGGGCACCGTGGGATGCCGATCCGTGGCTCACAATGACCCAATCCGGCGGCAAAGTGAACTGAACGCCCGTCTTGTCTTGATAGATACCGTTCTCGAGCGTACCCATCGAGTGGGCGTTACCGGAGGGTCTGTGGCTGAACTGGTATCGCCCCCGCGATCAGCGAAACAAAAGCAAAAACGAGGAACCGCTTGGCCATAATCAAGGCTCCCTTCGAGGTTTATGACGCCAGATCTCGTGTGGACGTTACAGGCTCGGTCCGCGAGCGCTCTTCAGCGAAGTGTGCGTCGGGTGCTGGCGCCGGCTGGTCCTCGGTCTGCACACAAGTTTCCATGTGAATGACGCGATTCCGGCCCAGGCGTTTGGCTTCATAAAGCGCACGATCGGCGGCCTCGATGATGCGCACCGCGGATGCTCCCACCGATGGCCAAGGCGTAGTAACACCCGCGCTGATCGTAACAACGCGATCAATCGGACTACCCGGGTGGGGGATTGCCAGCGACGCGACGGCAGCCCGCATCGATTCGGCGATCTGCAGCGCACCCTCCCGATCCGTCTCGGGCAGAATTATGGCGAACTCTTCGCCGCCGTAGCGCGCGACCA
>PKYZ01000031.1 GCA_003132865.1 Bryobacterales bacterium
ACAGGAGGCCTCGGGTACTGTAGACTGTAACCCCAGGGAAACGCGACAATAGCAAGAGGCCATTTCTATGACGATCATCCTAAAACCTGAGCAGGAGCGCGTGCTCCTGGAGGCAATCAACTCCGGATTGGCGAACACCGCGGATGAGGCGCTGGATCAGGCATTGGATGCATTGCGCCTGCGTTTACCCCNNAATTAGGGTCTGGCTCGACGAGCTAGCCGCTCTTTCCGACAGAATTCCGCCGAGGCCCGGCGAAAGCTTCTCCCGCGAGACGATTTATCAGGACCATGCCTAGTGGCCATGCCGAATCATTTGGTCGATAGCAACATCCTGCTCAGAATCGCGCGCCGCGATGACCCCGATCATGCCATTGTGAATGGGGCGCTCGCCGAACTTGCCGAAGGCGGCGCCGTTCTGTACTACACGCACCAGAACATTGCCGAATTCTGGAACGTCGCCACGCGGGCCGTGGATAGAAACGGGTTTGGCTTGACCGTGGCGGACGCGGAACAGGAAACGCGAGTGATAGAAAAGGGCATGGTACTTCTGCCAGACAGCGAAGCCATCTATCACGAATGGAGGCGTCTCGTNNTGTCTCCGGCGTACAGGTACATGATGCCCGCCTGGCCGCCGCCATGAGGATTCACGGCGTCACTCATCTGCTGACGCTGAACCCGGCTGATTTCAAGCGCTATACCCACATGACGGCTGTGCATCCCGGCAGCCTGGCTCATTCTGGCTAGCAACCGCGGCGGCCCGAACCGTGCGATCTCGAGCAGGATAGTGGTTTGCAAGCGTTAAGAAAAAACTCGTACGGGTTTTCTCAATCGGTGAAGCGGGCAACTAAACCTTCGTTTAATCGTGGCGAGATTTGGCGAGATGGGTCTCGCCGGGTGGTCCACCACGCGAGGCCAGCTCGGCCGGCTTGGTACTGCGGCAGTCCGGCGTGCTTTTCCCCGAAGACACTATTTTGCCCAAGGGCGGTNNGAATCTTCGGATCCGCCTGGCTGCACCCTTGTTTCTCCGCGCGCACGGCAAACTCCGAGGCCGCCTCCGGCAGCCGCGCCTTCCGCAGCAGGTCGGCCAAGTCCCAGTCCGCCGCGCACAAGTCCGCCTGAATCCGCGGACAGCCTTCGTTCAGCTTCATCCAGCCACTACCCCGCTCGATGGCGCAGGAACCCTCGCCATACACTCCGGATAGCTGTCCCAGTGCCGCTACGGTCGGCCCGAGAAGCAGCGTTCTGCCCAGCAGAGTCGCGGCCGCGCGGTGCGGTTCGCCCTGCGCCGCATAGGCGCCGGCCAGCAGATCCCAGAGCGCCGGAGTGCGTGGATCCACCTCTCTGCCGTACCGGAACGCATCCACGGCTTCCGAATACCGGCCCAGTTTCATGTACGCCAGACCCAGGTCGATATACACCGGCTGATAGGCCACCCTGGTAGCCAGCGGCTTCCCGTGGGACAGTTGCGCCTGGTCATACGCCCTTTCGATCGCCTGCGACGCCTCGCGCGCGCGCTCCAGCACGGCCGCCGACTTCTCGTACCACTCGCGATCCAGCNNTCTCGTACCACTCGCGATCCCGCGGCGCGCCCACAGCGTCGCCTTTCAGCCGGTAGTACATGCCCAATCGCGCCGGCGTCTGCTGATAAATCTCGCCTGGGGGCAGCACCCGCAGCATCTCCCAGGCCGCCTCGCCAGCTTCGATGGCGGTATCGAGGTTGCGCACGGGATCCTGTGCAAACAGCGATGTGGCCAGCATCTCCCGCAGCCGGGCGCTGCGGGGCGCGTTGTGGACGTCCGTCCGCGCCAGCGTGAGATTGTCCTGCCAGTCGCGATTGCGGGCAAACGTGCGGCAGGCCAGCGCCACCACCAGTGCCGTCAGGATGGCTTGCACCGGAATCCGCGCCTTCCCGCGGTACAGCAAGCCGGCAACCGCAACCGCGAAACCGATCGAGGGGAGATAGAGAAACCGCTCCGCCATGGTCGCCCCGATCAGCACCACCAGATTCGAAACCGGCAGCAGCGCGATTCCGAACATACCGGCGGCCCAGAACATCGGTTTGTCCCGCCGATAGCGCACCATTACCGCCGTCAGAATTCCCGCGATCGCGGCCAGAGCCAGCCAGGCGCCGGGATCGGCTGCGGTGGCCAGCCGCACTTGGTCGAACCCTCGCTCGCACGAAAGATGCGCCGGCCACACAAGCAGCAGCAGATCTATCCCCACCATCTTGATGGCGGTCCACCGCGCCACCCAAAATCCGGCCCCCCGCAAGGGGTTGTCGACGAACGGCATCTCCGGCGCCGGAGCGTTGGCGAACACCGCCTGCCTCGCGGCGAACATCAGAGCCAGCGCGCACACCAACGCCCGATAGGCAGCCGCCCGCCGCGTGCCGCCTCCACGCCAGCCGGCGCCGCACGTGAGATCCCACAACAGCATCAGACCCAGCAACACCGCCGCGCTTTCTTTTGAAAACAGGCCGAAGACCGACACNNCCGCCCGCCATGGCGATGATGCGGGCGTACAGCCATAGCCCGCCGAGCACCGCCATCGCCGCCAGCAGGTCGGCGCGGCCCGCGATATTGGCGACGCTCTCGGTGACCACCGGATGTACCGCCCACAACGCCGCCGCGAAGAAGGCCGCCTTCCGTTCCCGGAATAAGAGGAATGCCAGTTGGAACACCAGCAGCACGTTGACCATGTGCAGCAGCACATTCAGGACGTGATAGCCGGCGGCGTTCTCCGCATTGCCCAGCACGGCGTAGTTGAACAGAAA
>PKYZ01000508.1 GCA_003132865.1 Bryobacterales bacterium
CCATCGCGCTGGTGGGCGACGCACCCAGCGATATCATCGCTGCCCAGCGCAACGGCATCCGCTCCATCGCCGTCCATACCGGCATCTCGACCCGCGACGACCTCCTCGCCTACGCCCCAGACCTCCTCCTCAAAGATTTGCGAGCCGTCGTCCACCAAAACCCCCAGCCAGCTTCAGCCCCAAACCGCGGTGGCAACTGATCGTCGATTTGTGAGGATGGCGGAGAGCCATCCGGCGTTGCTGTCGTTCGGGGCCATTGGTGCGGCGGACCCCTGCGCTGGCGCCGCCGGCCGAANNGGTGCCGATGCGGAGAAGCCACCAGTCGGTGACCCGGAGCCGGCCGGGAAAAGAAAAAATGCGTAATGTCTGAATCCTCTCAGACGCTATTATGATGGGAACGCACTCGTTGGCAAGCTCGAGGCTTCAGTGCCAGTCGAAGAATCTCGCAACCCTACGCCGGGGGCAGAGTCCTGTTTCTTGCAAAAGCGTCTGCTCCTCCAACAACGGGCGAAGGAGACCGGCAGCCGTCAAGAAGGCATCGGCCTGATTCTCGTCTTCCAGCCCATGCTTGCCCACAGCCGGTCTTTATGGTTAAATGTGCGTGGTAGTGTAGCTTATTGAGGCTATTGAGCGGATAATACGGAAAAGGAGGGGTGTTTCCAATGACATCGTTGTCGCGGATGATTCAGTGTTCAGTCGTGGTCTTCTCTCTGTGCTTCGCTTTCAGTTCGGTAGCTGCAACGATCGAACTTGAGGTCACCGGCACCGTAACGGCTTCTGGGTTTGCATCGGTGCCGGTCGGGACCTCACTGACCGCTTTCTTGTATTACGACCCAGCAGCGGCCCCATTGGGAGGCGGGGCGTACCCGCAACCGCAGGCGGAGATCTTTGAATTCGGAGGGGGTTCTACGTTGACCGCGCCGCCCGGAATTGGGCAAATCGTAGACATAATCGACAACTCCGTGCCGGGATTCCAGGGGATCCCCGTCGGCGATGACGCAATCTACTGGATCGAAACGTCGCCAACCGCAACTGGTCCAATTGCAAGTGATCCAAACCTTCTCACCGGCGGAACAACCTCGCTTGAGCTTCTTTTTGCGGCTCCCCACAGTGACGGGGTGTTGACGTCCGGCACTCTCCCGGACATCTTTCCAAGCTTGCCGCAGTGGACGATTGCTTCTTTTGATTTCATACCCGTTTTCGGCGGTTCGTGCGCTAGTGGTTCCTGCGCGAGCTTTGCCGGCGCCGTCGATTCTGTGGTTCAAGTTACTCCGGAGCCCGCCACCGGTCCGTTAGCAGCACTGGCCTTTTCCGCCGTCTTGCTCGCGTACAGACGCATGCGCGTGAGAGCGAAAAAAACCTAAAATTCACAAAGTGCCGTTCGGCGCGTCTCAAGCACTTTGAGACACCTGGCATAGAAATCTACTGACTATCTTTTTGGAGGCCGCCGAGCGAGGCGGCCCCGGTGGGCGACGACAGTCGGAACAAGCTGCGGGCCGCACACAATGGATCGAAGCCTTTGTGGTCAAAGACGGCTGGCCTGTGGCGCGTTCGCGCAGGGTTCCGGTTAATTAAGGTGTGCGGGTAGCGCCACGGGCAGCGAGCGCCCTTGCGAGGGAAATAACTTACTTGGCTAACCAGGGGAAAACGGCTATGCTGGTAGAGGCGTGACAGGCCGGGGCCTACGTTGGCGATTTCTGCGGGCGGATGTATGCGCTCGGAAATGGATCGAGGAGGAAGGGATCTAGCGCCATTATTGATACGTCATCAGCCGTCAGCGCATCACCGGTGCCGCTGCAGAATTCAAGCCCAGACCTATCCTCTTTGAGCCTGTAGCCGCACAGCGTTTTGTCATCGCCCGAATCGGCAGACTCAGCAATAGTGATCGTTCCTGGTGCCAGCTTGACGGTCGCATCTGTCGGTGAAAGATAGATTTCGATGGATGCCCCAGGTTTCCATACCCTTATGCACTTCGCTCCACGGGCGCGGCAGTCTCCACGGTCTACGCCCGGTTGGGAAATGAGCGCCTTAAATTCCTCTACGGCGTTCCCGATGCTGTCGCGCAAAGAATCCCAAAGGCGCGGCAACGATTCCGCCGTCGTTTTGTGGTCAGAAATTTTCTGTGCAACCCAACCCATACAGGACAGTACCAGTCTAGCACAGGGAAAAACATCAGCGCTAGTGAATGTTTCGGCGTAGCCGTCAATTCGGCTGCTGTGCGGCCCGCTTCTTTTCGCGCCTTCGCTTCAGTTTCTTCTCCTGCTTAACGAATGCGCCCTTCGGCGCGTTCAGGAGCATTCCGACCGCATTGTCGAAACGCTCCCATTCGGTGTTGCCGGGTACGGGCGGGGCCGGTTGCGGTTTCATTTCACTCCCATCATGCGCCCGACCGGGGCGGTTGTCAAATACAAGCGGGCATGTTGGGGCTTGAAGAACCGCTGGCATAGCGGTAGGATTGAAAACGGAAGGCCCGCCCCGCCAGCGGGCCTTGTATTACCGGATTGGGTACTCGCCCAAATTCATTTTAAACGGAGCGTGTTACCCAAATGCAAGCACAGGAAGCCATCAGGAGACAGCCACAAGTGGAACGGAATATGGATCTTGTTCGTGATCTGTTATTGAAGATCGAAGGCAATCAAGAAATGGATTACACTCGCCAGTTCCCGATTGGTCACCCAGCCCTTGATATCCCCGGATACTCTTCCGACCAGTTAGCCTATCATGCAAAGTTGCTCCTGGAGAACGGTTATGCCAAAGGCGATTATCGCGGGCCTTCTATATCTGGCCTCACGTGGGATGGCCATGAATTCTTAGATAGCATTAAAGATATCGGAATCTGGGAAACAACAAAACAGCAACTAGCGAGCCTTCCAAGTGTCACGCTGAAAGTGTTCGCGTCCACAGCGGAAGCGATAGGAGCGGCCATCGTCAAGAAACATTTGGGTCTCTAATCTGCACCGCGTTGTATAATCGGGTATGAAATGGAACGGAAGCATGGATGCGCCGGATGCTTAACGATCCTTGCGGTCGTGGTTGCGATTGCATTGCTAACGCGATCCACAGATAATTCTAAGAACAATCCGGTCCCTGCCCCAACCCCGGCCCCGGCACCGCTCGATCCCCATGAACAGCATGAAAAACGCCTAGCTGAACTGAAAGCGGAGCGGCAGAGCAAGGCCGACCTGTTAATGATTAGCCTCGGGGCGGAAGCTAAGATTCGCCGGGATATTATGATTGTCCGTGACCCAGATCTGAGGCGCTTGGACCCGTTCCCGGACCCCAATGAGGAGCAACGACTACTAGCTGACCTGGACATAATGGTAAAGGAAAACGCGAAAAGCAAGGCGGAACTCGATGCCCTTGACGTCGAGATAGCGAAAGAGGAGGCATTAGGTGCGCCAAGCCCAACCTCAGATGCCAAGTTTTTACCGCCACCAGCCGCCCAAGCCTCACCACCCCTGCCTCAGGTAGTAGAGCATCCCACCGATACCTCACAATCCCCTGTCCCACAGCAACTACCAGCTATAACAACCAGCCCACCCGCGCCGCCCGCAGAGGCAAGCAAGCCAACGTCAGGCGCACTATGCAACGGGCCAGTCGAAGTGCGGCAGAACTGGGAATTCACGTTCAGGAATCTCCCCGGCGGCCAATTGAAGTTCACCTTCGATCACGATGCGTGGTTGCCACTTATTCACCGAGAGCCAGACGGCACGCAAACGCTGATAATGCGCTCCCTTAAGCCGGGCATCCAGACCAAGTGCGATATTCGGTGGGAGGTCGTGCAGTAGAGAAGTGGTACAATCCTAAAGGCGTGGGGGCGACCGAAGTCGCCCCGAATGCTTGGGATGGTCTCGCGGGTTCGATGTTAGCAGCATCGACAAACGGCGCGTGACGGATAGCGTTTGTCGTGTGCCTTCCAGGGCCGGTATAGCATAGACTGGCCGGAAAGGGTACATCGTGACCGCATCCACCATTGAGCGTAATTGAGCGTATAGAATCCTGCAATGGGCTTACCAGCCAGCTCGGTTGCTTAAACTGGACTTCATGATTTTAACGGATCGGAACTGCTGATAGCGATGGAATGTTATTTTGACGGCAGCGAAGGACGGGATACAAGTGGTGATACTTGGCTCACGCTTGCCGGTTTCGCCGCATCTGATGCAGCATGGAAGGGTTTTGATGCTGCGTGGGTTACGATGCTGCGTGAACGATATCCGGTAGCTCCCTATGTTCATATGTCTCAAATACTCGCTGCTGAAGATCCATTTGAACGTGTAAACGGATGGACTAAAGACAAGGTTGTATCGCTGGTATCGGATGCTGTTGATTTGCTCGTAAACCGCAAGTCACTGCGTTCCTTCTCGTGTCGGATCAACCTCACCGCTAGACAGCGAATCATCAATGAAGGTAATGCAGTTTATGAACCAGCTAGATTATGCGCTGAAATGTGTAGCGTGCTCTCTTTGAAATGGGGACTAGCAAGAACGATTGAACGGGTCTATATGTTTTTCGACAGGGGCGAACACTTTATGAAGACATTTGAGGACCAGTGGCTCGCCAACAGAACACCACTACGCACAATCGCAACAGATCCAAACAAAAGGGTATGGGATCTGATAGCTAATATGGTGGAGGCCGATATGGAGACCACGCCACCGCTTCAAGCCGCAGACATGATAGCTTGGTCTACAACTAGGGATCTTGCGAACAAGCTCAAAGAGCTATATGACCTGGACCAATACATGAATGATCTCGTAGCGGATGACCACGCAATCATGGACGAGCAATTATTACGTGCCAGGTACACCACCCCGCTATGACCGGGGTAGTGTTTTCTTGCCGCGCTTCTGCCTTGTAGATTCGCGTTTGGTTAGCACGCGGCTCGTTCGTCCGCAACCTTCCCGGTCAGTTGATCCCACGTCAGCCGCTTGCCCACGATCTCGCGTACCACGATATTGAAGCGGTCGCCGTCGTTCATCTTGCGATTATTATAGCGGAACACCTGTTCATCGAGATATCGGAATAGATGGACGGGTTCCACCGAAACCTAGGTGCCTTTCAGCCCGCGCTTTACCAGACTCCAGAAGTTCTCCAGGCCGTTCGTGTGGACCTCGCCGCGCACATACTCGACCGCGTGATCTACCACTTCATGCTGGAATTCGTCTAAGCCTTCGTAGGAGAGTAGGGCATCGGTGAAAAGCGCGGACCCGGCGAGTACGTGCTGTCGGATCTCGGCCTGAAGTGTTTTCTTTTTGGTGTTGTCAATAACCTTCGTGCGGACCTTGCTACCGACGCTATTGGGGCCGCGCTCCAAGATCCCCATAACCGCTGCTTTGTCGGTACCGCCCGTGCCGGTAATCTTTTCGGCCCGCTTGTCTTTGTGCATGTTGCGGCCCTTGCCACCGATGAAGGTTTCATCCGCCTCGACTTGGTCGGACAGTTTGTTACCGGGGGCGAGTCCCAGAGCGAATCGGATGCGGTGATCCAGGAACCATGCGGATTTCTGAGTGATCCCGATAGCGCGGTGGACTTTGTAGGAACTGATACCGTTTTTGCAGTTCACAATCTGCCACATCGCGGCGAGCCACTTGTCCAGGCCGATGGGGGAATCTTCCATTACCGTTCCGACCTTCACGGAGAACTGGGGGCGTTCATGGTTGCACTTGCACTTCCAGCGCCGCTGATTCGCCAAGAAAATCACGTTCTGAGAGCCGCAAGTAGGGCAGGTGACGCCGTTGGGCCAGCGCTTGCGGGCGAGGTAGTTCAGGCAGTTGTCGGGGCTGGCGAAGTAGACGATTGCCTCTTGGAGGGTTTGGGGTTCGTAGGCGCTTTCCATACTTCAAGCATGGCGCGAATCGTCCGGTTAGTCAAGTACATTATTGCCCTTGCGAGCGGTCCGAAATTCGATTTGGACGTCGGCCGGATTCGTCTCCGGGGAACTGCCCGTGGCCACCTCTTGGCGGCAACACTGAGGTATGGCCGATTGTCAACAGGCAGGCGAGGCTATCGTATTCTGAGTGGGTTCCGATCCAGAACCAGAGTACACCGTCGGGCACCTCGACACCGATCGCGCGGTGCGAGCCGACCAGAACTTGCCAACCTTCTTGAAATGAAGCGATGGATGCCGCGGATCGCGCCTCAAAAAGCGCCATGTCCGCGACTGATCCGGGGCGAACAACGAGGGCCAGGGCATGGCGCCACTCTTGTCCTGGTTGGTGCTGGAAAGCTGATTAGGCACACCGGTCCAATCGTGGACCATTCGGAGGTTGGCCGAGCATCACTTGGACGCAAGGACCTCCAACCCGCGCAACCGTGGCGCCTCGCAACGGCCTTTTAAACGCCCACCCAGCCCCTTGCGTCGCACGCCCCGTTTCCGCCATCATGAAATGCCAGCCACCGCGCCCATGAATCTCGCCCCCGCCCTCATCCTCTTCGATATCGACGGCACCCTCCTCCGCCGCGCCGGGCCGCACCATCGCCAGGCGCTCGTCGATGCCGTCCGCCGCGTCACCGGCCTCGAAACCTCGACTGATCGCATCCCTGTCCACGGCATGCTCGATCCCGACATCCTCACGCGCATGCTCCGCGACGCCGGCGCCCCCCCGGCCTCCATTCGCCGCGCCATGCCTGAGATCGTCCGCCGTGCGCAGCATGTCTACGTACGCAGCGTCCCCAACCTCCAGCGCAAAACCTGCCCCGGCGTGCGCGCCCTCCTGCGCCGCCTGCAACACTGCGGCGTGCTGCTCGGACTGGTCACCGGCAACCTCACCCGCATCGGATGGAAGAAGCTCGACCGCGCTGGGCTGAAGCAGTACTTCCGCTTCGGAGCCTTCGGCCAAATGGCCAAGGACCGCGCCGGGCTGGCCCGCCTCGCCATCCGCCACGCGCGCGCACAAGGCTGGATCGTCCGCCACACCCCCATCGCGCTGGTGGGCGACGCGCCCAGCGATATCATTGCCGCCCAGCGGAACGGCATCCGCTCCGTCGCCGTCCATACCGGAATCTCGACCCGAGACGACCTCCTCGCCTACTCCCCAGACGTCCTCCTGGAAGATCTCCGCGGCCTGACGCTCGCCAAAATCCTCGGCACGGCGGAACCCGTTCACGCATCGGCGCGAAAGCGCCCATAGCCTGTATTTACAATCACTTGCCGCCCCTGCCAGAGCGTCGCAAGCCCGGAAATCGCCACCCCCCGTGCTAGCCTGAAATTGGAAGCACTCGGACCGACTCGCCTCTATCCCCACCGGCTGGCAAAGGCGTAAATTGACATTTCCGAAAATTCCCGCGGTACCGGCCCGGCCGGAGGTGTCTGGAAACGAGACTTTGGATCATGAAAATAAAAGACTTAACACCATTGGGTTTGTTCGGTGGAAAACTTTCGCGCGAACTGCCCGACCGCCATTCGCCTCCATTTTTGCCAGGAAGCTGGCCACCCATGGAAAACGGCCAAACAAATCGTCGCCGGAACCATGCCAGCCATTTGCTATCGGCGCCATGGGATTTGTTCGTCAAAACACGGAAACCGACGCGCCAACGAGCCGTGTCTCACCCACGGGGCCACGCCTGATGCGCTCCGACGAAGGGTGCCAGAGAATTGCCTGTAACATAAAGAATATGAAGCAGAAAGGTACGAATTGGCTTTGTTCGTACAGAAGCATCCCGACGCGCCGGAACGCACAATCGCGCACAATCACGCACAATCCCCCCAATCTCAACAGACTTTGCTATGATACCAGCATGAATCCTGCATCCAGCCGCGCCGCGCGCTAATCCAAACCAAGTAGACTATGGCAGCCGCTCTCGTCCCCGAACCCGTCCGCACGCAGGCCCAACACCTGCTGTCCACCATCGGCAACACCCCGTTGCTGCGTCTCGATAAGATCGGCAAGATCGGCCGCGACGCCCCCGGCGTCGCCATCTACGCCAAGGCGGAATACTTCAACCCCGGCGGATCCGTCAAGGATCGCGCCGGCCTCAACATGATCCTCGACGGCGAGCGCACCGGCCGCCTGCGTCCCGAGCACATCATCCTGGACGCCACCAGCGGCAACACCGGCATCGCCTACGCCATGGTCGGCGCCGCGCGCGGCTACCGGGTCAAATTGTGCCTGCCGGCCAACGCTTCCATCGAGCGCAAGCGCATCCTGAAGGCCTACGGCGCGGAGATGGTCTTCAGCGACCCGGGCGAAGGTTCCGACGGCGCCATACGCAAGTGCCGCGAGATCTACGAGGCCGACCCCGACCTCTACTTCTACCCCGATCAGTACAACAACCCGGCGAACTGGAAGGCGCATTTCGAAACCACCGGCCGCGAGATCGTTGAACAAACCAGCGGCCTGCTAACGCACTTCGTGGCGGCCATGGGCACCAGCGGAACATTCACCGGCGTCAGCCGCCGCCTGCATCGCGATCTGCCGCACGTGAAATGCTACTCCGGGCAGCCTTCCAGCGGCTTCCATGGCCTGGAAGGATTGAAGCATATGCCCACCGCCATCGTGCCCGGCATCTACGATCCCTCCCTCGCCGACGGCAACATCTGGCTGGAGACTGAGGAAGCCTACGCCATGGTGCGCCGCCTGGCGCGCGAAGAGGGTCTGCTGGTAGGGATTTCGTCCGGATGCAACGTGGTTGCCGCCCTGCAAATCGCGCGCCAGTTGCATGCCGAGGGCCGCGAGGGCATGATCGTGACCGTGCTTTGCGATAGCGCCGAGAAGTATCTCAGCGACCAATTCTGGGACGAGGCGTGAAGCCGAATGATTCGCATCGAACCCGACGCCTGGCGCGAGATGGTGGCCCACGCGCAGGCCACCTATCCGAACGAATGCTGCGGGGCAATGTTGGGTGCCATCGATGATGGACAGAAGACCGTCCGCATCGCCTTGCCGCTTGAAAACGCCTACGCCGGCGCGCACGGCAGCCGCTACGAATTGCGTCCCGAAGACCTGCTCCGCGCCGACAAAGACGCCCGCAGCCGCAAACTGGACCTAGTCGGCATCTACCATTCGCATCCCGACTGCGACGCCTATTTCTCCCAGACCGATCTGAAGAACTCCTGTCCTTGGTATTCTTTTGTAGTGCTCTCCATACGCAACGGCGCATTCGATCACGCCAATAGCTGGCTGCCGGATGCCGAGCAAACCAAAGCGGAGCGCGAGGAGTTGACAATTGGAGGGCGGGCAATCGTGCCCGCAGCCGGCTTTTAGCCGGCTCTGGAGTATGACTCACTAACATGGCCAAAGTTCTGATTCCCACACCCCTGCGGCAATACGCAGGCAAGCAGGACTCCGTCGAGCTGACCGGCTCGACCGTGGGCGAAGTGCTGACCGCCCTCACCACCCAGCACCCGGATCTGCGCCGGCAGCTCTACAACGATGAAGGCAAACTGCGCAGCTTCGTGAATGTTTATTTGAACGACGAGGACATCCGCTATCTGGAGAAGGATGCCACCCCCGTGAAGGATGGCGACACCGTGTCAATCGTGCCGTCGATCGCCGGCGGCTCTGTTACCGCGCCTCGCGAACCTGCCACCCCGGCTAGCGAATTGGCCCTCACAAAGGACGAGATCCTGCGCTACAGCCGTCACCTGATCATGCCCGAGGTCGGCACCGAAGGCCAGCTCAAGTTGAAGGCCGCCAAAGTGCTTCTGGTAGGGACCGGCGGTCTGGGCGCGCCGCTGGGCTTGTATCTCGCGGCCGCCGGTGTCGGCCGCATCGGCCTGGTCGATTTCGACGTGGTGGATTTCACCAATCTGCAGCGCCAGGTCATCCACGGCACCAGCGACGTCGGCCGCAAGAAGCTCGATTCGGCCGCCGACCGCATGCGCGAGATCAATCCGTTCGTCCGCATCGACAAGCACGAAGTCGCGCTGTCGAGCGAGAACGCGCTCGACATTCTGCGCGACTACGACATCATCGTGGACGGCACCGACAATTTCCCCACCCGCTACCTGGTGAACGACGCCTGCGTCCTGCTGGGAAAGCCCAACGTCTACGGGTCGATCTTCCGTTTCGAAGGGCAGGCCACCGTGTTCGCTTACGCGGGTGGGCCGTGCTACCGCTGCCTGTATCCGGAGCCGCCGCCTCCCGGCCTGGTGCCGAGTTGCGCCGAAGGCGGCGTGCTCGGAATTCTGCCGGGCACCATCGGGCTGATTCAGGCCACCGAAACCGTGAAGCTGATCCTGGGCATCGGCGAGCCGCTCGTCGGCCGCTTGTTGCTGTACGATGCGCTGGCCATGCGCTTCCGCCAGTTGAAGCTGCGCAAAAATCCGGAATGCCCTGTGTGCGGCGAGCATCCCACCGTTACGAAGCTCATCGACTATCAGCAGTTCTGCGGCATCCCGCAACAACCGCCCGCGGCCGTGGAAGGCGATATCGATGCCGTCGAAGTCAAAGCCAGGATCGATCGCGGCGATTCGTTCGTGCTGATCGACGTGCGCGAGCCGCACGAATACCAGATCTGTCGCATTCCGTACGCAAAGCTGATTCCGCTGGGCCAACTCCCGCAGCGCGTCAACGAGTTGGATCGCGATATTGAGATCGTGGCCCACTGCAAGAGCGGCATGCGCAGCGCCAAAGCCGTCGACTTACTGAAGAAGGCCGGCTACCGCGCCCGCAACATGAAAGGCGGTATCCTGGCCTGGAGCGACAAAGTCGACCCCTCCGTCCCTAAATACTAAGTCTTTAGTGGGGCAGGCCCGCGGCCTGCGGCGGCCTCTCAGGCCGCCTCTTCGCGGCTACCTGAAATTCTCCACCAGCATGAGGTCTGCCAGCGATCTTCCGGGAACCTCAGACACTCGTGTCGACGCTCGGCTACTTCCCGATGACTTCGACAATACCCTTATCGGTTCCCGTTAGCCTGCGAGCGGCATCGTCCCAGTGCAAGCGGGTAATACTCGCATCCCCATGCTCGTAGGCGTAAGTCTTGCCATCGTCGCTGTACAGTATGAAGTTACCGTCCGCGCCCGCATACACGCGCACCCGCGCCAGCTTCTGCGTCTCACTCGTGCTGGTGACAGGCTCGCCAAGCGGCACGATAGAACCGGCGCGCACAAACAGCGGCAAAGTCTCGATCGGCGCATTCACCTTAATGCTCTGCCCGCCGCGCACGCGTTCCTTCGTCCAGTAGTTATACCAGTCCGTGCCTGCCGGCAGATATACCGTCCGGCTGGTGGCGCCTTGCTCCGTCACCGGAGCCACCAGAAACGCCGGNNATCCATGAACAGCGCGCGCATGTAGGGCGCGCCGGACTCATGCGTCCTAAACCCGAGCGAGTAAATGTAAGGCATAAGCTGGTACCGCAGCTTCAGATATTTCTCCAGAATCGGTTCGGCCGCCTTACCATACGACCAGACTTCGTTGTACTTGCGGCTGCCGTGCGTGCGGAAGACCGGCAGAAACGCGGCGTATTCAAACCAGCGCGTGTATAACTCCGGATAGTCGTCATAGCTGCCCACGTTGTCGCGCGCATCACTGGGATCGAGCAGCGGAGCATGCTCCGGATGATGCTCGGCGGGCAAATACTGCCAGCCGCCAATGTCGTTGGTCCAGTAAGCGAAGCCGGACGCGGCAACGTCCAGCCCGGTAGGTATCTGGCGCTTCAGCGTGTCCCAAGTCGGATAAATGTCCGACGACCAGAACAGCGTTCCGTTGCGTTGCGCGCCCAGGTAAGCGTCGCGCGAAAGAATGAGCGCGCGCTTCTGCATGTCGCGCCGGAAGCCGTCATAAATCGCCGCCGTATGAAACAGCGGGTAGATATTGAAGTAGCGCGTGCCCGGTCCTATGTGGAAGTAGCTGCCGTTAGGCGGCAGGTCGGGTTCGGTCTCATCCATCCACAAGGCGTCGAAACCCTTGCTCAGCACATTATCGCGAATAGTCTCCCAATACCAACGCGCCGCTTCCGGATTCGTCGTGTCGATGTCCGACCCCGCGCGGTCGTAGGGCAAGCCGTTGGTGGGCGTACCGTCCGCCAGTTGCTCGAACCAGCCCTTCTTCAGCAGCATGTCGTAATAGCGCGAGCCGGGCAGAAAGCGCGGCCATACGCTGATCATGGTCTGAAAGCCCATGTCGTGAAGCTGCCGGTTCATCCCCGCCGGATCGGGCCACTTGGCGGGGTCCATGTCGATCTGGCCCATCTTGGTCCAATAGAACCAGTCGACCACCATCACGTCGGCCGGCAAACCGCGGTCGCGGTAACCTTTGGCCACCGCCAGCACTTCGTCCTGCGAGCTGTAGCGCTGCTTGCACTGGATATAGCCGTAAGCGTTCTTCGGCAGCATGGGCGTGGCGCCGCCCGA
>PKYZ01000379.1:0-14260 GCA_003132865.1 Bryobacterales bacterium
ACGGCGGGGGGCACGGGGCAGGACCTAGGACCGTATCAGCCGTCCGGAAATGAGTCGAAAACGGCGTGTGTTGTCCTGCCCATGCTTGCGCACCCGCAAGGAGCGCGGCCCCCAGAGCGAGAAGTGATGTCATTGGCCACATGTGCCAACGGCGCTCTGCCCGTTGACTGTCACGGCACTCCGAGAGGCGCGCCAGGCGCCGCCAGTTTGTGGTGCGACCAGCTCGACGGCTGTGGGCTTGGGGCTGGGGCGCCGACAAAGGCCGTAAGGCCGACCAATGCGGAAGTAAGGACTCACGTCAATAACTGCTAACCACACCCTGTTTACTGTAACAACTGTGTAGAATCACATGATCCGCCATCTTTGCCGAGAAAAAAGGTTAGTTTCGTGGCGAATGCACTCAAAAGGCGGGAAAGCTCACGGGCTGAAGCCTGTGCCACCACGTCATTTCCGGCACGCCGCGCAGGGGCAGATATTCCGCAGGTGCTCCCACGAGTACAGACCGGTCGAGTGGCCGTCGCTCCAGTGGATGCGGATGGCGTAGTTGCCCACCGGCTCGATGCTCAACATCTTCAGCGTGGGCTTGTACATCTGGAACGGCGAAGCCGGGCTCGTAGGGCTTTCCGGCTGGCGCGGCGGCGTGCCGTGCGCGCCGGTACAGGTGGCGCAGGGGCACTTGTCGCGCAGATAGCCGATACCGTATTCGCTCGAATGCCGGTCCTTCCAGTCGATCTTGATGCCCTTCGACTTCGAAATGGCGATGTGTTCGGGGTCGCTGGCGCCGGTCATGTCAGTTCTGTAGCCGCTCCACGTCGCGCACGCCCGAGAGGCGGCGCATGGCGCCCACCAGCTTCTCCAGGTGCTTTTTGTCGCGCACGTCCACGGTCATCTCCACCAGCGCGCCGTCCGCCTCGGTCTCGGTTTTGGCTTCCAGGCTGCGAATGTTCGTGTTCTCATCGGAGAGCACGGACGTGATCTGGTTCAACATGCCGGGACGGTCGTCCGTGTGGACCAGGATCTTCACGGGGAAGGCGTCCGAGGCGCTGCGGGCCCATTCCACTTCGATCTTGCGCTCCACGTCGTACATCAGGTTTTGCACGTTGGTGCATACCTTGGAATGCACCGCCACGCCCTTGCCGCGCGTGACATAGCCGACGATGGCCTCGCCGCGAATCGGATTGCAGCACTTGGCGCGGTATACGAGAAGATCGTCCATGCCTTTGACGCGGATGACGGCGTCGCCATCCGGACCGCGCGGCGCCCCGGCTGGAGCGGGCACGGTTTCCGGTTGCGGCGCGGGCGCCTTCGACACCTCCGCGGATTCCGGCAGCACCTGCCCGGGCGCCAGTTTTTGCAGCACCTGGCGCGCGGAATACTTGCCGTAGCCCAAGGCGGCGTACAGATCCTCGATCTTGCCGTAGCCGTAGTCGCCGGCCACGCTCTCGAGGCTGCCCTTGGAGATTTTTCCCAGTTGCACTCCGAGTCGACGGGCTTCCTTCTCCAGGTATTTCTCGCCGATCTCGATGGCCTTCAGCCGCTCGCTGGTGTTGATGACGTGCTTGATCTTGTTGCGGGCCTTCGCGGTCTTGACCAGCGTCAGCCAATCCTTGCTGGGCAGGTGGCCGGCCTGGGTCATGATCTCGACGATGTCGCCATTGCGCAGCGCATAGCGCAGCGGCACGATGCGGCCGTTGACCTTGGCGCCCACGCAGGTCTGGCCGACATCGGAGTGAATGGTGTAGGCGAAATCGATGGGGGTGGCGTCGCGCGGCAGCACGATCACCTTGCCGCGCGGCGTGAAGGTGTAGACCTCCTCCGGGTAAAGGTCCACCTTGAGGGTGGACATGAACTCGGCGGGGTCCTGCATGTCGTGCTGCCACTCGACCAGATGGCGCAGCCAGGCGATGCGCTGATCGTCGGGCGCGGGCCCCTTCTTGCCTTCCTTGTATTTCCAGTGGGCCGCAATGCCCTCCTCGGCGATGCGGTGCATTTCCTCGGTGCGGATCTGCACTTCGAAGTGCTGGCCGTGCGGCCCCACCACGGAGGTATGCAGCGACTGGTAGAGATTGGGGCGGGGGATGGCGATGAAGTCCTTGATGCGGCCGGGAATGGGCCGCCACTCGTTGTGGATCACGCCCAGGGCGGCGTAGCAGTTCTTCACCGAGTCGGTGACGATACGCAGCGCCATCAGGTCGTAGACCTGCTCGATGGCGATTTTCTGGCGCTTGATCTTCTGATAGATGGAATACGGCCGCTTGAGGCGGCCTTCCACGCGCGCGGGAATGCCTTCGCGGCGCAGCTCGCTCTCGACGGTGGTGCGGATCTCGTTCAGGAATTCTTCGTTGGAGTGGCGCTTCGATTCGATGGTTTGGGCGATCTCCGCGAAGGCTTCCGGATCCAGATGGAGGAAGGCGAGGTCTTCCAACTCGCCGCGCACTTTGCCCATGCCGAGGCGGTGCGAGATGGGGGCGTAGATTTCGATGGTCTCGGTGGCCACGTGCGCCCGGCGCTCTGCGCTCAGGTACCCGAGCGTGCGCATGTTGTGCAGGCGGTCCGCCAGCTTCACGATGATGACGCGGATGTCGTCGACCATGGCCAACAGCATTTTGCGAAAGCTCTCGGCCTGCCGTTCTTCCGCGTTGAAGATGTCCAGCTTGCTGAGCTTGGTGACGCCATCCACGCAGCGCGCCACCTCGTCGCCGAAGCCCTTGCGGATTTCGTCGGGCGTCATGCGGGTGTCTTCCACCAGGTCGTGCAGCAGTCCGGTCTCGATGGTCACTAGATCCATGCGCATGCCGGCCAGGATGTGGGCCACCATGAGGGGATGCACCATGTACGGCTCGCCGGACTGGCGCAACTGGCCTTTGTGAAGCTCAGCGGCGGTGCGGAAGGCCTTTTCGACGGGGGCGAGATCGTCGCGCGGGCGGTACTCGCGGATCTTGTCTTCCAGTTCCCGATACAACTGCTCGATGCGGTCGGGGGGCGGGGATAGGGGTGGAGCTTCGGGAATGCTGGAGACCTCTGGGGACACTAGTTTGATTGTAGCCGAGACGCGAGGGCCGGGCGCAGCGCATCGCAGCGCGGTCGACCGGGCGCCGGCGATTGGAGTTACATTTGGGAGCGTGATGCAGATCGTTGTGCAACGGATGCTGGCGGCCGCGCTCGTGTGGTTCGCGGCCGACCCATCCGCGGCCGACCCATTTGCGGCCAAGCGGGACAGGATGGTCCGCGAGCAGATCGAAGCCCGCGGTGTGAGCGACGCGGATGTGCTGCGGGTCATGCGGGACACGCCGCGGGAACGTTTTGTGCCCGCAGGTTGGCGCAAGCACGCCTACGACGATACGCCCTTACCGATCGGACACGGTGTCACGATCTCGCAGCCATTCGTCGTGGGCATGATGACGGAACTGCTGGAAGCCGGAAGAGGGCACAGCGTGTTGGAGATTGGCACAGGCTCGGGATACCAAGCGGCAGTGCTGGCGCAACTGGCCGGGCACGTGTACACGATCGAGATCGTACCGGAGCTGGCGCGGTCGGCAGCCGCACTGCTAGCCGAACTGGGTTACGCCAACGTGACCGTACGGCAGGGTGACGGCTACCGGGGCTGGCCTGAGCGAGCGCCTTTCGATCGCATCATCCTGACGGCGGCTCCGCCGGAAGTGCCGCAGGCGCTGCTCGATCAGCTCGCGTGCGGGGGACGGTTAGTCGCGCCGGTGGGCGGCGCTATGCGGCCACAAGACCTGGTTGTAATCGACAAGACAGCCAACTGCGCCATTCGCCGGCGCACGGTCACCACCGTGCAATTCGTCCCCATGGTGCATGGGCGGGACCGTAAGCCGTAGAGCGTCGCGCAACGCGTCACGGCAACCTAACGGATTCGGCGCGTGCAAGTGTCGTAGAATAGGGATCAAGCGCAGTGGGCGGTTAGCTCAGCCGGTTAGAGCGCCTGCCTTACAAGCAGGAGGTCCGCGGTTCGAGCCCGCGACCGCCCACCATACAGATTCAAGAACTTGCCGCCATTGCCTCGACGAAATCGAGTACCTTGAGAGCGTATTTGGGTGGTAGTCGATCCGCTCAAAGCCACGTCGGCGCTTTAGGCCAAAATGCAGTGGTCTGGCGTGGAGTGGCCTGGCGTTCCGATCCTTGGGGAGAAACAGGAGTTCTGTGACCCCGATCCACACCCGCCGGACTGTCGGGCACTGCTTGGCCGAGTTGCAGCGACATACTCCGGAACTGGTAGCCAAACCTGGCGGAGTGGATGCCCTCCTCAACCACTTTGCCCGAAACGACGAAGGCACCATTCGAAGCGTTCTTCCAGGAGAGCACGCACCCGCCGACCGGAACCGTTTGGGTAGTGTGAATGCGGCGAACGTTCCCAACTTTGACAGGGATGACGGCCTCCGGCGCCTGTGCGCCATCCCTACGGGAGGAGCACGATACCGCCAGACCGATGAGAGAGATCGGAACCAGAATTTTGAGATTCACAGATTACCTCTTTGCATTTGCAGTCCCGATTGGAAGCGCCTTTCGCGCGGGCGACGCCGATTGGCAGGCACGTAAGAATCGAAGTGCCGTCCGTCGATCTTGTCGCCGGTGCAGACGCCGTTATAGCGCCGCCTTTGATGGAGCTTCCTGGTCTCCCGCCGCTCCAGCAGGGTCGCGCGGGCAGAAGGTCAATCGAGGTACTTGACCAGAATGACCTCGTTGCCCTTTTGGTTATAGATGACTTCGTCGACGAGCTTTTTCGCGATAAGCATCCCGAAGCCGCCCACGCGCATTCCCGCCCTCTTGCGGATTTTGAGGTGCTCGAGAGGCGACTCATCGGAGTTGGCAACCGCGGCGTGCTCGAGCGCAGAGCGAGAGAACCCCGTTCCGGGGTCTTCCATGTAGTAGACCAGCGAACGGTGGCTGCGAACGCGCGAGACGCGGACCCACTCGTTAGGATCGAGTTTGCCACCGTGCTCTATGGCGTTGAGGAGCATTTCGCGAAGCGCCATGGCGATGTGGCTGCGCTCCTCCGGATCGAGGTCGTTCTTCAACTCCTCGAAAAAATGCTGCAAGCGTTCGGCTGTCGGGATGTTACAGCGGACTTTAAGAGTGAGGAACTCGGGCTCGGCAGACAGGACCCGAATTCCATCGTCCCAGCCCAGTTCGGTGACGGCGCGTTGCATCATGTCCCGGACCGCGGCGGGGTCAAAGGGCCTGCTGAAATAGCTGAATGCCTTCTGCTCGATCGCCTCGATCACATCGGCATTACTGGGGACAGAGTCGATGACGATGACCTTCACGCCGGGCTGGGCTTCGCGGATGGCAGCCACTAGATCGCTGCCGGCGCCGGAAGCCTGCTGGTGTTCGGCGATAACCAGATGGTACGTCCGCCTGCGCAGGCAGTTCAATGCGACCGTAAGACTCGATGTCTGCACGACCATCCATTCGAGATCGTCCGACTGGCTTTCAAACAGCGGCGGCAGATCGGGCGCGGCGCCAATCAGGAGGCCCAGGTAAGGCTCGCTCATGGGAATTCTCTTCAGTATAGGCCAGTTCCTGGCACGGGGGCAGGCCGCAAACCCACGAGAAGGGGTCGAGTAACTCTCCATCTTGTCACCCGCCGCAGTGGGAAGGCCACGCGAACCGGCGGCAGCTAAACACGGCGACGCTATCGTTTGCGCGACAACCGCTTGCTTACGCGCGCGGCTCGGTACCACACCCATTCGGNNGGCCCAGAGGGCGCCCCGTCAGGGAGCGGATGCGCAATTACCTATGGCGTTCTGTTTAACCGCCATCGGATTCCGGGGGAGCGGCTTCAGTTCTCCAATCCGACTCGCTGAAATCGTATTCCGCGTTAAACTGCCTCAACACGGCAACCTGGCGCGCAGTCGGGGTCGCATCCCTGCCCAGACCAGTGATGGTTTGGCGGCCCCAATCCTGAAGGGGATCGAATTCAACTTCCCAATGGCGGGTAACCCAGAAGAGTCTAACGAGGCGGATTTTAAGCAATTCGAGCGCCATGACTTATCTTATCGCTGGTTCAGCCTTTCAGCCATACGATCCGGCCCCATTTGCCACCGGCTTCGTGAAGCGCTCCGTGCTCCACCGGGGCTAAGGTGCAGTGGCGGACGGAGGATCGCGTGGACCCTTCCGGGCTGAGGAAGCGCGTGCGGCCGTAACGGGAAGCTTTTCGAAGCTCTGGTTCCGGCTCGAACATGCCGCGCGCTTCCGGGACGCGAATCTGGTATCATCGCAGTTCACGGGCTCGTGCTGCCCGGCTTGAGACTGAACTATGCCCTGCTTCCTCCTGCTCGTCATCCTGCTGTTTCCGCGCATCGCGCTCGCGTTGATGTGGTTCTTCTCGACCTACCTGCAGCGCGCATTCCACGGTGGTTTGCTGCTGCCGGTACTCGGCTTCATTTTCCTGCCGCTCACCACGATCGTCTACGCATGGGAGCTCAACAGCGGCATGCCGACGGCGGGAATCAATCTTTTGTGGCTGCTGATCGCGGTGATCATTGATCTGGGCGGGCTGGGCGGCGGCGCGCATCGCCAATCGCGGCGCTGAGTCGCGCAACCGCCGGTATCGGTACCGATGGCCAAGTCAGCAGGCCCGCTTGCCGAATCGTTCACCCGGACGAAGTCCTTACCGCCTCCACCCAGTACTGCTCCTTCTTCATTGGCTCCTTGCTGAATCACGCTCGGATTGCCGCAAAGGCAAGCCGCGGCGCCGCGGCGGTCCAACCCAGCGTGTCGAGATGTTTCCCCAGGATGTCGCTGGCGCGGCCCCATCGCCCGGCCCATCGCCGCGCAGGTAACGCTCCGCAACGTCGATCCTGTAATTTAATGGCGGCGGCCGGTTGGCACGACGCCCCAAACACCGTGATTATTTTGGCGAAGAAGATCGGCCAGATCGCGTTTCGTCACGCGACGCGCTGAGTTTAGCGCCGATCGGGCATGGCGGAGTAACGGCCAACTCCGATTCTCGATCCCTCCCCTAATATACTGGAATGTTGGTGCAGCCTGTTCTGAGCCTGTAAGCAAGCATCTCCGGGTGGCATGCAGCACGGCGGCAGAACCGGATCAGGACTGCGCCGAGGCAAGCCGTTCATGAGCCGGGAGTTGTCGCCTTCGCCTCTTGGCGCAGTGCGGCGATCCGGTTCTGCAGCGTCCGCAAGCTGATCCCCAACATCTCGGCGGCCAGTTTGCGATTGCCGCGCACGTGCTCGAGGGTGAGTTTGATGTAAGCCTCTTCGAGTTTCATGAGTGGCTGGCCAGGCTGGAGCATTATATGACCGTCATGGCCGGTTGACGGCCGGGTATACGGGCCGGGGCTTACACCGAACGTAGGGGAAGGCAGGTCCGTCAGGCGGATCAAACCTTCGCCTGCCAGGATGATGGCTCGCTCCAGAATATTGCGCAGCTCCCGCACATTGCCAGGCCAATCGTACCGATAAAAAACATCCAGCACCTCCGCATCGAGTCCTGTAATGCGCGTGCCGTGTTTCTTGTTCAGATTCTGCAGCATGACATCGGCGATCGGCGCGATATCTTCCTTATGTTCACGCAGCGGCGGAACTACGATCTGGAATACACTCAACCGATAGTAAAGTTCTTCGCGCAAATGCGTTCCGAGTTCCTGACTGGTCGCGGCAAGTACCCGAGCGTCTACTGCGATTTCATGCTTACCGCCAAGTCGCCGCACCCGCAAGTCCTCGAGAACGCGCAGCAGCTTTGGTTGCGTGGACTGCGGCATCTCGCCGATCTCGTCGAGAAACAGAGTGCCTCCGTGAGCCTGCTCAAAGCAACCGGCGGAACGCTCCATGGCTCCCGTAAACGCACCTTTCTCGTGGCCGAACAACTCGCTCTCAACCAGAGCCTCGGGTAAGGCGGCTGCATTGATAGCGACGAAAGGCCCATCACCGCGGGAGCTGCACTTATGGATCTCCCGCGCAACCAACTCCTTTCCAGTGCCACTCTCTCCACGGATCAATACGGGCGCTGAAGTGGGCGCCACCTGCCTGATTAACGAAAAGATCTGCTGCATCGCCGGGGAGGTTCCTACCAAGTCCCCGAGTACGCCGCGAAGGCTGAGGTCCCGCTTAAGTTCGTCGGTTTTCTGCAGGCTTCTCTTGTAGCGAATCGCGCGTTCCAGAAGGGTCTTGAAGGTGCGCGGTTCCACGGGCTTCTCCAGGTACCAGAACGCCTTGAGGTCGTGAACGGCGGACAGCGCCTTGTCCATGCTGCCGAATCCGGTAAGCGCAATTGCCGGAGTGAGGTCGCCGCGTTCCTTCAAATACCGGAGCAGTTCAAAGCCGTCCATGCGCGGCATAACCAAATCCGCAACGATGACGTCCGCGTTGAAGGCAGTGAGCCGTTCCAGCGCTTCCTGCCCGTCGCCCGCGACCTGCGTTTCAAAGTCACAATCGGAAAGCATGGCAGCCAAGGCGGTACGCTGGCGCTCGTCGTCGTCGACGATGAGTATCCGGCCCGAAACGGCGGGCAGTCGGGGCATCGCCTTCTATTCTAGCAGGTCTCGGCGGAACGGACGCCCAACTCCGAATTGCGATCGTCTTTGTGCTGAATGAAGTTGAGGATGTCGAAGGGCTTCACGGCTCGATCCGGGAAGAAGCTGTTCACCGCCTCCTGCTCATTATCGAAGAACTCAAAGGCGATGGCCAGCTTGGTCAACGAAAACAACTCCAGATGCGACCGGTTGAGGTTTACCAGCGCCAGCTTTCCACCGGCCTTGCGCAGTCTGGCGAGCCCAAACACCAACGTCCCCAGCCCAGTGCTGTCAATGTGGCTGACATCTTTGAGATTTAAAACCATATTGACCTTGCCGGATTGATGCAGGGCATGCAGTGTGTCGCGCAGATCCAAATCTCCATGCCCCAAAGTGAGCGGGCCTTTCAGGTCAAGAATGACGATGCCTTCGCTTTCCCGCTGTTCGATGTGCAGACTCATGCTCAACCTCCTCTGGCACAGATCAGCGGCCAATCATGGCTTTCGGCGGCGCCGTATGCACTGCCCACGCCAAGTCGACAGTGTCTCACCGCCGCGGTCCGTGCGCGTTTGGTCTGTACGCCCACCAGGCAGGCCAAGGCCCGGCAACCCGCCGCCCGGTTTCCGCCGCGCGATCTCGTCAAGCGGAATCCGCCTCACCGATTCGTCGATCGCATGAGTCCGTACCTCGACCTCGCCCAGCAGACCTCGCTTCCGCACATCCTCCGTCAACCCGTGCAGACACGCGAAGCTATTGCTCGCCCCCCTCTGTTGAATTGTCCACGCCCGGAAGCGTTGCTCGCGCCCGCCTACCGCGGCGTCCGGATAAGCAGTGTTCCACGTTCTGAGCTCCCGGCGAACTGCACTGCAGCATTGAGTAAACCTAAAACTGATTACGCGCCCCTAAATTCCGGCCGCCTTGCAGGACCGGATGTACGTATCCGGCCACGATCGGCGCTAACCAAGAACCCTGCGCCCCTGAATCAGGCGGATTACCATTACTACCAACGCAATGACCAACAGGATGTGAATCAGCCCGCCGGCGGTGTATGAGGTTGCCAATCCCGCAGCCCACAAAACCAGCAAAATTATACAGATTGTCCAAAGCATCTTTTTGCTCCTCGCCCATGCATCACTGCAAGAGCGGGTCCAAAGCGGCGGGCCGAGCTACATGGGGACTGCGTGCCAGCCGGCGCTGCCGGACCGGGAGTGCCACTGGCGCAGGGTGCAGAATCTGCACCTGATCCCGGCAGTTGCTGCAGGTCGACTGGCGGCAGCGGCAAGCTGTCCGGTATCGTCTGATATGCAGGCACTTGGCACTAGCCGTGCAACCAAGCCCCAGGTCGTCCAACACCCTTGCGCGCGGGGTGTCAGGCCCAGACAGCACGCAGGATCCACGGAGAGGCTGCCACTGAGCAAACCAGACAAAACGCTGGACCGCTTCTGGGATATGCCCCTGCGGGACCTACTCAAGCTGCTCGAAGCAGCTCCAGCCGGACTGACTTCCGCCGAGGCGAAACAGCGACTGCGTCTCCATGGACCGAACAGTCTGGTAGGAGAGTCTCGCTTCGCGCCTCTGATCGCTTTTCTGCGTTTTTTTGCCAATCCTCTTGTTCTGATTCTCCTGGCTGCCAGCGCCATCTCGATTGTGTTGGGTGATCCGGTCGGCGGCTCGATCATCATCGCTATTGTCCTGCTCAGCGTGATAGTGAACTTCTACACGGAGTTTCAGGCGCGGCATGCGGTGGAGGATATTCGGAAGCAGGTTGCTACAACTGCCGCGGTTTTGCGCGACGGACACGAAGCGGAGTTGCCGACCGCAGAGCTGGTCCCGGGGGATATCGTGCGGCTCAATTGCGGTGACTTGGCGCCAGCCGATGCCCGTTTATTGGACGCCAAGGACCTGCATGTGCGCGAATCCGCGCTCACGGGGGAGTCTTTGCCCGTGGACAAGGCGGCGGCTGATCTTCCAGAGGGGCAACATGGCATTGGCGATGCCAGCAACAGCGTTTTCCTGGGGACTGCCGTGCAGACGGGAATGGGCACTGCAGTCATCGTTCGCACAGGCAAAGACACCGCCTTCGGCGAGATCGCCCAACGGCTGTCCACGCGGCCGCCGGAGACCGAATTCGGCCGCGGCATACGCCACTTCGGGGTGATGATCACGCGAGTGATCATGCTGCTGGTGCTCTTCGTCCTGCTGGTGAACATCGTCTTACACCGTCCGGTGCTGGAATCGTTTTTGTTCTCTATCGCCCTGGCCGTCGGGATGACGCCCGAGATGATGCCGATGATCATCACGATCACGCTGGCGCAGGGCGCGCGGCGGATGGCCAAGAAGAAGGTTCTGGTCAAGCAGCTTTCGGCGATCGAGGACTTCGGCAGCGTGGAGATTCTTTGCAGCGACAAAACCGGAACCCTGACCGAAGGCGAGATCGTGCTGGACAAGCACGTGGACATTTACGGTCAGGACAGCGAAGACGTCCTCCGGTTCGTCTACCTGAACAGTTACTTTCAAGCCGGCATCAAGAGCCCGCTGGACGACGCCATCCTGAAGTATCAGCGTCCTGCCATAGCGGAGTATGAGAAGGTGGACGAGATCCCCTTCGACTTCAATCGCAAGCGCCTATCCGTGGTGGTGCGGCGTGGCGGCGAGCACCTCCTCATTACCAAGGGCGAGGCGGAAAGCGTCTTTGCCATCTGCGGGACCGTCATGATTGACGGAGCGTCCCAACCGTTCGACGAAGGCCGGCGAGCCCAGGCGGCGGAGACCTTCAAGAAGTTGAGTGCCGACGGATTCCGCACCCTGGGAGTCGCAGTCCGGAAGGTGGACCAGCAGGGTGCTTATGCGCTCGCTGCCGAGCAGGAGATGACGCTGGCCGGGTTTGCGGCATTCCTCGACCCGCCCAAGGAGGGAATTCTTGCGGTTCTCGAAGCGCTGAAAAAGAACGGCGTTTCCGTGCTCATCATGACCGGCGACAATCAGTACGTGACGCAGAAGGTAGCGCACGATGTCGGGTTGGCTACCGACCGCATTGTCACCGGCAACCAGGTGGACACGATGGACGACGCCGCCCTGGCTTACCAGGCGGAGCATGGCGCCATCTTCGCGCGTGTGTCTCCGGAACAAAAGAACCGGGTGATCCTCGGTCTGAAGGCACGCGGGCACGTCGTGGGGTACATCGGTGACGGCATCAACGATGCTCCGTCACTGCACACCGCGGACGTCGGCATTTCCGTAATGAATGGCGTGGATGTGGCCAAAGATGCCGCGAAAATCATCCTGCTGGAAAAGGACCTGGCAGTCCTGAACGAGGGGGTAATCGAGGGACGGCGGTGCTTCGCCAACATCATGAAGTACATCATCATGAGCACCAGCTCAAACTTCGGCAATATGTTCAGCATGGCTGCGGCATCGCTTTTCCTGCCATTCCTTCCAATGTTGCCGACTCAAATCCTGCTGAACAATTTTCTTTATGACACTTCACAGGTCGCTGTCCCCGGCGATAACGTCGATCCGGCCCTGGTGCACAAGCCCAAGCGGTGGCAAATTGGGTTCATTCGCCAGTTTATGACGATCATCGGCCCCATCAGCTCCATCTACGATTTCCTCACTTTCGGAGTCCTCCTCTGGCTGTTCCACGCTTCCACCAACGCGCCGCTGTTCCGGACCGGGTGGTTCGTGGAATCCCTGGTTACGCAGACGCTGGTAGTGTTTGTGATCCGGACGGCCGGCAACCCTTTCAAGAGCCGGCCGAGCGGGCGGTTGCTGATTGCGGTTGCGGCCGTCTCCGTGGCCGGCGCCGTCCTGCCGTATACGCGCCTGGGCGCTGTACTTGGGTTCATTCCATTACCGCTGTCGTTACTGGGTGCGATTTCGCTACTGACCCTGACCTATCTTTTCCTGGTGCAAGCCGTCAAGACCTGGTTCTATCGCCGGCATGCGTTGCTCTGACACGCGGGGCAACCTTCGCCAGATCCTCAGCTCCCGCCTGCGCCGCCGTTTTCACCTGAACGGTACCGCGCGTGCTCTCGCATTCCTGGCACTACAGCCAATTGCGTCAAAACTTAGCCTCTGGAAAGAAATCATGAGGACATATTCAACTACTTCAATTACCGGAGCCGTCTTGACGACCCTCCTCTTCGCGTTCTCCGCCTTCGCGCGCGACCACAGCGCCCTGAACGGCACCTGGACGCTGGTGCCCGCCCAGAGCGATTTTGCCGGCCAGCCCGTCGTCCAAACCGGCACCGTGACGATCGCCGACCGGGACGGCATCATCATCGTCTCTCGCAGTTTCGTGTATGAAGGCGCCACCGAGACGTTTTACTACAACGACGTCACCGACAGCGAGCACAACGCCACTATCCACACCGGCAAAGACCTCAAGAGCAAGACCAGCTGGGATCACGACGTCTTGAAGGTGACCACCACTCAATCCGGTGCGGTTACTATCGAACGCTACAGCCTGGCCCCGGATGGCGCCATGATCGTTAGCGTCGAAAGGCCCGAGCGAAAGCCGATCAGCTTGGTCTTCCAGCGCCAATAACGCAACTGTCCATAACCATATATGGTCACGTGACCCGGTGCGGTCAGTTTTTCTTACGGCGAACATACATTCGCCTCTACCTTGCCGCATCCTTTGGCATTCCTGTAACGGCCACAGCCGTGCACTTCAAGAGATCCGAGCGGAGCCGCCGCGAACAAGAGTTTTGTAAAACACAATTGGAGGAAAGAATGAATCTAACAGATACGGCAACTAGAGCGGGCGCAACTCTGTCTCGCGCCCAGGAGCGAGTGAAGGATTTTGGCCTCGCCGCCGCTGAGAAGTTGGATGAAGCCCGAGAGGGAACAGCCGACGCGCTCGAAAACGCGGCTTGCTCGGTTCGAACCACCGGACGCGCGGGGGCCAAGACGATAGAGACTATGTCGGAGAACGCGGCCGGCAACCTGGATTCCACCGCTGCATATATGCGCGATCACGACCTGGGAGGCATGCTCAGTAACCTCCGGCAGGTGATTGTCAGGAATCCAACCGCGTTCCTGGTTTTGGCCGCTAGCATTGGGTTCCTGGCCGGTTCCGCGTTTCGGCGAAACAATTCACAGGCCGGGCCGTACCCGGCCTAGGATTCAGAAGAAAAGGAGAACGATATGCTGATACTGATTATCATTTTGGTACTGCTCTTTGGCGCCGGTGGAGGATATTACGGCCATAGCCGCTGGGGTCCCGGTGGCGGGGCTGGTATAGGACTGGGGACGGTTCTAATAATTCTCCTCATCGCCTACATGCTTGGCCTGCTCTGATATCAGATCCACAACTTCGCTGACAACTCCGATGCCGCCGAGAATGACGGTTGGTTTTCCAAGAAGCTGTGGATAAATCGGTTGGCAGGCGAAAGCGCCTGCCCCACCAGGATGTAAACCATNNCGCTTTCGTCTGCCAACCCGGCTATCATTCCGATTTTTTTACAGCTTCTCATGCTGGCAGTTCCAAATATTTGGCTGCTGGCTTAATCCCTATCCTTAACAGGATGACCACTGCCGAGGTAACTCGCCACTTGCGCTCCGATAGCAAGCGCGACGAGGGGAATGCTCAGAGTGGAAACCACCCGTAACGCATGCTCGATTCTGGCGAACTGGGGTAAGAAAAGGTACACGCCAAGCCCCAACAAAATCATCACAAAAAGGTTACGTCTGAGTTTCGTTCTAAGCAGAATTGACGGGCTAAGTCTGGGATCGGCTGAGACGGAAACTCTCTATACTTGATGA
>PKYZ01000379.1:14335-14491 GCA_003132865.1 Bryobacterales bacterium
TTAGTGGGATATGAAGGAGCCAAGGCAATTCAGTCCATGATCGATGGTGCGCGTCAGTCCAAAGGCATTGCCGCTACGGTACTTGGGCTGGGCACAATGTTTTTTGCGGCTTCCGCGGTAGTCAGCGAACTGAGGGATGCGATGAACACCATCTGG
>PKYZ01000253.1 GCA_003132865.1 Bryobacterales bacterium
TCTGTGTCCATCTGTGGTTCCGCTGTGCGCCCCGCATGTTAAGCTGCTGAAAGTGGCCGAACCTTCCGGCCAGGCGCCGAAGCCCCCCAAGGTATCGGCCCTGGTGGTTTCCTACAATCGAAAAGCCCTGTTACGGCGCGCGCTCGAAGCGCTGGAGCGGTCCGAAGCCCGCGACACGATCGAGATCGTGGTGGTGGACAACGGGTCCACCGACGGCAGCCAGCAGCTCGAAAGCGAATTCTCCCGCGCGCGGTTCATCCGCATTCCGCGCAATTTCGGCTTGACCAAGGCCCTCAATCTGGGCGTCCGCGGCTCTGAAGGCGAGTACGTCTTCTTCCTGCATGAAGACACCGAGGTCTTCCCCGAAACCGCCCGTCTCCTAGCCGAGCTTCTGGACTCGCAGCCAGACGCCGGGGCCGTCTGTCCGCTGCTCGTAGACGCCGCGGACCGCCCCGCGCCCCAATTGGGACACTTTCCGCCGGACGATACCTGGCGCCCCGCCGAGCCCGGACCCGATCCGATGCCGGTCGATTACCCGCGCGGCGCCGCGCTTATGATGCGCCGCTTTTTCTTCACCGCCATTCGCCAGATCGACGAGCACTATGGACAATTTGGCAGCGATGCGGACCTATGTTTCCAGATGCGCCGCGCCGGCAAGAAAATCCTGTTGGCCCCCCAAGCGCGCGCCCGCCACGAGGGGCACTCCGAGGAGTCGGCGCTACGCAAAGCCGACCGCAAGCAGGGCGCTGTGGCCTGGATCGGCAAATACGGCGGCTTTTGGAGCGGTCTGCGCGCGCAAATCGCCGCGATTTTCGGCGCCCTGGGTTCTCTCCAGTTAGGCGTGCTCAAGTATCTTTTGGCCAGCCAAAAGGTTGACGGAAGTCAACAGGAGTAGTCCAAAGGCGCCCCGCGCGGCAGCAGTTTCAGCTATCATGGAGCCAATGGACGCTATTCTTTGGATACTGCTGCCGGGCTTCGTGGCGGTCGGCTCCGGCCTGCTGGCGTTCTATATCATGCAATCCCGCATGGAAGTTGCGCTGGCCCGCGAGCGGGAAGCCATGGCCCAGGCCCGCGGCGCGCTGGAAGCCGAGAAGAATTCGCTCGAACAGGCCCTGCGCGGCGCCAAAGACTCCGCCCGGCGCGAGGCTTTGGACGAGTTCCTGGCCGACGTGCACGTGGAGCAGCGTCACTACGTCCGCGAGAACAAGCTGCTGTTCCAGAACCGCAAGGCGCTGGTGCTGCAGGAGCGCATCTTCTTCCGCAATATCCCGCTTTCCAACTGGATCGAGCACGAGATCGTGCTGCAGGAAGGCGAGGACGTGGACAAACCCGCCCGCAGCCTCACCTCTTTCGTGGAGGTTGTCAGCGTCGACCAGCAAGCTCCCAACGGCAACCGGTTGTTGCGTTAGATCACGCTCGAACCGCTTGCTTACGCGCGCGGCTCGGTAACGCGGCAAGAGTTGCTGGAGCCGCGACCGTCAGGAAGCGGCTGCGCCGATCACTTGCTCGCCAGCAGCATGCGCGCCGCCACCAGCACCAGAAACACGGCGTAGATCCGCCGGATCGTCAGTGGCGGCAGCGCCAATATGATGCGCGCGCCAAAATAAGAACCCAGGAACAGGCCCGCCGCGATCACCAGCGCGTATTTCAAATTCACGTGGCCGCGGCGGTAGTATTCCATGGCGCCCAGCAGTCCCACAGGCGGGATCAGCGCGGCCAGCGATGTGCCGATGGAATCCACTTCGCTGAGCTTCATGAAATAAAGCAGGGCCGGCACGATCACCAGTCCGCCGCCGATACCGAACATTCCGGCGAGGACGCCGGCGGCCAAACCGATCGCGATGAGGGGCAAGTAAGCCATGACCCTGCGAGTTTATCACGGCTGGCCATTGACGCCTGTCCTACTGCGGGATTTCCATGCGCACACGCAGACCCGGCGCGGCATTCTCGGCCGTAATACGCCCGTGATGCGCGCCGATGGCGCGGTGTGCAATCGCCAGGCCCAGCCCGACGCCGCCCGTCTGGCTGTCTCTGGAACCGTCCACCCGGAAAAACGGCTGAAAGATCCTGGGCAGCATCTCTTCCGGCACTCCGGGACCGTAATCGCGCACCGAAACCGAAGCCTTCCCGGCGGCTGCTTCCAGCCTGACATCGATTGCGGAGCCTTCCGGCGCGTAGCGCACGGCGTTGCGCAACACATTCTCGATAGCGCGGCGCAGCAGTTCGCGGTCGCCGCGAACGGGCAAAGCGCCGGCCGATTCGAAATGGAACCGGCTACCGCGCGCATCGGCTTCCACGCGGCTGGCCTCCAGCAGTTCTTCGACCAGCCGATCCAAGTCGAGATGCTCCACGCGTCGCGACGAGGGGTCGCCCTCCACGCGTGTCACCTCCACTAGCGCGCCCACCAGATTTGTCAGCCGCTCGATCTCTTTAGCGATGCGGGCGGCGGCGGCGTTACGATCCTCCGCGGTCTTGGTCAACTCCGCCGCGAAGCTGAGACGCGCCAGCGGCGAACGCAATTCGTGCGAGATATCCTGCAGCAGGCGCCGCTCGGCGGTGAGCAGCGTCTCGATGCGCTCGGCCATCTGGTCGAACGCGCGCGCCACATCGCCAATCTCATCGCGCCTGCGCGAGCGAACGCGCGCGGAGAAATCGCCGCGGCCGAAGCGCTCCACGGTGTGCGCCAGCTCGCGCAACGGCGAAGCGATGTTGACGGCCAGCATCCAGCACAGCAGCGCCACGACCAGCAAAATCAGTCCATAGTAGGGCAGAAAACTCCAGCGCGTGAAGGGCGGCCGGCCGGCGGCAATCAGCCGGTAGGCGCCGTCCTGCGACGCCGCCACCAGCACGAACCGGCCGCCTAGCGGATGCGGCACATTATATTCGCCACGTGCNNAACAGGGCGGAACGGTCCGCGCCGGTCACCAGGTCTTTGCCTTGCGCATCGGTGAAAAAATGTTCCGGCCCGAAGTAGGCCTGCAGTTTCCGCAAGTAAGCGCCCAGCGCCGCGGGACCTCCGGATCGATAGGTCACCTCGGCCTCGTCCACCTGGAACGCCACGGTCCTTTCGAACGGCCCTCCCTTCCCGGAGATCCGGGATGCCAGGCCGGCCGAGATGAACAGATACGCGCCGAGCGAAAGCACCAGCGTGCCGAACGACCACAGCAGGATCTTGGCGAAGACCGTTCTCATTCGGCCGCGTCTCTCATTCCGCCGCCTCTGGGGATGCCGCGAAAAAGTAGCCCACGCCGCGCACCGTGCGGATCTGGACGCGATCGCCGCGCTCCAACTTTCTCCGCAGATGGCTGATGTGGACGTCCAGCGAGCGCTCGTAAGGCGTGGATTCCCGCTGGTAAAGAACCGCGGCCAGCTCATTGCGCGAAACCACGCGGCCCGCCGAGCGCACCAGGAAGTCGAGTATGTCGAACTCGATGGCGGTAAGATCGACGGTTTCGCCCGCGACCCACGCCTCGCGGGTTTGTGAGTCGACCCGCACGCCGCCGGCTTCGGCCACCTGGGACGCGCCGCCCTGCCCCGCGCGCCGCAACACAGCCCGCATACGCGCCAGCAGTTCTTCGGGGCCGAACGGCTTCGGCAGGTAATCGTCGGCGCCGGCATTGAGGCCGGCGATGCGGTCGGTTTGCGCGGTGCGTGCCGTCAACAGGATCACCGGGACGCAGCTGCGCCGCCGGATTTGTTTCAGCAGCTCGAAGCCATCCAGAATCGGCAGCATCACGTCGAGGATGACGAGGTCGTATTGGCCTTCCAGGGCACGCGCCAGACCGCGCGGGCCATCGTGCGCCGCTTCGATGGCGAACTCGTGTTGTAAGAAGAAATCGGCCATTAGGGCGCAGAGGTCCGTATCGTCGTCCACCAGCAGCACTCGTCTCACTAATTCAGTTGTAACTCAGAATGGGGGCGCATAACGAGCCTTTTACAAAACTTAAGATTGCGTCCGGATTGAAGCCCGCAGGCCGACGTGGACGTCGGCCGCAGGACTGGAGTCCTGCCCTACGCTTAGCGTCTGCCAGCGTCCGCAGCGCTCCTCACCCACTGGTTACGCGGCGTACGGCGGCGATCTCGCCGGCTGCCGATGGGTGCTCGCTGGGGGACGAACGCCGCGGGCTGCGGTAAAGGCCGCGAGATCTGCTGCCAGCCGGTTCCGGACGTCATGTCGTAGACACTGATGTAACCGCCGGGCAACAGTTGAAATGGATCCGTGATCCTAAGTTGGTGGTCGAATTGGGTGGAGCCGGTTTGCCGGAACGATTCAAACCAAGCCGGGTATACAAAATCCGACACGAGCACGCCATTGACGTCATATCCATCTGGGTCTGCCTCGCACGCGTCGCAGACTTCGTAAGCGTACAGGCGTCCGACCACGTTTTGGTTGAGGTCGAAGTTCGTCATGGTAAGGGCTGTCAGATTGATCGCGGGATCTCCGAGCATTTCCAGCAGTTCGTGGCTCGCCGTGACAGTCCACTGGCCAAATTGCAGGTCCGTTGCTGCAAAGACCTTTCCCAGCGGCAAACCGTCCGGCGTCATGTCGTGATAGCCCAACGCCCCGGCTTGGTCGGAATTGTCCAGCACCACCAGCCACCAGTGTCCGGCTGGTGGTTGTTGGCCTTTGGGAACAAAATCGAGATCCGCATCGACCCCCCAGGGGGGCGCAAAATCCCGCGAAACCTGCGTTTGCAGTGCCGGCACGACCGCGCGCACCTGGTCGTCAGTCAGCGTCGAGCTTACGTTGTTGATCGATATCCTTATCTGGGCCATAGTCTTCTCCTTGCCTCTCACTATCTATAGCGGATTCACGTGTGATTTCGGGACACGCATCTTTTGCGGCACTCTACCTCAGCCGCTTTTACAAAACTTAAGATTCACCGGAGCGCTTTTGGCGAATACTGGAGTTGGGAGCAATCATGAAACGGCCGTGGGCGTTGACCGCCCTCTTAGTGTCTCTATCCATAAACGGCGCGGCGCAGACTGCGGCGCGCCTGCACGGGGTGGTCACCGACCCATCCGGCGCGTCGGTCCCGGGCGCGCTGGTGCAACTGCGCGGGCCAGGCGTGGACCAACGAGCCAGCGCCGACGCCAGCGGCAAATACGCAATCGAGGCGGTAAAGCCCGGCAAGTACACAGTGCGGTTTGTCGCCAAAGGGTTCACATCGATCGAGCGCAAGGATGTGGAAATCGTCAAGCCCACCGTGCTCGACGCGCAGTTGGTCATTGCCGTCGAAAACCAGGTAGTTAATGTCGAGGCCGAAGCCAACAGCGTGAGCGCGGACACGGCCGAAAATGGCGATGCGCTGGTGCTTAAGGAAAAAGAGCTGGCGGCGCTATCCGACGATCCCGACGAGCTTTCGCAGCAATTGCAGGCGCTGGCTGGTCCCGGCGGCGGCCCCGATGGGGCGCAGATCTACATTGACGGCTTCACCGGCGGCAATTTGCCGCCAAAATCGTCGATCCGCGAGGTGCGCATCAACTCCAACCCGTTCTCGCCGGAATACGACCGGCCGGGTTTCGGGCGCATCCAGATTTTCACCAAGCCGGGCAGCGACAAGATCCGCGGCCAGGCCTTCATGCAGTACAACAAGGAAGCCTTGAACTCGCGCAGCCCGCTGCTCGACCAGTCCAAGCGGCCGCCCTATCAACAGCAATTCTACGGGTTGAGCCTCAGCGGGCCGCTCTTCAAATCCAAAGCTTCCTTCAGCTTCGACGCCGAACACCGCACTATCGATGAAAACGCATTCATCCTGGCCACTACCCTGGATGCCAACCTGAACCCGCTGAACATCAACCAGGCGATCCTGACGCCGCAATTCCGCACCACGCTGAGTCCGCGCGTGGATTATTCGATCAACGCCAACAATACGCTGACCGTGCGCTATCAGAACACACGCGTGGAGATGGACAAAGAAGGCGCCGGCAATTTCAGCCTGGCGGACCAGGCTTACAATCAGACCTCCTCCGAAAATACGCTGCAAGTCACCGAGACCGCCGTGCTCAGCGGCAGCGCCATTAACGAAACGCGGTTCCAGTACATGCGCTCGGCTCTGAACGACATTGCGAACAATAGCACTCCCGCTCTCATTGTGGCGGGCGCGTTCCAGTCGGGCGGTCCGCAAATCGGTAACTCCTCCGCCATCACGAATAACTGGGAACTGACGAATACTTCGACTTACACCAAAGGCCGGCATGTCTTGAAATGGGGCGGCCGCGTGCGGGAATCGCTTCTGCGCGACACATCCGTCAATAACTTCGGCGGCACCTTCACCTTCTTCGGCGGCATCGGGCCGGAGCTGGACGCCAACAACCAGGCGATGGCCGGCACTTCCGAACAACTTTCCGCGCTGGAGGTCTACCGGCGCACGCTGCTGTTCGAACAGGAAGGTCTGACGGCCGCCGGGATTCGCGCGTTGGGAGGCGGCGCTTCGCAATATAGCCTGAGCGCGGGTATTCCCACCGCCGCCTTGCATCAGCTCGATACCGGACTGTTCGTGAACGACGACTGGCGCCTGCGCCCCAACTTGACCTTGAGCTACGGTTTGCGTTACGAGGCGCAGACTAACATCGGAGACCATGGGGACGTTGCGCCACGCTTCGCGGTAGCCTGGGGCATCGATGGCGGCGCGAACAAATCCGCCAAGACGGTGCTGCGCGCGGGGTTTGGAGTCTTCTACGACCGCATCGGAATCAACGACACACTGAATGCGCTGCGCTACAACGGCGTCACGCAGCAATCCTATCTGGTTCTGAATCCGGACTTCTTTCCCACGGCGCCTTCGCTCGAATCGCTGGCGAGCAGCCGGCAGCCGCAAGAGTTACAACTGCTTTACGGGGGCATTCAGGCGCCGCGAACTTATCAGGCAAATATCGGCGTCGACCGGCAAATTAATCAACACGTCCGGTTCAACGTGAGCTACGTCGGCAACCGCGGCGTACATCTGGAGCGCTCCGCCAATATCAACGCGCCCGTTGACGGAGTTTACCCTTATGGCGATTCCGACATCCGCCTGCTGACCGAAACGGTGGGTTACAGCCGGTCTAACAGGCTGCTGGTCAGTCCGAACGTGAATTTCGGGAAGATATTCCTGTTTGGGTTTTATGGTCTCTCTTACGGGATGGACGATAACGAAGGCGCGCCCGCCAACCCATCCAACCTAAGGGCGGAGTGGGGACCTTCCTCGTTCGCCGATATCCGGCACCGCTTGCTGCTGGGCAGCAGTCTGCCGCTGTTGCTGAAGTTCACCATCAGCCCGTTCTTCCTGGTGCAGAGCGGCACGCCGTACAACATCACCACCGGGATCGATTCGAATGGCGACGGATTCGCGGCCGAGCGGCCGGAGCTGATGGCCGGCCTGAGCGCCTCCGGTTGCACGGGTGGCGGTCTGGTCTACGCCGCGGGATTCGGCTGCTTCAACCTGGATCCCGCGGCGGGCGCGGCCACCATCGGGCGGAATTACGCGCGCGGTCCGGCCACCGTGAACCTGGGTTTGCGCTTGGCGCGGACGTGGTCGTTTGGAGGCGAGGGCGAGTCCGGGCCGGCGCAAGGGCAGACGGGACCTCCGCCTGGAGCGGGCGGCGCGCGCGGTGGCGGCGGCCCGGGTGGTCCTGGAGGCGGCGGTCCGCCACCGGGAGGCGGTCCTCCGGCGGGAGCGTTTGGCGCGGTGACCGGCCGCAAGTACAATCTGACGCTGAGCATTAACGCGCGCAATGCGCTGAATCACCCAAACTACGCGGCGCCGGAGGGCGACCTGAGCTCGCCTTATTTCGGGCAGTATCTCAGCCTGGCGGGATTTGGTCCGTTCGGCTCGCCGAGCACTTACAATCGCAAGATCGACTTGCAACTGCGCTTGACATTCTGACGGTGTGAGGGCTGATGACGAGGCCCGCCGGCTTCGTGGCTTGGCGCGTCAGGTCCTTTCACGCTATTCATTGCGACTGAGCTTGTTTTCGCATTGGCGAGAAAAGTGCTTGCGTCATGACCGGGTGCCATGAGACTTCTTCTTCTGCCGCCGCTGTCGGGCTAAGTCGATTCCGAAGAGGCTGAAAGCCAAGGCCGAAGCCTTGGCCAGGGCTGTCCCGAAGGTGGCTCGAGTCGTGAAGAATTTGCAAATCGTTTCCAGAAAGGTGGTTATCGCATGTTGTGGACAATCTTCGTCGTGCTGTTGATCCTCTGGTTGTTGGGTATGGTGACGTCGTACACACTTTACGGCTACATTCACCTTCTTCTGCTCATCGCCGTGGTCGTTCTGGTGATCCGTTTGATTCAGGGCCGCAGAGTTGTGTGAGCCGCGATTCACTGACCCGGCCGGTGACCCTTCTCCTTGTGTTGCTTCATTACGGTGCGGGCAGCAACCTCTTTGGCACGCTTGCCATACCGGCCGCTCTGCTCCGCGGCTTCCTTGATGTGTTCGTATTCTCGTTGCTCCTTCGGACCTACACCTCGCAAGTGCTTTTTTCCTGGCATATCTTTCTCCTGTTCGACGGCGTTTCCGTGGACAGTGAAAGCTAAGCAATTGGAAGACCATCCGGGCGGAAACCGCTCCCTGACCGCTCCCTGACGGTCGCGGCTCTGTAACGCGGCCGGTTATAATACGCGCCCGGTTATAATCGCCTTTGACACCCAAAACCGCCTTCCTTTTTCCCGGACAGGGATCGCAATTCGCCGGTATGGGCAAGGGTCTCGCCGCGCAGTACGCCGTGGCGCGCAGCGTCTTCGAAGAAGCCGACGACGCGCTGGAATTCCCACTCTCGGCCATGTGTTTCGAGGGACCGGAAGACGCCCTCAAGCTGACGGAGAACACGCAGCCCGCGCTGCTCACGGTTTCGACGGCCGCCTTTCGCGTACTGGCGGAATGCGGCTTCGCACCGGACTACGTCGCCGGCCACAGTTTGGGAGAATACTCCGCGCTGGTGGCGGCGGGCAGCCTGCAATTCGCGGATGCCGTGCGCCTGGTCCGCAAGCGCGGCCGGTACATGCAGGAAGCCGTGCCGCCGGGCGTGGGCGCGATGGCCGCGCTGCTGCGGCTGCCCGAAGGCGCGCTGGACGGCGTCCTGCAACAGGCCGCGCAGGGCGAAGTGGTGAGCGCCGCGAATTTGAACGCGCCGGACCAGGTGGTGATCGCCGGACACGCCGGCGCGGTGAATCGCGCGATCGAGTTGGCCCGGGCCGCGGGCGCGCGCCGCGCAATTCTGCTGCAGGTCAGCGCGCCATTCCATTGCGCGCTGATGAAACCCGCTCAGGAGCGCCTGTCCGCCGATTTGAATGCCGCCGCTTTTTCCGGCTTAAGTTGCCCGCTGGTGAACAACTGGCAGGCGCAAGAGGTGCGCACGGGCGCGGAGGCGCGGCAGGGTCTATACGAGCAGGTTCCCAACCCGGTGCGCTGGGCGGAGTCCATCCGGTATCTGGCGGCGCAGGGAGTGCAGCGCTTCGTCGAAGTGGGCGCGGGCGGCGTGCTCACCGGCCTGCTGCGCTCCATCGATCCGAGCCTGCAAGGTTTGCGCTTCGGCGAACCCGCCGATTGGGACAAACTCTCCGCATAAACTGCTGTGATCTGGGACCAGGCAGAATACGATCTTCGCTGCGAATGGGGTCTGGCGGGCGTGCAGACACTCGCGCCGATCAGCGATGTCCTGATCGTCGTCGACGTGCTGGTGTTCTCCACCGCCGTGGACATTGCTGTCGCGAGGGGCGCATCCGTGCTGCCGTACCGCTGGCGGGACAGTTCCGCCGAAGCCTTTGCGAAGTCGAAAGGGGCGCTGCTGGCCTCGCCCCGGTCCGCCGGCGGCTACTCTCTCTCGCCTCTATCTTTGCAGTCGATCCCGGCGGGCACCGCCTTGGTGCTGCCTTCGCCGAACGGCAGCACCCTCTGCCTGCCGCCACGACCTTCACGGCCTGTCTGCGAAACTGCCGCGCGGTGGCGGCCCATACGTGCGCCCGCGGTTCACGTATCGCCGTCGTTCCAGCCGGAGAGCAGTGGGGCGACGGCGCGCTCCGTCCAGCGATCGAGGATCTGATCGGCGCGGGAGCCGTGCTGGCCAGTCTGCCGGGCCGGCCATCGCCCGAGGCCGAAACGGCTATTGCCGCATTCGAACGTTTCCAGCACAATCTGCACGATGCGCTGGCCCGCAGCACGTCGGGCAAGGAACTGGTGGCGCGGGGATTTGCGCGCGACGTCGAACTAGCCGCGGAATACGCGGTGAGCGCGACGGCGCCCGTGATGCAGGAAGATCGTTTTGTGGACGCCGCTGCCCCAACGATTGCGGCCTCGCCATCGTCTAGTTTTTTGAAGCCAAAGGAGCCCGCATGAACCGCTCCCGCATCCAGTCAGTTTGGTGCCCGATCCTCGCCGTGTGGTTCTCCGCCGCGGCCACAGCAAGCCTCGCCCAGTGTCGCTTCCCCGCGGACGCCACCGGCCGGGTCTTTACCTACACTTTCGATCCGACTGTCACACCCGCCGGCACAATCTTGCACGTCACTCTCAAGTTCCAGGGCGGCCCGGACGGATTAGACGCTGTGGAAGTGCCCTCGCAGTGGGCCGGCGAAACCCTTCGCGGCGTGATCAACCTCCGCGCACTCTCCGGCGAGACGGCCGTGGCCGACACCGGCTCGCCCGGGAAGAAGACGGTCCGGCATCCTCCCAATCGGGAGGTGATTCTCGCCTACGACATGGTAAAGGACTGGACTGGACCCTTCCGCCATCCTGCGGAGTTCCACGGCGCGCTGATGCCGGAGTATCTCGAAATCAATGGGCAGAACGCCCTGGTTCACCCCGATCTGGCGCCCCAAACAGCGGTGACTGTCCACTTCGATTGGCAGAAGCTTCCGGCCGCCTGGGTCTTGGCCACCAGCTTTGGCACCAGTGCGGGCGGCACTACTGCGAACAACGTCGGCCGTTGCCAGGCCTATTCCGGCGCCTGGAGCGCCGTCGAAGAAGCGCTCTTCACCGCGGGCGACTTTCGCATCCATCGTTTTCGGATCGGCGCGCGGCCGGCCGTATTGGTAGTCCGGGGTAAATGGACCTTCCCCGATGACGAGGTCGTCAGCGGCATCCCAAAAGCCGTCGGCATCGTGCGCGACTTCTGGCACGACGACAACTTTCCGTACTTCCTGGTCACCCTAAAANNTAAAAGCGTTTGACAACGATAGGGGAAACGCAGACGGCTCCGCGTTCACCAACGCCTTCTGGCTCTACCTGTCGCGCCAAGACACGTTTTCCGCCCAGCTCCCGACTCTGGTGCACGAAACGTTTCATGCCTGGAACCCACGCCGCATGGGGCTGTTGTCCGATAAGGATGACAAAGCCATCGAATGGTTCCGCGAAGGCTTCACGCTGTATTACGGCTATCTTCTGGCCTGTCGCGGCGGCCTGATGCAGCTCCCCACTTATATCGAAAGCATCAACCGCGATCTCCGGAATTCTCCCAACTCGACCAACCCCTACGTGCGTGGCCGCCTGATCGCCCTGTGGCTGGACCGGAAAATCCGAAAGGACTCCGGCGGCAAAAGCTCCCTGGACAATGTGATGTTCGACATGGTGAGCGGAGCCGGCAAACCATTGACGGAAGCCCGGATTCTTGAGACCGCCGGCCGCTATCTCTCCCCAGCTTCCCGGAGCCAGCTCGCGCAGGCTGTAGAACAGGGCGCACGCATCCCGGCCGCCGAGGACGCCCTCGGCTCTTTTGTTCGCGGATCGATGGACGAGATCGTGCCCTTCAATCTTGGCTTCGATTTCGCCGCCTCACAAGAGGCCCACAGGGTCACTGGTGTCATACCAAACGGTCCAGCCTTTGAGGCTGGTCTCCGCGATGGCCAGCAGATGGTGGGTTTCTCCGTCTACGATAACCAACCCGATAAAACCGCGAAGATCACCGTCCGGACTGGCGCCACCAGTCAGACGATCGAATACTACCCGCGAGGCAAGCCGCTGGCGATACTGCAGTACCATCTCGACCAGCAAGCGTACACTGCGAACCCCACAGGCTGCCAAACCCTATGACCGGCTGAGGGCCGCCTGCGCCGCCTGCAACATGGCGCGCGCGTAACCCACGTTGTAGGCGTAGCCCACATACCCGCCGCCGCCCGGATAGCCCGGATGAAAGTCCGGCCGCTCGCGATCGGCGTCCAGTGCGCGCGGGTGCTCCGGATAAATCAGCCGCGGATACCGCTGGCGCACCAGTTCCTTCATCACCGCGAACATGTCGATCTCGCCCTCGTCGAGAAACACTTCCGTGTACTTCTCGTATGGCTTGCGTACGCGCACATTCCGGAAATGCACGTGGTTGATCGAGTCCCTCGACCCGAAATAGCGGCAGACTTCCACAGCGTCCTGGCCCATCTCGCGGGTGACCCCACAATCGAAGGTGATGCCATTCGACGGGCTGGGCACGATGCCGACGAGCCGCTTCCAACCTTCCACAGTCCCCATTATTTGCCCCGAGCCGTGGCTGAGCGGCGCCGGCGGATCGTTGGGATGCAACGCCAGCCGCACGCCCGATTCGGCGGCCACCGGCACCACGGCCTTAAGGAAATAAGCGACGTTGCTCCACATCTCTTCTAGCGAGTGCGCGCCCTCCGCCGCGAGCGGCGGCAGATCCTTCACGCGGTCGTAGTCGAACGCGGTCAGGCCCGCGCCGGCGCGCCCAATTTCTTCGTAGTAGCCCTCCACTAGGCGGTGCGCATAGAAGTTGTACTCCACTACCGGAAGGCCCGCCTTGCCGGCCGCGCGAATCGATTGCCGGACCTTCTCGATCTCTTCATCCCGGCCCGGCCTTCCGTAAATGGCGTTCGGAAAGCCGCTAATCATCATGTTGCCCAGGGTCAGGCCGCCAGCGCTCAGACGTTCCATGCGCGCGCGAATCGCGGATTCCTCCCAAGGGATCGGCGGACCGCCCATGGCCACGTGATTCACGCCAAGCTGCTTCACGCGCCGCATGCCGGCCTCATCCAGCGCGGCCGCCTGGAGCCTGCCCGAGAGTTCCAGGCAGATCTTGGGTGTGCCTGCGCCTTCGCCGCCCGATTGCGCCGCGCCCGCGCGCGGTGGCGCTGAAGGCGCCAAGGCGCCCGCGCCCACGGCTTGCAGAATTGTTCTTCGAGTCAAATTGGATCTCATCATGATGGTTGCCTAATCTAACAGACTGCGGCAAAGTCACAGAAGCGGGTCCTGGAGGACCNNGACCTGGAGGTCTGCCCCACTAAAATGCACCGCAACCCATACAATAAGTCTATGCGCACTCTCTTCGCACTCTCGTTGGTTGCGGCGCTGGGTTTCGCCGCAAACCTGCCCGCCCCGCGCGAGCGTTCCTTTAGCTTCGAATACGCGCTCACCGTGAAGGACATCCCCAGCGGCGCACACACGGTCGATATCTGGCTGCCGGCGCCGCACGACGACGCCTTCCAACGCATTACGAACCTGCGTGTCGATACGGTCTACCGCTACGAGGTCGCCACGGGCACGGAAGATAACCACATCCTGCATGTTCGCGTCACCGGCCCCAAAGAACCGGCCATGGCGCTGACCATGCGCTTCGATGCCGTGCGCAAGGAGCGCATCCAGACGCTGCCCGGCCCTTTGCCGTATGCCATAGCCAGTCCGGGTTATGTGCCAGACCTGACGCGCTACCTGCAACCCGACCGCCTGGCGCCCCTCGACGACACTATCCGGCACTGGGCGCGCGAGGTGGTGGACGCGGCCGGCGCCAAGACCGATCTGGAAATGGCGCGGGCTATTTACAATAAGGTCGTGGCCACCGTGAAGTACGACAAGAGCGGCAAGGGATGGGGCAACGGCGATATCTACCATGCGTGCGACGTGCGCTGCGGCAATTGCACCGACTTCCATGCCATCTTCATCGGCTACGCGCGCGCCGTGGGAATCCCCGCCCGTTTCGCCATCGGCTTTCCACTGCCCGCCGATCGCGGCGCGGGCAAAATCGCCGGCTATCACTGCTGGGCGGAATTCTACGCGAAAGGCATTGGCTGGGTGCCGGTGGCCGCGTCGGAAGCCGCCAAGAATCCGGCCAAGCGCGAGTACTTCTTCGGCGCGCACGACGAGAACCGTATGGAACTCAGCAAGGGCCGCGATGTGATCCTCGTTGCCAAGCAACAGGGCGCTCCGTTGAACTATTTCGTATATCCGTACGTCGAACTGGATGGCGGCAAATACACAAGCGTAGACACCAGCTACTCGTACAAAGATCTGCCGCTATGACGGCAGCAGGAACCATGAAACTCTTATTACGTTTCGCAGCCGCGGCGGCCCTGGCGTTGGCCCTGACGCCGTTGGTCGCGCCGCAGGCCAGGCCGGCGCATCAGACGCCCCCCGCCGAAGGCGAAGTGCAACTCCCCAACGGCAAATCCCAACAGGATGAAATCCTGAAGGCCGATCACGAAAGGGACCTGAAGGATGCGACGCAGCTCATCGAACTGGCCGAACAACTCAAGCAGGAGCTGGAAAAGAACGACCGCCACGTGCTTTCGCTCTCCAGCCTGAAGAAGACCGAAGAAATTGAGAAACTGGCCAAACGCATCCGCTCCCGCCTGGTGCACTGACGTGGCTGCTAGCGGGCTGCAGAAAAAAGCCGAAGACCGCTTGCTTACGCGCGCGGCTCAGACTCGTGCCCAGGTGTTTGCAGCAACTTGCCGAGCCACGACCGTGAGGGAGTGGTCCCGCCGATCCCTTCTGCTCGTATTCGCGGTTCTGCTTGTTCGGCCCGCCGCCGCGCAGGCCCCCAAATCCGCTCTCCTGGTCCTGCTCGGTGGCGATTCGAAAATCTGGCAAGCCGCATGTCAGGAGCGCGGCTGGCAGTTTCTGGAGCCCCCGAGCGAAGGTAAAAGCACCGACCAGCGCATCAAGTCCCTGGCTGCCGAAGTGGAGGAAGCCGAAAAGCGGCTGCCCGTCGACCCCAATCGCGTCTACCTTGCAGCCCAGGGCGGGTCCGTCTCCACGCTGTTCTATGTGGCGGCCCGCATGCCGGATCTTTGGGCGGCCGCCGTGGCTGCGGGAGGAAGTCCGCGCGCGGCTATCGATAACAATCGCTTATTCGCCGCCAACACCACCAACCTTCCGGTCCTCTGGCTGTTTGCGAATAAGGACGAGGAGCCTCTGGGCAAGAAGCTGCAGTCCAGCGGCTTCAATCTGGAGTGGCGCGAGCCGGCCGCGGCCAAGCCTTCGGAGATTTTCGAATGGCTCGCCGCGCACCAGCGCGACCCGTTCCCCACCACCGCGGATTGCGAAACC
>PKYZ01000254.1 GCA_003132865.1 Bryobacterales bacterium
GCTATGCCCAATGATTTCAATCTTGGGAATGCGGTCAAACAGCTAATTTGGACGGGAGTGCATAGATATATACCCATGTCAGGCAGCCATTGTCGGAACAGATACCGAAGTTTAGCCATTCCGGCCATGAGTTGCGCCTGGTAGATAAATAGGGTGAGGTTTTATCGCTAAGCTCAAGCTCAACGCTCCATCCTGAGCCGAATGTGCTTCGCAGGTCGTCCCGAAGCCGCTCCAGAAACCGCAGGATCACCCGTTTTTGTAGTTCCTTGAAAGAGGCCCCAACTTTGGCCGCGAGGACCATATTCGATTCGTTCAGCAGGGCGTGTTCTATGATTATTTCCGTGTCAGTCGCTTTCATCATCACCACCCTCTCCCGCAAAGTCACCTGCGAGGTATCGCTCAAAATCCCGCAGGAACCATCGCACCTTATCGGCTTCACAAATTCTAGCGCAATCTCGAGCCCAGCGCTGGAGTTCCCCATATGGGACCGTAACGAGCCTATTTGTGCTCTTAAGAGACATGTGCAGTTCACCCGAAATGCTTGTGGGGTCGCGGCCCGTGCCAGACAAATAGACGAGGCAAAACTTACCGGAGTAGCGGCTCTCAAGTGCAGTGCAATACCGCTCGATCTGATTCAGTTGTTCGCCTGCCCAAGGCTTGTTTTCAATGCCGACCCCAAAGTCTCCGAAATCCACGAGGATGTCGAGAAACCCGAGGACACGCGATGCAAACAGAGGAACCTGCGTAACGACGGCGTACCGATTTGGTAGCCCTCCTCTGTCGACCTTTAGGAGTACCAAAAATTCTCGGAGAAACAGGGTGCCTTGCCCATGGGTACCATCAGCGTCAAGGAGATCGGCCACGATTCTCGAAACCGTGTTCTCGTCGGGGCTAATGTAACCGAATGGCGTAAAGTCTGGCGCATTGAAAAGGGCTATGCGTCCACGCGCTGCCTGGGAGATGTCGAGGCGCGCCTGAAGCATCGAATAGAAGGCGTCTAGATCAGACCGAAACGCCGCGCGTCGGCCCGCCACAGCCGCACCGACATCGCCATAGTAGGTATCCAACTGGGATCTATCCAATATCCACACTGTTGCAAGACTGATTAAACCACGCTGAGTCACGCCAGTCAACAGAAACACCACGATTTTTGACGAGACCTTTAAAATCTGGCTTTACCGTCGGCTTCTCCTTTCTCCGTGGGTTCCAAATCTCGGCTCACTGCCGGGCGATCGCGAGGTGTTCGGTGTTGGCCATAGAGCCTACGATACTGCCCTTGACGCCCCTTCTGGACGGGATCTCTGCAATTCTATAGTGATGGACGTTCGCTGTTGGAAGCATGCCGCCGTCACATTCGTCCTTTGCGCTAGGCGGACGCGCACTCTTTTGGCCTACTGCTCGAACCGCAGGCACGCCCTCCCGACGTAAATCTCGTCGCCCGCGCACAGGCGCTCGCCGCGCCGGTTGCCGGCGGGGACTTCGATGGACCGGCCTTCGCGGAAGATGCGCGTTCCGAATTCGCTTTCGTCGTCGCAGATGCGGTATTGGCGCGAAGGCCGATCGAAGCGGATGTGCGCGTGCGCGCGGGAGACTGTCGCGTTTGCGTCGTCGCCGCCTTCTTCAAAGACTATGTCGTTGCGGCGCACGATGCGCTGCTGGCTGTCGGTGAGCTCCTGCATGCGTCCGATGTTGGTGCGCGGTTTCTCGAGCGTGTAGGTTTCCTGGGCGGCTCTTCCGCGCACTACCACAAGGCGCCCTGGCACGAATGTCGGCTCCAGTTCCGGTTTGGGCACCGGAGCGGGTGCTGGCGCTGGAACGGATGGGGCCTCGCGGATGGCGTACGCGATCTCGAAGCCCTTGGGGCCTTCCTCCGCCGTCTCCACATCCACCGCGAAGCCGGCGGGCAGCGTGCATCCCGCGCCCTGCAGACTCTCGCGGATATCGTTTTCCAACCGGCGATCCTGGGCGAACGCCGCCTGAAACAACGCGCGCCGCTCCGGCTCCTGGGACACCAGCCGCACGCGCAGATAGTTGTAAGGGAACAGGCGCTGGCCGCGCTGTATGGTTTGGATCTTGCCTCCGATTTCCTCAAGTATTGCCCGATGCACCAGCAGCAGCTCGTCCGACTGGGCGGGACCGAACGCCCGCTCGGTCCATTTGCGGAACGCGCGCTCGATGGTCTTCTCCACTTCCGAAAAGAAACTCATGGCTGTTTCCCCGTTCCGATAAGGCCCAGGCTCTGCGCCGCCGTCACCAGCGCGGCGGCCGCCGGAGCTGCGTACGTGCCACCATACTGGCCGTTCTCGATCAACACCGCGAAGGCGATGCGCTTGCCGGCCGGATACGGCGCGAACCCGATGAACCAGGCATGCGAAGGCGCGTCCGCAAGTTCCGCCGTGCCGGTCTTGCCCGCGATTTGGACGGGCGCATCGGCCGCGCGCCGGCCCGTGCCTTGCGTCACCACTTCGCGCATGAAGCGGGACAACGTCGCAGCCACATCCGGGCCGATCACCGCCTGCGGCGCTTGCGTACGATCGTTGCTTTCGTCGGCGATCCAGCGCCCTTGCGGCAGTTGGCCGCCGTTGGCAATGGCCGCCGCCACACGCGCCAGTTGGAATGGGGACGCGACTACCTGACCTTGCCCGTAAGACGATTGCGGCAGCGACTTGCGCAGTTGCTGCGCGGTGGCGGGCGCAGCCATGGAAATGCCCAGCAGGCTGCCGGTATCGAATAAGTGCTGCGCGCCCACGTTGTAAGTGCCTAACTGCGCGAAGTAAGCATTGCAGGAGACAATCACGGCGCGCTCCATGTCGATGGTTCCGTGCGGCGACTTGTCTTCTACATCGTCGCGGATGGGGCGGCTCGATCCATGCAGGTAGTTACCCACGCGGCCGTCCGGCAGGCGAATGCAGGAGTAAGTCTGCTTGGACAACTGCGGGTCGCTACGCAGCGCCGCCATCGCGGTGACTACCTTGAATGTGGAGCCGGGCGGATAGAGGCCGTAGCGCGCGCGATCCAGATACGGATTGGCCGCGGCGTCTTCAATCTCGGTGCGGCCGGCTTCCACAGGCATAGCGTCGCCTGGCCCGATGGGCGGCAGCGGATAGCTGACCGCCGCCAGCAGATCGCCAGTTGCCGGATCGAGCACCACCAGGGATCCCTTGTCCTGGCCCGCCTTCTGCAGCGCGTTCTTCAGAATCTCGCCGGCGCGCACCTGCAGCCGCGCATCGAGCGAGAGGCGGACGTCGCGCTTCCGGCCCAGCACGCGCCGGACGGCCGGACTGTTGGGATCGTAGCGGTGGCGCAGCAGCGGGACTAGCTCGCGCAGGTCGTAACGCACGACGCGCTCCATCTTGCCCGTCTTGGGATTTTCGACATCCACCAGGGTGGGGCGGTCGTCATAGCCGCGCAGGCGCGTGGCCGAGTCGCGCTCCACGAACGAAGTATTGCCGGCGCCCCAGCGGATGCGTGTGCGCAGATCGCCGAGCAGGTGGAAGGTCAGGCCTTCGAACGGATAGTGCCGGCTCTCGGTGCGCGAGCAGGCCTGATCGATGTTGATGCCGAGTTGCTGGTATTGCGCGCGGTGTTTCTCCAGCTCGTCCCAATTGCTGGTGGCCAGCGGAAGACCGTTGCGGTCGTAGATGCTGCCCTTGGGAATATCGCGCGCGATTTCCTGGAAGCGCGGATTGTATTGGTAGCGGCGCGCGCCATCGGCCTGTACGACCAGGGTGCCTTCGCCCATGATGGCGCCGCTGTGCAGCACCTGGACGTAGGCGGCTTTGCCGGCGATGATCAGGGCCAGCGCTCCGAGCGCCAGACCCGCGGCTTCGACTGGCGCACGGAACGGCGCGTTGCGCTGCGGATCCGCAGCGGGCCGGCTGGAGATCGAGAGCAACATGGCGAAGACGACGAAATTCGCCAGCATGGACGATCGGCCATAGCTCAGGAAGGGCGTCACGACTCCGGAAAGCGGTAGCACGCCCAGCGATCCGCCCGCAATCAACAGGATCTGCAGTGCCATGGCCACGCCCAGGCCCGTTGCCAGGAAGAATTCATAATCGCTGCGCGCGCGCAAGGCGATGCGCGCCGCGCGGTACAGGATGAAAGCGTAGACCGCGAACACCGCTGCCACGCCCAGGAAGCCCCATTCCTCGCCAAGGGCCGAAAGGATCAAGTCCGTATGCGATGCCGGGACCAGCGCCGGATCGCCCAAGCCAGGCCCCGTGCCCCAGAAGCCGCCCGTGGCGTAAGCCCATAACGATTGCGCCAATTGATCGCCGCCGTGGATGACGTTGTTCCAGGGCGACGCCCACATGGAGACGCGCTCGTAAACGGTGTGCGGGACGCGCACGAGATACCCGCCCACGAATCCGGCCAGCAGAAACAGGAGACCGGCCGCCGCGATCAGCGCGTCTTTGCGCGCGATCGAGTACAGTGCCAGGAACAGGCAGGTGAACACCATCGCCGGTCCCATATCTTTCTGCAAAAAGAAAAACATCAGCGAAAGCGCCACGCACGCGAATGCTGGAATAGTGTATTCGAGCGGCGGAATGCCGCCGAGGCGGTTGAAACGCGCCAGCCGCGGGCGCTGCTCGCGGACGTGCCGCAGGATGTCCCAACGTTGCGCGAAGTAGCCGGCCAAAAACAGGATCAGCAGAATGCGGATCAGCTCGACGGGCTGAAATCCGAACAGGTTGACTTTGGCGTCGCTCGTGCCGGGGCCGTATCCGAACACGATCAGCAGGGCCGAAAGCGCGAAGCTGGCCAGCAGCGGCACGAAGCTCAGCTTGCCCAGCAGACGCTCGTAGTCGAGCGCGCTGGCGATGGCCAGGAGGACGCATCCGGCGGCTACGCCTTGCGCGAAATCCACGAAGAGCAGGCTATCGCGCACCGGATCGCGCAGGCTGACCATTAAGTTGAGGCCGAGGCCGGTGAGCAGCAAGATGGAGGGGAGCAGCGTGCTGTCGCCTGGGAACGCGCGCACGCTCCACCAAAGGTGCGCGGCCCAGAATGCCGCGAAGAATGCGGCCACCCAGATGAAGAACGCGCGCCGGAACTGCGCCGGACGCCGCACCACGAACGACGGCTTCAACTGGCGGAACTGTTCGCCAGTCAGGAGGGCGTGGCGTCCACGGAACGACTTCAGGCCGCGCGCGGCTTCCACCTCCGCTTCGGAGACACGCAGGCGGGCGAGCGCGCCCACGTTTGGCAGACTGCCCGAGGCGTCGTAGATGCGGCGCGCCACGAATTGCCGCTCGGCCGGTTCGGTGAAGATGGCCAGGTAAGGCAGCAGGTCCTCGCGCGCGGTAAGATCGTTCAGGTTTAGCAGTTGCTTACCGGCGAGGCCGGTTTCGATTTCAGCGAACGAGCGAGTTTTGGCGCGGTAGACCAGGAAGAAGCCGAAGAGCAGCATGAGCGAACCCGCCAGCATCCAGATCGCTTCGCGGCGCCTCCAGACGATGGCCCGCCAGGCGATCGCGCGCCGGCCACGGCCGGACGCTTGCGCTCTCTCCGCTGCTCTGCTGCGTGTTACTGCCATAGTTTCCGATCGCTACGGAAGCCCCATGACGAAAGCAGCCGCAAGCTCGATCTCGCTCAGCCGTTCCGGCGCGAGTTCTCCGATCTTGTGCTTCAGTTTGCGGCGGTCGAGCGCCCGAATCTGGTGACACAGGGCAACCGAGTCACGCTCTAGCCCGGCCTCTTTCGCCGGGGCCAGGACGGTATGTGCAAGACCGGCTTGCCTCAGTTGCGTGGTGAACGGAATAATCACAACGGTACTCAAGGGAGACAAGTCGTCGGTCTGAAGAATCACGACGGGGCGCCGTCCCGCCTGCTCGTGGTCCTCTTTCGGCAGCCCGAGATCGACAAACCAAACCTCACCACGTTTCGCCAGGTTCATGGCCGATCGTCTTGCGCAAGCCCATCGGCGTAGCTATCCAGACCCGCCTCAGCCAGGACCAGATCCTCTTCTTCACTGCGGCCAACCTGCGCACCGGGGCGCACCGTCTTCAGAAGTCCGGCCACCTTGGCTAAGTGGTACGCATTCACCGCGTAACTCTTGCTCCAGTGCGCCAGAGCAGCGACGTTCTCCAATTTCGCCGAAGGGGTTCGGCCGTCCGCCAGCGCGGCAAGGGAAGCGCGGACTGCGGAGAACGCCATCGCGTACGCGATAAGCGCATTGGCCCATGCCTCCGCGTCGGACTCATTCGGCCGAAGATCTGCAGGACCTTGTTTGTCCAGGGGCACGGCGAGCGCTTTCGCGATTCGAATGATTGTGGCCAAGCCGTGCAAGGCGTTTAGCGAGGCATCGCGACCGATCCAACGCGGGCCGTGTGACCGTAACAGGCGTTCGGATTCTCGAAAGCTCCCCACGGTCAGAGCGGAAAACCGCTGCGGGTCTTCCTGAAGCCACCCCCAGACGATGAAAATAGTCGAGGCGTAGTAGTCTCTGAACTTTGGGAACACTCGTTCGAAAGTTCTCGCCAACTGCTCGACCGAAGCAGCGTGAAGCAGGGGGTCAAAGATTTCCTCCCCAATTTGGTCCCCGATCCTGTCCAGGGCTACGACTAACGCGGGAGGTAGAATCCGGCGGAGTTCGTTGCCGGGAAACGTCGCCGCAGGGACCAGTTGACCCACGGCAGCAGAAGCCATTCGGCCTTCAGGAAGGATCGGAAGGATTATAGCCGACACAACGCTACCAGTCCCATCCTACCAGGAACGCGGGCTTGGGAAGTTGTGATAACCTTGGCAATCGCCGTTAACATGCGATTTGCCGCCATCGCCGCACTCTTGGTGTGTTCCCTGGGCGCCGAGCCGTGGCCGCTGGAGCGGCTGCTCAGCCGGCCGTTTGCGTGGGGCACGACGCCGGCGAAGGTGACGTGGTCGAAACAGGGGCACGTCCTTTTGTTCTTGTGGAACGCCGAGGGCCGGCGTTTCATGGATCTGTACGCGTATCATCCCGATCAACAACGCTTGGCGCGGCTCACGAATCTGGAGCTGATCGACGACCCCATCAACCGTCCGGCGGCCGAGAAAGACGAGCGGCAGAAGCAGTACCTCGAACCACCGGAAGGTATCGGCGATTTCGATATCTCTCGCGATGGCTCGCGCGCCGCGTTTTCTTATCATGGCGATCTGTACCTGGTGAACACATCGGGCACGCCGGGCCAAGACTCGCCCTTCCGGCTGACGCGCACCAAGACCGCCGAAACCAATCCGGCCTTTTCCTTCGATGGGAACAAGCTGGCCTTCGCGCGCGAGGGGCAACTCTTCGTGCAGGATCTGCACACGGGACAGCTCTGGCAGGTGACCGAGATCGAGGGCGAGGGCACATCGCTCGGCGGATGGCGTTGGTCGCGGGACGGCAAGCGGTTCGTCTACACAGTGCGGGCGGGTGCGGGGCGGAAGTTGCTGCTGCCCAATTATGCGGGGCGTCTGGTGACCGCAAGCAGTTTCCCGCGCACGCTTCCGGGCGATCCGGCGACTGATGTGAAGACGTACGTGGTACCGGCCGACGGCGGCACGCCGGTGGCGATGGAGCAGGGCCCCTGGGGCGAGAAGGTCTTCTCGTTTGGCACGCCGCAATGGTCGCCCGATTCGCGCTGGCTGCTGCGCACCGCGGTGCATCCGAACTTGAAGCAGGCCGCCATCCTGGTGAATGACGCGGTCAGCGGCAAGGCGCGCGTGGTGGCGGAAGACAAGGGCGCGGCGTGGGTCGAGCCGTTCTTCGCGGCATGGTCGCCCGACTCCAGCCGGATACTGTTCACCAGCGAGCGGGATGGCTGGTCGCATTTGTATATCGTTTCGAAAGACGGCGGCGAGGCCCGGCAGCTTACGCGCGGCGCTTGGCAGGTGGATAACGAGCGCACCTTCGGGCACGAGCCGCAGTGGGCGGGCGACTACATCTATTTCGCATCGACCGAAGGCGGCACCGCCGAGCGCCAGTTCTATCGCATCCATCCGGATGGCTCGGGCAAGGAGAAGCTGTCATCGCACGAAGGGCTGAACATCGGCATCGTGTCCGAGGACGGGCACGATATCGCCATGATGATGGCGGACGTGAAGAATCCGTTCGACCTATATGTGGGCGGCCACCGGGTCACCACATCGCCGCGCGCGGAGTTCGCCAAATACGTGGCCGGACTCGCGCTTCATAAGCTTCCCTTCGCGCGGCGACGGCAAGCCGGTGGCGGCCCGCCTGTTCCTGCCGCAGGGTTATCGCCTCGAAGACCGCAGCCAGAAGGCGCGCCCGGCTGTGTTCTTCATTCACGGGTCCGGCTATGCGACCAGCGTATTGAAGCAATGGGGCGCTTACCAGGAACTGCGCTACGTCTTCAACTGCTCGCTGGTGAATAAAGGATACGTGGTGCTCGACCTGGATTACCGCGGCAGCTCCGGCTATGGCCGCGACTGGCGCACGGGCGTCTATCTGCACATGGGCGGCCCGGATCTGGCCGACGTGCTGGGCGGCGTGGATTATCTGCGCGGCTTGGGCAACATCGATATGAAGCGTATGGGCATGTGGGGATCCAGTTACGGCGGATTCATGACCGCCATGGCGATGTTCCTTTCGCCGGACACGTTTCGCGCGGGCGCATCGTTTTCTGCGGTAAACGACTGGGAGAATTACAACGCTTACTACACGGAACAACGGCTGGGCAAGCCGCAGGAGAATCCCGAAGCTTACCGGCGCAGCTCGCCGATCCACTTTTCCAGCATGCTGAAGAACCCGTTTCTGATGGTGCACGGAATTGTGGACAATAACGTAATGTTCCAGGATACGGTGCAGCTTAGCGAGAAGCTGATCCACGAGGGGAAGGATTTCTCGGAAATCTACTATCCGGAGGAGAGCCACATATTCGTGCGGGATGAGACGCTGATCGACGCGTTCCGGAGGGCGACGGAGTTTTTCGACCGGAACCTGGGCCGCGAATGAGGCTGCCGCGGATATATCCGATTTTGGACACGGGGACGATCGAGGCGCGGGGCTTTTCGCTCGCGCGCGCGGCGGCGGCTTTGCTGGAGGGAGGCGCGGGGATTCTGCAATTGCGGCACAAGCAGCACTGGGGGCGCGCGGTATTCGATGCGGCGCGGGAGATTGCGCGGATGTGCCGGGAGGCGGGCGCTTTGTTCATCGTGGACGATCGGGCCGATATCGCGATGCTGCTCGACGCCGGCCTGCACGTCGGTCAGGACGACTTGCCGCCGCGGGATGCGCGACGGTTGCTGGGTTCTGACGCCGTAATCGGATTCTCCAGCCACAACGTGCAGCAGGTTTGCGCGGCGGGAGGCGAGCCGGTGGACTACGTGGCATTCGGTCCGGTATTCACGACCGCATCCAAACGAAACCCGGATCCGGTGACGGGGATCGAAGCTTTAAAGGGGTGCCGCGAGCTGGTGGAGATGCCTTTGGTGGCGATCGGCGGCATCACGAGGGAGACGGCGGCCGCGGTGCTGGCGGCTGGTGCGGACTCCGTGGCAGTGATCGGCGACCTGCTGCCCGCCGAGTTGACCAGCGTATCCTTGCGCCAGCGGATGGAAGAATGGCAACAACTAGGGACGAAGTAAAGACGGGCCTGGGCCTCATTAAAGGCCTCGGGCTAATGGACTCGACCACGCTGGTGGTGGGGTCGATGATCGGCTCGGGCATCTTTATTGTATCTGCCGATATCGCGCGGCAGGTGAATTCGCCAGGGTTGCTGATGATGACATGGGTGGCCACCGCGGCGCTCACCCTGATCGCCGCGCTCAGCTACGGCGAACTGGCGGCGGCCATGCCACAGGCGGGCGGGCAATATGTTTATCTGCGTGAAGCGCTGGGGCCGCTGTGGGGATTTCTCTACGGCTGGA
>PKYZ01000773.1 GCA_003132865.1 Bryobacterales bacterium
CTTGCTTACGCGCGCGGCTCGGTACCACACCCATTCGGTGCCGGGCCCAGAGGGCACCCCGGCTACCTATTTTTTCGGGGGTGTGATATCGGTCACCGGAAGATCCCAGTGGGCCAGCAAAATCTCGAACCGGCGTTGTTCCTCACGCTTGTAAACCTCCTGGTCAGGCCAGAGTTGCTTGATCAGACGATCTTCGTCCGGATTGGCTGTGGTCGCCATTGTGGAATTGGAGAACCGAATCGTGACGCGATAATCCCAGCGCGCATCCTCGGTCATGTGGTTGGCAGGCTGCTCAATTTTCACCGAGGTCATGCGGCCATTCTCGACGATCTTCCGGAGCAACGGGTAGTGGTTTTTCAGGAAGAGTTGCAGGAATTCCTGCTGATGCCCCCATTGCACCTTGTAGTAATACTCCACTGCGTAGGGCTGGTCAGCCGCCACCTGTGGCGGGGCGCCCTGGGCGAGCAGTGGCCGGGCCAAAACTGACAGCAACAGCGTAAATAGTATGTTTCTCATCGATCCTCCAATTGCCGAGTGACTTGAATTCTAGCAGAGCGCGGGCACGAAAAGATCTGGGTGGATAGGGGCGGGCTGGCCGCCGGCCGATCGTCTCTCGGCATAGAATCCAGGTATCCTAAGTCCGATGCCGACGCGCCGCCGCAATGCGCCCTTTCTCCCGCTGGACGACACCCTCTTCGCCGTCAAGCAGCGCAAGACCGTCCCGCATGCGTTCGTGCTCGAGGCGATCGCTGCGCGGTTGCCCGAAACCCGCACAATGTTCGGCTGCCTCGCGGTCTACGTTGAGGACAAGATTGTCCTGATATTGCGCGACAAGCGCGACGCGACTGCGGACAACGGGGTGTGGCTCGCCACTACCGAGGAGCACCACGAGAGTCTGCGCCGCGAGTTCCCGAACATGCGATCCATTCAGGCGTTCGGCAACAAGGTAACAGGTTGGCAGGTGCTTCCGGCCGATGCGCTGGATTTCGAGGAGGCGGCGCTGCGCGCCTGCGAGCTGATCGCCGCCGGGGATCCTCGAATCGGCAAGGTGCCGGGGGCGCGGCGAGCGGCGGGATCGGGAGCCCACAAGGCGGCGAAATCCCCAAGGCGGGCGAAGGCGCCCAAGCGCGCCCCGAAAGGCTGCGCGAGGTCGTGACGAGCAGCGTCCGGACGGCAGGGTGGTTCCGCTGTCCGATGGCGCGCCTGATATACCGGAGCAAACGATGCCGACTTCAATTGACTTCAATACAATCGACAAAGCGATCAAATCCATACCGCGCATCATTGGATCGTGGATGCGAAGGGCCATCGCGTCAAACTTGCGGGGGTGAATTGGTACGGTGCGGATAACCTCGAGTTCTCGGTGGGAGGCCTATCGCCCGCTGGCCACCATCGCCCACGAGGTGAAGGCCGTGGGCTTCAACAGCGTCCGCATCCCGGGGTCGAACGAAGGACACGCGATCGCAGCGAATCCCGCACTGAAGGGAAAGCGCGCGCTGGAGGTCCTGGATCTGACCGTCGAGGCGCTGGTCCGGGAGGGAGTGTACGCGATCCTGGACAAACACGTGAGCCGCGCCGACTGGTGCCGCTATGAAGGCGACGGCAACGCATCCGGCACAGCCTTGCGTATCCGGAAGAAGCTGGCGGGCGGACTGGCGCTTCCTGGCCCGGCGCTACAAGAATCACCCGGCGGCGATCGGCGCAGACCTGCGCAACGAGTTGCAATTCGGCGCCACCTGGGGCGGCCAGGATCCCGCGCTCGACCTGCACGCCGCCGCCGAGCGTGGAGGCAACGCGATTCTCGCCGAGAATCCGAATCTGCTCATCTTCGCTCGTCTGCCCGTGAAACGATTGAGCTTCGCTTAGTACGGTGACACTTGCCTCCACCCAAGAACCGCTCCCTTATGGTCGCGGCTCCGAATGAGGTATTGCCCTGACCCCCGCCGAGGCCCCTGGCTCGGCTGTCGGACCGGGGGGGTCCGACGCGGGCGAGGGCGCCCGCCCCACGCTCTGATTGTCGCCGTATTACGCGAGCCTCAATAGCGAGTTGCCCGGGCACAGGTCCGTTGCGTTTACGATGCAGGTGAACGGAGACTCATGGAGGAAACCAAAAGGGAGACAGCCGCCAAGATGGGCGGGCGCTCAACCCGGCTGCTGAAAAGATTGGTGCGCCCGGAGGGACTCGAACCCCCGGCCTACTGGTTCGAAGCCAGCCGCTCTATCCAACTGAGCTACGGGCGCGCACCTAAACCATTTTACCGCGAACAGACCACCAGTAAATACCGCCCATCCGGGCTGGGGATCTCATCCAGTATGTGAAGGCCGCCGCGCTCCACCAGCAACTCGTGGAGAGCTTCCGAGGTGAACCTATAGCTGAAGTTCAGGTTGATGTGCTCGCCGCGCTCGACCAGCACCTCGTGGCCCGGGGTGGCGATACGCAGGTCGCGGTCCGGGCGAAAGTGCGAGGCCGTCACATGCAGGCCGCCGATGCTTTTATCGCGCTTGTGCTCGAGGCTCACAGTCACGGCATCGACCGCAGTGTTGTGAAAGTCCGGTAGCTCATCCTGCCATGTCGCGTCAGCGCCGTTTTGCGCCGGCGCGCTGACAAAAAGGCGCGGCTGCGTTATTCACGGACTCTGCGCGTCACTTGTTTGCCATACGCAATGTGCGTATAGTGGGAGTACACGGCATCCCCTCCGATGACAGTCGTGGAAACGGGAGAGTTCTTGAAGCACGCAAGGCCGCTAATGTCGGATTCGGAGAGGGCGGAACTGGTGGCATTCGTGGGTGCGAATCCAGAAGCGGGTGAGGTCATCCCGGAGAGCGGCGGCGTGCGGAAGTTCCGGTGGGCGCTTCAGGGAACGGGCAAGCGGGGCGGCGCGCGAGTGATCTACTATTACCACAACAAGCGCCTGCCCTTGTTCCTGTTATCCACGTACGCGAAGAACCGAAAGGCGAACCTCAGCAAAGCCGCGCGGAACGCCATGAAGCGCTTGGTCCCGGCGTTGGTGGCCGGGTACCCGAGAAAGGCATAGGACGTCCGATATGACTACGAAAACGACAGCCAAACCCGCCGTGAAGAAGGCGATGCGCGCGCGGAAGCGCCAGAGTGTTGGTGAGAGCATCATCCAAGGATTGAAAGAGGCGATCGCGTGGACCAAGGGCGAGAATGACAACGTGCGCGTGACGCTCGTGCACGTGCCGGAGGTGGATGTGCGCAAGGTCCGGCTGAAGATGGGGCTCAGCCAGGCGCAATTCGCGACTAAGTTTGGCTTTCCACCGGCTACTCTGAGGAACTGGGAACAGGGCAGGTCGCACCCCGACGCGCCGACGCGTGTGCTGCTGGCCGTCATCGCGAAGCACCCGGAAGCGGTCGAGGACGTGCTGCGGAAGGCTGGTTGATCTACCGGTGTCCGAACCGGCCGTCGCCCGGGTGCACCCGCGAGCCATCAGCCGGGACATTCCTCAATAGCCTCATAAATGGACGCATGTGACACGTTCTCGATGGCGTGAAGCGGAGACAGCACGAGGACGGACCGTGTTCTGCCCGACATGACAAACGGCGCCATGACCCTGGATTCTCCCAGCGGGAAGTTCAGCGACCCAGCTTCCTTCTGCAATCTTCACACAGATCGGAGTAAGAAGGATTCATAAGATCGGCGATGTAGCCTTTGCCACATCCTGAGCACGTCCTCTCACTAACAATCTGCCGTCCTCCCGCGTTGAGGACGAGCGATGAGGACGTGATGTGGAGTTGCGGCTCGCTGTGGACTACATGCGCAGCGGCGGCGGCGGCCATTCCGGCGTTGATGAGAAAGGACGACGGCTCAATTTTGACGGACAAAGGTCCCGAATAGATCGAGGGGGATTCGGAGGGCCGATAGGCCTTCCAGAATTCGGCTATCTGCCGTTCAAGTTCTTCTTTTTCTCCCCGACTTATCGTCAGTTTAGACACGAGGATCTTCAGCTGGTCCTCTTTCATTTCGATCTGTCGGTCTTGCTCCGACTGCTCTCTTAACCGGACACTTAAGCCCTTGATGAAGGTGCCCATCTCATCAGCGCTACCGGCTAGTCGATTGAAAATTCTTAGGAAATCGGCTAGGTAAGGATCGTCCGACCGGCGCGGATAGCGTACGCGATGGTCAATCTCGCTCCAGCCCTCCTCGAATATGGTTCGGACCTGCAACTCGGCTAACTGTGCTCGGTTTGCGGGCCGGAACTTTATGACATAATGGATGCTTCTGTATCCAAACTGATGCTGCTTAACGTTGAAGCCCGCGCCAGCGAGGTCCGCGACCAATTCCTTAGGATCCCCGTCTCTGATGTATGCGATCGGATCCTCGTGCCGTTCCCAGGTCCGGATGACGAAATCATGAATTGATCGCCACTCGTCTTTGAACAGATGCAGCGCACGGATGCCAATCAGGTCGGTGATGCGCTCTTCATCGGAGTTTGCATCAAAAGTCAGGTCCGGATCCTCGAGCGTTTTTCGGATGATCTTCGCGATTAGGTGTTCTGGATGTTTGATCCGAACCTTGAGCGAGTGCACCCCTGGCACGGACTGAAGGCGTTGTGAGATGTACGTCGCCGCGGTCTGGAGCTCGTGGGTCATGCCGCTGTGCCGTTCGGAGATCTCATCGAGAACCGACCAGCCCAGCTCTGTCGTGCGGAACTCCTCTTCAGTAAGACCGTGGGTCTGCAAGAACCGCTGTCTGTCGATCTTACCGGGTTCGGACTTGGCTTGGCATTGTGAAACCGCCTGGCGGCGCGGTCGCGGTCTAGTCCCAGCAACCTTAAGAATAGTACGTCTCAGGTCCGTTTCGACCATTAGTTCTGTCGCACTGTCGTACTCGCGACGCCGTAAGTATGTTCGCGATTGAATATCAAATGGCTGAGCTGGGAGTGCTCTATTTCATGGTGCGCCCGGAGGGACTCGAACCCCCGGCCNNCTGAGCTACGGGCGCGCACCTATTAGATTTTACCGCGAACAGACCACCAGTAAATACTGCCCATCCGGGCTGGGGATCTCGTCCAGTATGTGAAGGCCGCCGCGCTCCACCAGCAACTCGTGGAGAGCTTCCGAGGTGAACCTGTAGCTGAAGTTCAGGTTGATGTGCTCGCCGCGCTGGACCAGCACCTCGTGGCCCGGGGTGGCGATACGCAGGTCGCGGTCCGGGCGGAAGTGCGAGGCCGTCACATGCAGGCCGGCAATGCTTTTATCGCGCTTGTGTTCGAAGCGCACTTCTCCGTCATCGGCGGAGACACCCAGCGCGGCCAGCGGGGCGAAAGCAAACTGCCGCAGCGAGTCTCCGTGCGGCACGGATCCGTTGGTCTGATAGATCTCGGCGTCCAGGATCAGGCGGTCGTCGCCGTGCAGGCATTGGGCCATGTGCTTGACGTGATCGAGCGGATCGAATCCGCCCAGCGTGTTTCCGGACATCAGCAGCAGCTTGGGCGATTCGGCGGCGTCGCTGGCGAAGACCAGGTGCATGGGGCTCGAGATATCCGCCTTGATGCCGGCGGTTTCGATGTCCAGATCCTCGGCGCCGGCGCACGCCATTTCGAGCAGCGCCTGGCTGGCATCCACGGGATAATATTTCTGTTCGCGGCCGGACTGGCGGATGGCATCGAGCAGGAGGCGGTCGGTCGAGCCATCGCCCGCGCCGAAACTAATCGCGTGGATGGGCGGTTCGAAGGGTTCGAGCAGCCAGGCTGCCTTCGCGGCGAGCTGCTGCCATGCACGGCGCAGGCCAACGAATGCGGGATCGGCCGCGCGCGCCAACCAGGCACGCACCGCCAGCGGGCTCCAGTAGAAGAATTTCTCGGGGAGGTCGCGCGCCTCCACGGCCTCGGTAAGCTCTTGGACGATCTCCGCTTCAGTCAGGACGACTTCAATCTTCATGGGTCTACTTAACTATAAACCCATGATCTGAATCCCGGCGTCGACGAAGATGGTATTGCCGGTGACGCCACGGCCCAGGTCGCTGGCCAGGAACACGGCGGTGTCGGCGACCTCGGCGGGATCGGTGTTGCGGCGGAGCGGCGAGCGCTGCGCCACGTAGTCCAGGATGGAGGTGAAGTCTTTGACGGCGCGCGCGGAGGCGGTTTTGACGGGGCCCGCGGAGATGGCGTTGACGCGGATGCGCTGAGGTCCAAGATCGCTGGCGAGGTAGCGGACGGAGGCTTCGAGCGACGCCTTGGCTACGCCCATCACGTTGTAGTTGGGCACCACGCGCGTGGAGCCGAGGTAGGTGAGGGTCATCAACGCGCCGCCGGCCGTCATGATGGGAGTGGTGGCGCGAGCCACAGCCACCAGCGAGTAGGAACTGACCTCCTGCGCCAGCAGGAAGCCGGCGCGCCCGGTCTCGACGAAGGGGCGCGACAGGTCGTCGCGATTGGCGAAGGCCAAGCTGTGGACTACGGCATCGAGCGGGCGCCCCAGAGCGCGCAGCGACTCGCTGAGAGCGAGCAGGTCTTCTTCCTTGGTGACGTCGCACGGCCACAGGCCCGCTACAGGCAGGCCTTGCGACAATTCTTCAATGGCGACCTTCTGGCGGTCGCCCAAATAGGTGAGGGCCAGAGTTGCACCTTCGCGCCAGAAGGCTTGCGCGATGGCGTACGCCAGGCTCCATTTGTTCGCGATGCCGAGGATGAGGGCCAGTTTGCCCTCGAGCAGATTGGACATGAGCGTAAGCTTCTATCGTAACCGCATCGGCCTTCCGCCTTCATCCTTGCTGCGCTGGGCGGCATCCATGAAGGCAAAGATCTCGAGCGTTTCCCGGTTGGGCACGGGCGGCTGTCCGGTTTCAAAGAACTTCATCACCTCCACCAGCAGCGGGCGGTAACTATCGGCGGGGCGGGACGGGCTTTCGACGATTTGCTTCGGGCGAAAGACCACCGCGCCGTAGTCGCTATATGGGCGGAGCGCGCGCACAGTGCCGATGCGGCCATCCTTCCAGCGGCCGACGATGACGTCGGCATCCGGCGAAAAGGTGCGGCTGACTTCTTCGCAGCCCGGACCCATCAGCGAATAGAGCAACTCGATGGGATGGATGGCGTACCAGGCGAGATCGAGCTGGTGGTGCGGCTCCAGGGGTCCGGGGCCCCAAGTATCCACGCCGGTCGAGTCGGCGAACTTCATGGTCTCGGCGATTTCGCCGAAGCGGAGGCTGGAGGCGCTGAACCACGGCACGCCGGCTGCAGTGGCCAGGCGGGCGATCTCGCGGGCGTCCTCCAGGGTGGACGCCAGCGGTTTATCGATGAACAGCGGCTTGTGCGCGGCGATCACGGCGCGGGCTTGCGCCAGATGCACGCGGCCATCCACGCTTTCGAGCAGGACGGCGTCCACATGTTGGCACATCTCCGGAATGCTCGTGAAGAAGCGCACCTTCCACTTGGTGCGGAGTTCGCCGGCGAATTGGTCCACGCGGGTGGCGCTGGACTCGATGTCCGGGCTGCCGCCTTTGTACGCGGCCACTACCTGGCCGCCGGGAACGTGATCGGGCGAGGCTTCGTCGTTCAGGATTTCCGCGAAGGCGGTGACGTGCGAAGTGTCGGTGCCGATAATGCCCAGACGCAGTGTAGCGGCTGCGGCGGGGATCGCACAGAAAAGTAAGACGGCGGTGAGCTTCACTTCCGGCATTGTACACTGAAAGCGCAGCCGGGCGGCCTGGGAGGCCGCCGCAGGCAGGGTGCCTGCCCCACACGTATGGATCTGGCTACTCCGCTCACTTACATCAAAGGCGTCGGGCCGGCGCGCGCGGCCATGCTGGAGGCCAAGGGCCTGAGCACGGTCGAGGACTTGCTCGCCTACGTGCCGTTTCGCTATGAGGACCGCAGCAATGTGAAGGCGGTGAACGAGTTGGCGCCGGGCGAGATGGCCACGGTGATTGCGGAGGTGCGCTCGGCGAGCCTCTCGGGGTTCAAGCGGCGCAACCTGGGACTGTTCGAAGCCTCGTTCACAGACCGCTCGCGCGGCATTCTGGTGGGCAAGTGGTTTCATGGCGGATACCTCGCCAACGTGCTGGCGCCGGGCCAGAAGGTGGCGCTCTACGGCAAGGTGGAGTTCGACAGCTATGCCGGCCAGCTTACGATGTTGCATCCGGAATACGAGATCCTCTCCGAAGAGGACGAGGCGGCGGAAGCGGCGCTGCATCTGGGGCGCGTGGTGCCGGTGTATGAAGCCGTGTCGAAGATCAGCACGCGCGTGCTGCGGGCGATGGTGCATCGCGTGTTGGAATCGCTGCCGCCCGTGGAGGATCAGCTTCCCGAGGAGGTGCGGCGGCGATTGAAACTGCCGGACCGCTGGACCGCCATCCGGGAGACGCACTTCCCGCCGCAGGATACGGACATGCGGCTGCTGAATGCGTTCCGGTCGCAAGCGCAATTCCGGTTGATCTTCGAGGAATTCTTCTGGCTGGAAT
>PKYZ01000510.1 GCA_003132865.1 Bryobacterales bacterium
TGACGCGCGTTTTGCCGCTGCCCGCTCCGGCCAGAATCAGCAGGGGGCCTTCGGTGCAGGCGACGGCTTCACGTTGTTGAGGGTTGAGACCCTTAAGAAAGTCCATGGCGAGCGGGACTCTTCGAATTTTACCATGCGTGGCGCACGCACTCTTGCGTGCCGGCCCCCCGAGGGCACCCCCGACTTTCCGGGACGCAAGCTAAACTAAACGTCTCAAGCGCTGGGAGCTTCCGTTTGCGCAGATTCCTCTTCTTATCGCTGTACTCCCTGATGGCCGTGGCGGCGGCCTTGCTCGCCATCCGGCTTGTAGTGGGACCGTTTCGTTCCGGGCTGGTCACGGTGAATTCTCCGGTAAATGCCGGGGCTGCCGTCGCGGTCTCGTTCGTGCTGCTGGCCTTGATTGCCGCGAAGAATCCGGCCGGCCCGCTGCCGGAGTCGTGCACCGCCCGCGCGCTTCCCAGGCCCGTCTGGGTGGATCTGACCGTCCTGGTAGCGGCCACGGCACTCGCGTTTTGGCGCAACCTGGGATCGCCGTTTGTGTACGACGACTATGGGCACATAGTGCAGACCTCCCACGCCACCTGGCGTATTCTGGCGGATGCGTTCCAACGTGAGCCCGGCGGGCACGGACTCTTCTTTCGCCCGGTCGGATTCATATCTTACTGGCTCGACTACCGGTGGGCGGGCGGCCATGCTGTTCGCTGGCACCTGTGGAGCCTGACCGCGCATGCCGCCAACACTTGCCTGGTGTATCTCCTTGTGAGGCGGCTCGGGATGCGGCGCGCGGCGGCATTGGTCGCGGCGCTGCTCTTTGCGCTGCACGGATCGCGCGCGGAAACTGTCGCCTGGACGGATGCGCGCTTCGACCTGCTGGCCACATTCTTCGTCTTGTGCGCGATGTTGGCCGTATTGGAACATTGCTGCACGAGCCGGCGTGTGTTCTATGTCCCGTTGGCCGTCTGCGCGGCGTTGGCCGTGTACACCAAGGAATCGGCATTCTGTTTGCCGTTGCTGCCGGTCGCGCTGCTGCCTTGCTTGCCGCGGGCGCAATGGAGGCGCGCCATCGCGGCGAGTCTGGCGCTCGGCTCGGTCTGCGCCGTTCTCTTCGCTTACCGTTGGTGGGCGCTCGGCGGAATCGGCGGATATGCCGACCGCACGGGCGTCAGCGCGGTCTGGCACTCGCGGCCGCTGCATACCTCGGAGGCGCTGTTTTTCCGGCAATGGGCCTTCCTGTTTCTTCCGGTGAACTGGTCGGTGCCGCTGGAGTGGTGGCTGCGCGCGGCCGCAGCCGGCTTCCTGGCGATGCTGGCCGCTTGCGCGGCGCGTGGCGGGACATGGCTCGGATCGCGGGCGCGTCTCCTGGCGGGCCTCGCGTTTCTGCTGGCCGCGGTCATACCGATCCAGCATCTCTTGATGTTCCAGCCCGATTTTGCGGGCGCCCGGGTTCTGTACCTGCCGCTTGCCGGACTCGCTATTTTCTGGGCCGCCTTGATGGAGCGCTCCGCCAAGAGCAAGCTCACCTGGGCGATGGCTGCGGTTCTGATCGCATTCAACGTGGCGGCGCTCGAGCACAACTTGCAGCCGTGGCGGACCACTCCGGCCGCCGCCGCCGCGGCTTGCCGCGCGCTGGGACGGGAACTGGCCAAAGATCCGCGGCCCGCGTTCGTAAGCGGTTTGCCCGACAGACTTCAGGGCGCCTACTTTCTCTCCAACGGATTCCCGGAATGCGTGGAGATGAACTCGGGTCAACCGGCCGCGCGCGTGCATGTCGTGGGTGGGACTTCGGAGTCAGTGCCACCTAACGCGCGCCGCTTCGTCTGGAACCAGGAGCAAGGCCGCCTGGAAGAACGGCGCTAGGGTAACACGATGTCTGAGTTGCCATATCTTTTCGTCTACGGCACTCTCCGTACTGCTGGCGGCACGGAATGGTCGAGATTTCTGACGGCCGCATCCCGCTTCGTGGGTTCGGGCCGCGCTCATGGCGCGCTGTTCCATTTGGACGGCTATCCTGGAATGACAGTCTGTACGGACGACGACGCGTGGGTCACCGGCGAGGTCTGTCTCTTGAATGACCCGTCCTCGGCGTTGCCGTTTCTGGACGCCTATGAAGGATGTGGCCCCAGCGATCCTCTGCCGCACGAATTTGAGCGGCAAGCCGTGACTGTCCTCCTGGACAGCGGCCAGGCTGTGGAGGCGTGGGCATACATCTACGCGCTCGAAACCCAGGGCAAGGCGCGTATAACCTCGGGAGACTATCTCCAGGCGCGCCATCGAGGGCGACGGCCTACTCGCGCTTCGCCGCCTTCTTGAAAGCCCGCGTCTGATCTGTGGAATATGTGCAGGATCTCTGTCCCGCGGCGCGTCCTGCGGTAGTAGATGAGGTATTTGCCGGCTGGAAAACACTTCACCCTTGCGGCGATCTCATCCGCAGGCCTGCCGGCATCCGGGTGTTCGCCCACTAGCCAGAACCGGTCGATGATGCTGTCGATGAGCCGGTCCGCGTCGTCCGGACCTGCCCGCTGAGCCCAGCAGAGAAAGATCTCGTCGAGGTCGAGTTCCGCGTCCCCTCGAGACACGATACCGCGTCACTGGGCGGAGACTTCGTGTGCGAGACGCTTGCGCCCTCTCGCCTTCACGCCATCCGCCAACTTCTTCAGACCTTCGCGCCCCTCATATTCCCGGCATTCGCCGGCCTCGACCGAATCGATGCTCGCCCGGACACGCCAGCGGATGTCTTCGAGTTGCTGCGCGGTCAGATCGGAAAGCACATCCTCGGCTGTGGGCCTGGCGAGCCGTATCGCTTTAACGTCCTCATCCTCCATCCGCCGCAAGGCTTCCCGGACCACCTCGCTCGCATTGTTGTTGCGCCTTCTCTTCACCTTCTTGCGAACATAGCCCGCGAGACGCCCGATGTCAATCTTCGACATCGCGCATCTTCGGCATCGCGTATAGCCAGCTCTTTAACGGGCGCCTATTCGGCGCGCAGCATCGCGGCCGGATCGATCCGCACGGCACTAATTACCGCGGGCAAAGCCGCTACCATCGCGGCCACCAGAATTGTAACCGACGGAACCGCCAGCGCGCCCAAGCCGGTGGCCTTTACTTCGTAGAACAGCGACTCGATGTAACGCACCGATGCCGTGCCGAGCGCGAGGCCTGCCACCGCTCCCGCGAGCACCATCGCGAAGACCGGAACGGTCACCAGCCTCGCGATCGCGCCGGCCTGCGCGCCGATCGCCATGCGAATACCGATTTCGCGCCGCCGTTGCAGCACGGAGTAATCCAACACGCCATAAAGCCCGACGCCCGCGAGCAACAGCGCGACCACCGCGAAGAACAGCGCCAGCGTGGCCAGCAGCCGTTCGCGAACAGTGTGCCCCTGGTCGATCTGCGTCTGGGTTTCGATGTTACTGACGCGGAACTCGGGTCGTGCCTTCGTAACCTCCCGGCGCAGCACCGCCGCGAGGCCGGCCGGGTTAGCGCTGGACGTGCGGACAATGATCGTCCCCCGGCGCACCGGCTGCAATACGCCCTTACCGTCCACCTGCCGAAACGGAAGATAGGCCACCGCCAGGATCGGTCCGCGCATGTCGAGATAGCGGACATCGCGGACCAAACCTACGATTTGAAGGCGAAGGCGCGGGCCTTCATCCGACGCTCTCTCGAACCACCTTCCCACGGGATTTTTGCCCTGGAAGAATCGCTTCGCGAACGTTTCGCTGACGATGGCCACACCCGGATACGTGTCGCCCGCACGGAAGTCCCTGCCGTCCATGAAGGGCATCTTCATCGCGTCTACCCAACCGGGCGAGACATTCAAAAAAAAGGCCATGTCTTCGCTTGGAGGACCGCCGTCGACGGCCACGGCGTCATTAGAACTGTACCCGCTGAGGAGCGGCCAACTGGCCAGCGCGACGGTCTCCACACCCGGCACCGCTCGCAGATTATTCGGCCACTTGGTCCCAAAAGACCGGCGGCTGCGGACTCGCCGTGACCGTATCGAGGGTGAGCAGCCGCTCCGCGGACAAGCCGGTGGACTGTTGCGACAACCGCTCGAAGGTGGCCACCAACAGCCCGGCGGCGTATAGCACCAGAAAGCAGAACGCGGCCTGAACAGCGACGAGTGCATGCATAAGGCGGCGCCGGGAGTGCGGGTCTTCTCCGCCTTTGAGCGCCTTCGCAGGCTTCACGGCCGAGGCCCGAAGCGCCGGCGCCAGACCAAACAAGAGCGTCACACCGAGCGTCAGCGCCAGCCCGAATCCGAGCACGCGCCAGTCCGCCGGAAGGTACAAACGCACCGGGTCACCCAGCGGATTCAGCATGCCCACGACGAACGGCGCGGCCCACCAGGCGAAGAGCGCGCCGGCCGAGGCCCCCAGAAAGCCGATCAAGGCGCCTTCCACCAGGACCAGTTGCACCAGGCGCCATCGTCCCGCGCCGATCGAGACGCGCAGCGCCATCTCGCGCGCCCGCGCCGCCGCCTGAGCGGTCATCAGGTTGGCGACGTTCGCGCACGCAATCATCAGAACCAATGCCACGAGCACGCCCAGAGCCACCAGCGGGCGGCGATAGTACTTCTGCACCGCGGACAAGCCTGCGCCTCCCGGCTGCAGCACTACTTTTTGCTTGAGCCAGTCGTCGATGCTCTGTTTGGACATTCCGGCCCAGCCTTTCGCCCGCTCCGCTTCGAACGCCCGCGCGACCGCGTCCAGTTTGGCGCGCTCGGGTTCGACGGCTATACCGGGCTTCAATCGCGCCAGTGTGCCGTGCCAGGTTGAGTCGGCACGATCAACCGCGGGATTCATCATCGTGGGCACGAAGATGTCGGTCACAAATCCGGTCTCAGTGCCGGTGAAAGGTCCTGCGCAGACGCCTACGATCTCGTAGAGGCGCTTCTCCATCCGGAATGTGCGCCCAACTACTTTCGGATCCCTTGCAAAGCGGTGGGCCCAGTAGTCCTCGGAGAGCACGGCGTATGGATGCGCGCCCGGCTGGCGGTCGTCGTTTTCGGTGAGCAGCCGGCCCAGGACGGGCCGCAGTCCGAATGAGCCGAACATCCAGCCGGAAACGTATTGCACGTGCGCTTTCTCGGTTTCCTGGTCGGAGGCATAGGTCAGGTCTGCCCGGTCGATACCCGAGACGGCGATCAACTCGGCTTGGTCCTTCACCGCGGCGCGCATCAGGCGGAACGCCGGATACGCCCATCCATCGTAGATATGGGCCTGGCCATCCGCAGCGAGCCGGAATTCCTGGCGCGAGACGGCATAGAGCCGCTCCGGGTTGGCCACCGGCAAAGGCCGCAGCAGCACGGCGTCGATGAGCCGGAATGCCGCCGTGCATGCTCCCATCCCCAGTGCCAGCGAGAGGATGGCCGCGGTCGAGGTGGCTTTCCGCTTCATGAGCTGCCGCCAGCCGAAAACGGCGTCGGCGCGCACGGAGTCGAGCCATGCGACTACTCGTACGTCGCGACTATCTTCGCGCTGCCGCAGCGCGGAGCCGAATGCCTGGCGGGCTTCGGCGGGGCCGCGGCCCTGCGCGATGGCTTCCTGGATGTGCGCCTCGAATTCTTCGTCGATCTCGCGGCTCAAACGCTCGCCGCGAAGCACATTTCCGATGCGCGACCAAAACGACATATAACACCGTCCTCAGACTTCATAATATACAGACGTCTGAGTATCCGTCTAGTTAGGTGGAAATCTCGCCGGGTAGCCTCGGATTGAGCGACAATAAAGAGGCAATGACGGAAGATGAAAAGGAGACGGCAAAGGCGGCTGCGGTCGCCAGCGTCGGTGCCGGTGTCGGGACTGCCGGCGGCGCGACTGTTGGCGTTTTGGAACTCGCCGCCTGGGGCGTAGCCACCGGTTTCTCGGCTGGCTTGGTGATTGGTATCGGAGCAGCCGCGGGAGCCGGACTGGCCTACGGGATCTATCGTCTTTTTAGGAAGCGCAAGTCCTGACCTCAGGCCGGCCACTTTACCGCCGGGTCGAATGCGTCGTGTGGGAAACCACTGATCCAGCCAGGCGGGACTGAAGAATTGCGGCGACAAACCGGCTGCGCGATCTGCAAGCTGCTGGTACTCGCCCTGGCTTCCGCGATACGTTTGGCCGGGTCCGGCAAAGTCGTGAGAATCGGGTACGAGCCGCCGTGCGGGACGCTGCTGCCGCGATGATTGTATGCAGCCGCGTCGCCAATTCAGGAGTTTAGTTGTTTTGTGCGAGTCAAGACTTCGATCACGCTACCCAAGGCACTGCTCGGCAAGCTCGATCGGGTGGACAAAAACCGCTCCGCGCTGCTCGAACGGGCTGCCCGGGCCTACTGCTCAATTTGGAAAGACAGGCGCGCGACTTGAGAGACATCGAGATCATTAACCGGGCCGCTGACCGCTTGAATCGTGAAGCCACGGACACGCTGGATTACCAGCAACTGCCGTGAAGCGGGGCGAGTTTTACCTGGTGTGCAAGCCGGGTTCGCAAGACCCGCGGAAACAGCGTGTGTTCGTCATCGTCAGCCGGCAGGCGCTGGCGGATTCGCGGTTCTCGACCTGATCTGTGCTCTGCGTACTCACGGCGCGATGGCTTGAGCACCCAGGTCCCAGTGGGCACGGCAGAGGGCCTGAAAAAAGAGTCGAGCATTCATTGCGATGAGCTGGTGAGCCTCCCGAAGTCCGCTCTGACCCATTATGTCGGCTCGCTCAAGACCGCCGCGTTGCGAGAACTAAACAGTGCGCTGGCCGTGTCCCTCGGCTTGGAAGACGGACCGTTTGGTATCGGGGCCTAATTGAAACGGCGCCTTACCGGCCTGCCCCGCGCAGCACCTTCCCCGGCAGCGCATTCGTCATCTTCCCTTCTTCGATCACCGGCACGCCATTAACCAGCACGAAGCGCATGCCCTCTGAAAGCTGATTCGGATTCTCAAAGGTTGCCCGGTCGCGAATGGTCTCCGGATCGAAGACCACCACGTCGGCCCACATGCCTTCTTTCAAAACGCCGCGATCCGCCAGCCGCATGCGCCCGGCGGGCAACGCGCTGAACTTGCGAATGGCATCCGGGAGCGTCAGCTTCTTTTCCTCCCGCACGTACTTGCGCAGGATGCGTGGGAACGTCCCGTAGGCGCGCGGATGCGGGTGCTCTTTCCCCAGCAGCCCATCCGGCGCGGTCCCTTCCGAATCGTTGCAGATCGAAACCCACGGCTGCTGGAGCGCCAGGGCGATGTCCGGCTCCGACATCATGAAGATCGCCACGTTGGTGTAGGCCTGGTCTTCGATCAGCAGGTCGAAGATGGTGTCGAACGGATCTTTTCCCCAGAGCTTGGCAATCTCCGCGAGGGTCTTGCCCTGCAACGGCAGCAGCTTCGGGTTCTGTACCGCGCCGATCAGGAAGGATTCCGGCCCGGTGACCTCCTGCCACTCGTTCTCCCAGTTGCCGCCCGGCGTCTCCATCTCCTTGCGAATGCGCGCGCGGATGGCCGGATCCTTCAGCCGCTCGATCAGCTTCGCGTCGCCGCCGTCGTGCGCCCATGGCGGGATAATCGCCGAAAACGTGTTGAACCCGGCGGGGTAGGCGTAAGTATCCGCCGTGATGTCCACGCCCGCAGCGCGCGCCTGCTGAATATGCGCGATCACCTCCGCCATGCGCCCCCAATTGGCTTTGCCGGCTGTTTTCAGATGCCAGATCTCCACCGGAATGCGGGCCTCGCGGCCGATCCGGATAGCTTCATCCAGCGCGGGAATGATGGCGTCGGCTTCGCTGCGCATGTGCGTCGCGTAGATGCCGCCGTACTTGGCGGCCTCAGCGGCCAGCGCGATCAGTTCTTCGGTAGTCGCGTACGGAGCGGGCGCGTATTGCAACGCGCTCGACACGCCCACCGCGCCGTCGCGCATCGCCTCGCGCACCAGGGTCTTCATGCGCTCCAGCTCCGCCGCATTCGGCGCGCGGTCGTCGTCGCCCAGCACCATGCGGCGCACCTCGGTCGCGCCTACATAGCTCGCCAGGTTGATTCCCAAGCCCTGCTTTTCCAGGCGCGCGAAGTAGTCGCCGAAAGTCCGCCAATCGGGCCGTATCCCGTAATGCTCGTACCCCACTTGATCGGCCTTCAGGATGGCTTCGTTGACCGGCGCGATGGACCCGCCTTCGCCCGTGATTTCGGTCGTGATCCCCTGATAGATCTTCGAGGGCAGATGCGGATTCACCAGGATGGTCAGCTCGGATTGGCCCAGCATGTCGATGAATCCCGGCGCTACCACCATGCCGTGCGCATCGATGGTGCGCTTCGCGGGCGCGTCCTTCAGATTGCCGATGGAGGCGATCCTCCCCTGCCGGATGCCGATGTCCCCGGAGTACCACGGCGAACCGGTTCCGTCGATGATCCGGCCGTTTTGGATCACCACATCATATGGGTTGGCGGCCAGTAGAAAGAACGCAAGCAGCAGCACCATGCGAGTGTATCACCAGTAGGACAGGCCAGGAGCCCCGTCCCCCGGCGGTAGAATGAAGTCTTGTGCACCGTTTCGTTCTCCACAATGAAGAAATCCGGGATGCCTCCGATAAGCTGCTCGCGCCGGGACAGGTAGGGCTGCTCTCCGGCTGGGGCGTCTTCAGCACCATCCGCGTGGTCGACGGCGTGCTTTTTGCCTTCGAGCGCCACTGGGCCCGCATGCGCAAGGACGCCGCAGCGCTGCGCGTGCCTCTCCCGCCCGACCCGGAACTGGTCCGCCGCAAGCTGCTCGAACTGGTGGAGGCCAACCAGGCGTTCCACGCCACCTTGCGCGTCGTGGTGGTCCGCAATACCGGCGGCATGTGGGAGGGGCCGGGCATGGGCCGCGCCAGCGACCTGATCGCGCTCACCTCCGCCACCAAGGAATGGGGCAGCGGTGTGCGGCTCTGCTACACGCCACACGCGCGCTATGCGGCCGGCCAGTTCGCCGGCGCCAAGATCCTGTCGTGGGCCATGAACCTGACTTGGCTCGAAATGGCGCAGAACCGCGGCTTCGACGAAACCATCCTCTTGAACGAGCGCGGCGAGGTGGCCGAGTGCACTTCGGCGAATATCTTCGCCGCCGAAGGCGACCGCGTGTGGACCCCGCCGCTCAGTTCGGGTTGCCTGCCGGGCGTGACTCGCGAACTGTTGCTGCACGAGATCCACGTGCCGGGGTACACCATTGAAGAAAGGGCGCTGGCGCCCGCTGACCTGGAACGCGCCGCCGAGGTCTTCATTACTTCCACTACCCGCAACCTGCTGCCCGCGGTTGAAATCGAGGGCCGCACCATACCGCATTCCGGCGGGGCCTGCGCCGCCTTCGAGACCGCGTTCACCGCTTACATCGATGCTTACGTGGACGCTTACGTCGCCCGTAGCATCGCCGATGGCAAGGAGGCGCCCGCCGCGCGGTTATGACGGTCAGTTGCCCGGACTGCGGTAGCCGGTACCTGCGCGCGAGCCGGTGCCGGGCTCTGCGAGAAAAGCAATCTCGTGGGCATTTCCCCGCTACGCTGCGGCAACTGCGGGACCCGGTTCGTGGCCCGAACCTGGAACCTTTCCGTCTTCACTCACAGCCGCACTCCGGAGGAGGCTGCGGATCCGGCATGCCGCGAACCCAGGAACGCAGGTATTAGGATTTCCCCGCGGCACCCAGCGTCTCCATCGCCTTGTCGAGAGCCGCGTCCCGGCCGCTTTCCAGCTCTTCGCGCGAGAAGAAGGGCACACGAACGTCCGGCGGCACACCCGGCCCGTCAAAAGCTTTGCCGTCCTTGGTCAGGTAAACCTCATTGGGCAGGCCAAAGCTCCAGCCGTTGGGAAGCGTGCGTCCCAGGACATCCGAGAACACGCCCTGCGTGTTCAGGCCGATCCGCGTCACACGCGGTTCGCGGCCCATCAGAGCCATGGCGAAGGTCTCGCCGGCGCTGATGGTGTCGGGCCCGGTCAGCAAGACAACTTTGCCGCGGAAGCCAGGCCGCGTGCTGGCGGCTACCCAGGTCTCCTGTGGCGCGGTGAAGTGCAGCGGCCCGTCCAGGTTGTTGCGCGTCACTTTGCTATAGGCCAGATACTTTTCGCCGGTCAGCCGCGAAGCGATCTCCACGCCCAGAGGGTCTGCGCCGCCCGAGTTGCGCCGCACATCGATCGCCAGCCCGCGGAATTGCTGCGCGTCCCGCAAAACCGAGTCCAGCGCCGACTGTAGCGCCAGCAGTTCATTCGCGTACGCGCCAGGCGCGTAGCTGTTGAACGAGTCGACGCGGAGGTAGGCGATCGAGTCCTGCAGCGTCCCGAACTGCACGTGGCCTTGGCAAAATGACTGCAGACCGCCGCGCACATACTTTGAGCCAATGATCTCCCTTGCTTTCAGCCACCCTTCCGGATCCAGATGGTTCGCGTCGGGACGCCGCCCGTTGAAACGCTGGATGCCGCGGGCGGTGATACCCGTGTGCGCATCCTGGAGCGGTTCGATCATCTCCCGAAAAATGCGGAACAATTCTTTCGGCTCGGCCGCCGATGTCACCTGCGGCCGGAATTGCTTGTCCACGGCCTGCCAGTCCACGTGCCGCAGATCGAAGAAGGCGTAGTGTTCGGCAAACGTCTGCCAGAAGATCGCGTAATTCTTCTGCGGAGTGTTTTCCGGCTTCTGTTCACAAGCCTTCGGCTTGGCGGAGATCCGGTGCAGGATAATATCCGAGACAGCGCCGTCGAAGTGTACGCGCGCATCGTCTCCGGACGCCCCTGGCAGAAAGTGGACTAAATCGCCGTCTACCGTGAAGACGCCCGCCCGCTCGCCGGTAGCGCCGGACTTGCGCGTGCCAGTCGAGGAAGGCACGCAACTTATGGAGGTGATCTCGAACACGCTCAGGCTGTCGCCGTGGATCTCGGCCAGTTCACCGTAGCCGTCGGACATCCACAGTCCGTCCAGAGATTGTGCGGCGACTGGCGCGTTGAATGCTGCGCCCAGTAGAGTGACCCCCATGCTCGCGGTCCAAATCGCACGCGTCGCGAATGGGTGCATGAGCTTTTTCACTGGCGGGAAGGCGGGCGAAAAAAAATTGGTTCCAAGTGATCCGAAGCTCAGCCTGACCCGACGCCGGCATGTACGGCTCAGAGCTTTGCAGCCGGATCACCGGCGATAACTCCTGAGCTCCCCGCCGCCCCTTTTGAGAGCCACGGATTAACGCCTTGGAAGTCGCCTGCGTGCGCTCCGGCTGGAACCGGCATCTCGCAACGGCCTTTCGCTCCCCCGTAACGACTGCCCGTTTCCAGGCCGCCATTCCGGGATCGAAGTTCCCGGCCTGCCGCTTCGATGCGTTGCTGAACCTTCGCCAAGCCCGTTCGGCTTACGGCTCCCTCGCTCTCCCCGGTTAGCCCCGGTTCGGGCGAGATCGCCACCGCAAACCCGTTTCTTGAGCTCCAACTCAGCAATCTCAACCAGCCCCCGGATCTCCACTCCCCTTCAGGGCCTTTTGTGCCCCTCCGGATCAAAGCTTCGACCCAGCCACTGATCGAGAGGCTCACCTCCCGAATGCGTCCGATTGCCCTTCGCTCCCCGCCGCCCGCTCTATTGGAATAGTTTGGGCTGCGGATCAACGTTCCAGGCTCGCTTCGCTTCCGTTCGGCTCGCTGTTCCTCGAACCTCTTGGAACCAAGTGCTATGTTGCCTCCAAACAGCCACTACAGTCAAATGAATTTCGCTGCCGCACGCCAGTTTTCCTCAAGATTGTTGGCGTCTATTTTGTTACAGTTGCAAGACACTCGCTTTGGATTGTTTGTGGATAAAACACGCGGCTTAGGCTTTGTTGTGAGGGCTGGAGGCGACTTGGCGAAGCCCTAGCCTAGCTGACCTTTTGCAGGCCCACCAAAGCGTCGAAGCCTTCGTGGAAGAGTGTGAAGAAGCTCATCGGGATTCGTTACTCGCCCAGAAGGAACGTGGCGAGCGGGGTTTCCGCGAAGGGCGCCTCACAACCTGGGACGAGGTCAAGCGGCGCAACGATCTGTGATCGTTCTTTTTGCCGAAGGAGTTCCGGAAGTGTTTGCGGAGCTTCCACGAGAAGGGCGGCAGCGCGCAGTGCATTCACTTTTCGGTCGCGGCGACCGAGGTTCCCATTACGGCGATTATCCCAGCAGCGATGCGTCGCGCATGACGCGCCGAGCCTGAAACCGGCACGACCGGAATGTTCCCCAATCTTCAAGAATTGCGACAGCGCCAGAGCGCGGCTTCTTACGAATCGAAAGATCCAGGTTCGAACTGCCCGAATACAGTCTGATCGGATGGGCGAGCGATGGAAGGCGGAGCATCTGGGGGAACGCACAAAGCGTCAGAATCCGCGGTTCGACATGTGCTATTGAGGCTCGCAGAATGCGGTGACAGTTTTGGTCACAACCAAATGTGNNCTCGGCTGTCGGACCGGGGGGGGGCCGACTCGGGCGATGCACTCGGGCGAGGGGCCCGCCCCACCCTCTGATTGTCACTGTATTACGCGAGCCAATAAGAGGACCCGGCGATCCATCCATACTGCCCTCTGTGAACCCTTCTGAGCAGTCTGGAGGCTCGCACACGCGGCCACACGCGTGGACGGTCCTGCCGTTCTCCGTCGCGTACGCTAAGCGCGCGCGGCCTAAGAGGTAACCGCGATCCTGCCCACCGCATAGTTGATCAGTTGGCCGGTAGGCGTTGTGCAGGCCTGGATGCAGGCCAAATAGTTTCCAGGTGCAACCGGTGCTCCAGCGTCATTCAGCCCGTTCCAGCTTAAGCTCTCTCCCGGTGCGTTGACCAGCGCGAAATCGTGCAGCGTCCGGACCAGGACCACGCCGGGCTTGGCATCGCTATCCTGGATGATCTCTGCGGAAGTGTAACAGGAGGTCCGGATGTGGTAGGTGATAGCCGTCGACTGGCCCGCCGAGATTGAAATTGTGCGTGGCGAGGCAACCGGCTGCCACAGAACCGGGGGGGTTGTCGCGGGAATGAAAGGGTACGGAGTGTACGCGTCGCCCAACACGGTGACGTTGCTGGTATCCGGCGGCCCCAGGCCCGCTTGCGACGCATAGTCCAAATAGGTCACAGCTTTTTGGGGAATCTCCATAACATTCAGCCCCACCCGGTCCACCGCCACCGGATTCAGGCCCGCCAGCACCACATTCACGGCGACGGGTGTTCCGTTTATGGGGCCTTCGCCTTCCATACCCCAAACGCCGTCGATCACGGCGAATCCGATCGGCCGCACCAGATTGAGATCCATGATCGATAGATCGATGCCGCGCAGATGCAAGTCATGGCGCGGATAGCCTGTGGCGACCGGTTGGGCGTAGGCTGTCTCGGAAGCCAGGCCGACCAGGTTTTTCATGGACAGCGTGGCTACCGCGTTTTGGTGGGTCTTCAGTTTGGCCGCGCTGATAAAGAAAGTATTCGGTTGCAGCACGAGCGACGGTACCCACATCGCTCGATAGGCGTAACCGCCGCCGGGCACGGGGTGTAGAACGTAGGTCCCCGTCCGCAAATCTACCAGTTGCACTTGCGGATAGTTCTGAAAGACCGCCGTATAACCACACGGGCCGAAGTTCGAACGTTTTCCAGGCGCCGCAGCTTCGACGATGAGAATCTGGGCCGCCCCTGCCGCGAGGCAGAGATCCACGATAGCCTGCGCCACTAGCGGGTCGGTCGTGGCGCCGGAGGTGGACGGTTTGCCAATCACCAGGTTGGGCTTGATCACCACCGTCTGCCCGGCAAGGTTGGTGGGAAACTGCCCACAAGCGGACAGAGCCACCGACGCTGCAGTATACGGATCGCTGGAATAGCCGGCGCCTACATAGTAAGGGGGTCTGCTTGATGCTTTGGCGGCAGCCAGGAAGGCTGAGTTGGCCGCCAGCAACTGGATGAAAGACCGCCTGTCAATCCCGGACACGGCGCGGCTCACCCTGCCTTTGCGTGAATCGGTCACGGCAACATTAAACGGAAGCATCTATCCCCTGCCCTGTCAATCATAGCTGGCCCGCGGCATAATTTACAAGGGGGGCTGGCCACGCCGGCGCGGCTGGGCACGCCCGGCTGAGCGGCGGACGCAGCGGTCGAAGCGGTTAATCTAAATCCATGCGGACCTGATGGGACGTTGCGGTCCCCTGGCTCGCGCGCAGGCTTGGTAAGCCGCGACGGGCACTATAATGGTGGATCTGTAGGAGACCACAACACATGCCAAAGCACGAGCGGACGCGCATAGGCCGCCGCGAGCTTCTCAAGACATCCGCCGCCCTGTTGGGTGGAGCGGTGTTGGGCGCGCGGGCCAAAGCCGCTCCGGAGCCGCCCTTTCAAAACGTCAACACCAACTCGAGCCCTTCCACTTTGAAGATTACCGATCTGCGGGTGGCCACCGTGCGCAAGCCCGGTCCGAGCCCCTGCACTATCATCCGGCTCGACACCAACCAGGGCGTCTACGGACTCGGCGAAGTCCGCGACGGCGCCAGCGCTACCTACGCGCTGTTCCTCAAGAGCCGCGTGGCCGGCGAGAATCCGCTCCGCATCACCTACATATTCGAGAAAATCAAACAGTTCGGTGGCCACGCGCGGCAGGCGGGCGGAGTGGTGGCCGTCGAAGAGGCTCTCTGGGATATCGCCGGCAAGGTCTATGGCGTGCCCATCTACCAGATGTTGGGCGGCAAATTCCGCGACAAGATTCGCATTTACGCCGATACCGAGGAGTCCCCGGATGTCACGGAATACGCCAAGCGCCTGAAGGCTCGCAAGGAAGAAATGGGCCTCACATGGCTGAAGATGGACTTAGGCATCAACATGGTCGCCAACGTTCCCGGAACCGTGACCATGCCATCCGGAGAGACCCCTTGGGAGCGGAACCAACTGCCCCATCCGTTCACCGCGGCGGAGGTAACTGAGAAAGGAATCGAGAAGCTCTGCGAATACGTAGCGGCGGCGCGCGAGGCCGTGGGCATGGAGATTCCGCTCTCCATGGATCACTTGGGCCACCTCGGTGTGAATTCCATCATACGGCTGGGAAAGGCTTACGAGAAATACAACCTCTCTTGGATGGAGGATGTGATTCCCTGGCAATACACCGACCTTTTGCAGCGCATCACGATGGAAAGCCCCACCCCCATCCTCACCGGCGAAGATATTTACCTGAAGGAATCGTTCATCAATCTGTGCGCGAAGCACGCGGTCAGCAAGATTCATCCGGATATCTCCACATCGGGCGGTATCCTCGAGACCCATAAGATCGGAGACGCCGCCATGGAATACGGCGTGCCGATGGCCATGCACTATGCCGGTCTGCCGATCGGCGCGCTCGCCAGCGTTCACTGCGCCGCGGCCACCGAGAACTTCCTCGCCTGCGAGAATCACTCGCTGGATGTCCCCTGGTGGCAGGATCTCGTGGAGGGTATCGAAAAGCCCATCATCAACAAAGGCTTCATCACCGTCCCCGGCAAACCGGGCCTCGGCATCACACTCAACGAGGATGTAGTGCGCCAGCATTTGGCGCCGGATACGGGCTTCTTCGAGCCCACGCCCATGTGGGACAAAGAACATTCCTGGGACCGGCTCTGGAGCATGGCGCCGAAAGTGCCGGCCCAGGCAGGATAAGATCTTAGCCGCAGATGCACGCAGATACACGCAGATGAAAAACAGGTGCTGGACTCGTCACTTATCACCCGTTTTATCCGCGTGCATCTGTGTGCATCTGTGGCTAATGTTCTTTGCCTTGGGAGCGGCCGCGCAGCCCGCCGATACGCGGCAGATATTCGAGCGGGGACAGCACGCCATGGATGCCGGCGACCTCGCCGCGGCGGAAAAGGCCTTCCGCGCGGTGTTGGCGGCCGAACCGGACAATGTGGGCGCGCACGGCAATCTGGCCGTTGTGCACATGCGCCGCAAGGAGTGGAACCGAGCCCTGTCGGAGTTGCGCGCCGCCGAGCGGCTCGCGCCCAGCATGCCCGGCATTCGGCTGAATATCGGCTTGGTCTATTACCGGCAGGCCGATTATCAGCACGCTATTCAACCCTTCGAGTCTGTCGTGCACGATCAGCCGGAATCCACCCAGGCCCGCTACCTCTTGGGGCTCTGCTATTTCTTCAAGGAACGCTACGCGGAGGCCGCCCAAACGCTCGAGCCGCTGTGGCCGCGCGAGTCCGAAAACCTGAACTACCTCTACGTGGTGTCCATCGCTGCTAACAAGGCCGGGCTCACGGAGCTCGATCGGCGCGCCACTACACACCTGATCGAAGTCGGCCATGACTCCGCCCAGTTCCACTTAATCATCGGCAAGGCGCACGTGGGCGCCGCGATGTACGAGCGGGCCATGGATGAGTTCCAGCAATCCGCGCGTATAGATCCGAAGCTGCCCTTGGTGCATTACTTCCTGGGAACCGAGTACCGGCGGCAAAACGACCTCGAACGGGCCAAGCGGGAATTCCTCAAAGATATCGCTATCGCACCGGACGTGGCTTACGACTATGACGAACTCGGCGCGGTCTGTTACGCCCTTAACCAGATTCCGGAAGCCGCGCGCTACTTCAAAGAGGCCCTACGCCTGGATCCCGCACTGGGTACGTCCGACTACGGGCTGGCCAAGATCTACAAGCAGCAGGGCAAGTACGCCGCGGCGCTCGATGCGCTGCGCGCCGCCGGCGCGATCGACCCGCAGAGCTCCAGCGTGTACTATCTGCGCGGCCAGGTCCTCTTCGCCATGGGACGCCGCCGGGAGGCCAAGTCCGAATTCGACGAAGCCGCCCGCCTGAAACAGGCCACCCGCGACGAGCTGGAGCGCAAGATCAGCGGCCAGCACCCCTCAGACCCGCAATTGGCGCACGAAGACCAGTAGCCCTTCCAGCCCGCCAAACGGTAGTCGTAGTACCCCTTGATCCCAAGACCGGAAACGCACACAATCAATGTTAGATATCCTTTTATCTTATGTTGAACCGGTTGTGGACGGTAAGCCAATGCTAACGGTGCTCTCTGTGGCTCTCACTGGGTTTGTCTGCGTGGCGCTGTATTCTGCTGCACGAAAGCTCACCGCCGCCCTGGCGCTTATCCTGTTGGTAGTCACCGGTACGGCAACCCTTCTGATACGAGACAGCTTACTCGCAACTGATCTGCTGGTGGGTTCCCTCGCTCTGTGCCTGGGAATGCTCGTCGGACAATGGATCCGGTCCCGAACGGCCCTCGCCATTTTTGTGGTGACCGCCGCCGTTGGCGATTTAACTTCGTTCTTTGCCGGCCCAACGCGATCCTTGATCGGCGGTAGCGCGCGGGCGCTGCGTTATCTGGCGATCTGCATGACACTGGGCAATCACGTCTACGCGGTCGTCGGCATTGGCGATCTCGTTCTCCTCACAGCTTGTTCGATCGCCATCCGAAATTGCAGGTATCCGGAATGGGCGGCATTCGCCCTGCCTCTATCCGGAATACTTGGGGCGCTGTTGCTGGCCCTTTCTGTTGGGCCATTACCAGCGTTGCCGTTCCTGGCCGCGGCTGTGCTCGGATATCAATATCTGGCCAAAGATGCGCCCAGGCGTGCCAGGACGATCGGCTGATAGTATCCGCTTTCGGCAGGCTCCATCCAGCGCACCGCGGTGAACCCAGCCTCCTCCAGCGCGCGCGTCACCATCGCGCGCGGCACGGCGTGAAATGCCGAAGTGAAGTGATGGCTCCCCCAACCCGCAGCAGTCTCGCGCGTGATGTAGAGGTGCATCGTATAGCGGCGCTCGCCGGTCCAATCCCAGACCTGATGCACGATCCGGCGCCGGCCGCCGTCTTCATGGAACGCGGGACCGTGAAAGGCCGGGCGTTCGCGCGCCAAAGCGTCGTAATCGCGAATGGTGGCGAGCAGGATACCGCCGCGATCGAGTTGGCGCGCGGCGCTGGCTGCGGCCTGCCGCACGTCATCTTCGGAAGGCAGATGCGCGAAGGCGTTGTCGGCGATCAGAACCGCATCGAACGTCGTGCCCGGCACGGCGGATAAATCGCGCAGATCGGCGGCGTAAAGCGGGATCGCCAGATTCCGCGCCGCGGTCTCAACGCGCGCCCGCGCCACGGCGGCCTCGCTGAGGTCCGACCCAGTGACGGCGTGGCCGCGCATCGCCAACCCAATGGCCTGCGTGCCGATTCCGCACACGGCATCCAGAATACGCACCGGAGTCTTGCCACAGGCGGCTTCGATCAGCGGGCCGAGCACGCTCGCCTGGCGCGCGATCGAGGCGTCCCAGTTCTGAAAATCAGGTGATAGTAGGCGGCGAGGTCGTCGTACATACTGATATCATAGCCACCAGGCATGACAGGCTGACGTGGACGTCAACCGCGGGACTGGAGTTCCTCCGCCACGAATCGCGCACCTTGCTCCGGTTAAACACGGCGACACCATCGTTTGGGCGACAACCGCTTGCCTACGCGCGCGGCTCGGTACCACACCCATTCGGAGCCGGGCCCAGAGGGCGCCCCGTCAGGGAGCGGATGCGAAGATTGGGCGTGTCGATCTCGATGGTCCCGAAAAGATTCCTGACGCGTACAACCAGTGTGCCCGCCGAGAGGCGCACTTGAACGGAGCGGTCGTCAACGTTCATGTGGTTCGATCGCCGAGCCGGAACGCCGTGCCGGGCACATGTACCTCGGCGCGCGCCGCGCTGCCGGTATAGAGCTGATCGCCATCGTAAGCGGGCGATTGACGGTGGCGGCCACCCAATCCGTGACTCCGGTTGGTTCAAAAGACACCGCGCCGCTGACATAGCTGATTCGTCCGGCCCGCGAAGCCTGATCTTGCGCTGCGAGCACGCTTTGCAAAGTGTCAGCCCACACACTTCGATGGGCGGACATCAGAAGTATTGACACGAGCCGGAGGCGGTGCCATACTGTAGCCAGAACACCACCGCACTGTGGTGTACGGGATGCAAGCATGGCGACTCTGATCACTCCCACCGCGGCAGTCTGTATTTCCCAGAACCATCTTTCACTGGACGAAATCATTGCCGTAGCGCGGCATGGGCAGAGCGTCGCGCTGAGCGCGGACGAGGAATTCCGGCGGCGGATCAGCCGCAGCCGCGAAGCGCTCGAACACAAGCTGGCGGCGGGCGAAGTGGTCTACGGAGTCAACACCGGCTTCGGCGGGAATGCGCGATACGTGATCCCGTCGGACGAGTTGGCGCACCATCAGCAGAACCTGCTCGAGTTTCTGTCGTGCGGCGTGGGCGAGCCTTTGCCGGAAGAAGCCGTGCGGGCCGCCATCCTGTTGCGCGCGAACGCGCTGGCCCGCGGATTTTCGGCCGTGCGCCTGGTGGTCATCGAGCGCCTGCTGGACCTGTTGAATCACCGCATCACGCCGGTTGTGCCGCGCTTCGGTTCGGTGGGCGCCAGCGGCGATCTGTGCCCTTCGGCTTACATCACGCGCGTCATGGCGGGGCGCGGCGAGGCGTTTTACAAAGGATGCCGCGTGCCTGCCGCGGAGGCGCTGCACAACGAGGGCATTGAGCGGCTTCGCCTGGAAGCCAAGGAAGGCCTGGCGCTGCTCAACGGCACCACGGTGATGACGGGCGTCGGCTCGATTGTGGTGGATGAGGCGGCATATCTGTTCCGGTTGTCGCTGGGCGCGCTGGCGATGGCCGCGGAGGCTCTGGGATCGTCGCCCGACTATTATCATCCGGCGATCCACATGGCGAAGCATCATCCGGGCCAGCTTGCGGTAGCGGAGATGCTCAACTCCCTGCTGTTCGACTCAAAGCTGGCCGTGCCGTTGGACGAGATCCGCGGCCGGGTGCAAGAGGCCAACCGTCGGGCCAACGGGAGCAATGGCAGCCATGGCGTGGCGGCGGCAGACGAATCCATACAAAGCCCGTATTCGCTGCGTTGCGCGCCGCAGGGGCTGGGGCCTATGCAGGAGACGCTGGAACAATGCCGCACGGTGATCGAGCGCGAGGCCAATTCGGTGAACGATAATCCGCTCATCGATCCGGCAGCCGACCGGGTTTACCATACGGGCAATTTTTACGGAGCGCACATCGCGCGCGCCATGGACGGCCTGAAGCTGGACCTGGCGAATCTCGCAAACTGGCTGCACTCGCTGATGGCGCTGCTGATGGACGACCGCTTTTCAAATGGCCTGCCGCCCTCGCTAAGCCCGCACGTGGGGGTGTATCAAGGCTTCAAGGGGATGCAGATCGTGCACACCAGCTTGGTCACGGCCATGCGGCACTGGTGCGCCCCCAGCCTGATTCACACGTTGCCCACCGAGCAGTACAACCAGGACATCGTGAGTCTGGGCACGCACTCCGCTCTGACGGCCATGGACGTGGTGCGGTTGCTGCGCAGCGCGGTGGCAATCACGCTGCTATCGACGGCGCAGGCCATCGATCTGCGGCAGGGCGGCGGCCGGCTGGGGGCCGGCACGCGGCCGATCTACCGGACAATCCGCGCGGTAAGCGCGTTTGTGGAAGCCGACCGGGCGCTGGATCGCGACATCGCCGCGGTATCCGGTCTGATCGATGGGCGGGAAATTCCAGTGCTCAAGGGGTGACGCCGGTTCGGCGCGTTCACTCGCCCTCATATTCCCTCATAAATCGGCGTGAGAATTCGTGGCGCCCCGCCACTACATCAGTAGCCTTTTCGTAAAACGTGGATGAGCGGGTTCTCGCGAGGAGCACAAGAGCTTCAAAGCGGGAAAGCCCGGCTACTGACCGGGCCTCCACGCGAAGCGGAAAGGGGGATCGCTTATGCTATTGGTAATCCGGCTGAAACTTATCGGCCGGTCAATGGTACTGATCGTATAGCCCCGTAAGGGCCAGCGATAAGCGCCATTGCGGGCCCGGTCTCGCTACGACCGGCTCCGCTACCGACATCACACCAGATTTTCCGGGGCGCGCGCGAAAAACCCGATCACGCCTCGTACTTCCGCAAAATCTCGTCCCAATACCCCTGCGCCTTCAGGATCAACTCGACCACCTCGCGCACCGCCCCGCTGCCGCCCGGCGCCACTGTAACGTAATGCGCCTGCGCCTTCACCTCTGGGCGCGCGTTGGCGGTAGCGATGGACAACCCCACGCGGTGCATTACCACCACATCCGTCAAATCGTCGCCGATATACGCCACCTGTTCCTTGGCCAGGCCCGCGTCGGCCATGATCTCGTCCAGGATGGGGATCTTCTCAATGTGACCCTGATAGACGTAGCGGAACTTGCATTGCTTCGCGCGCTCCGTGGTGGCCGGCGACACGCGCCCGCTGATCAGCCCGGTGGCGATGCCCTTCCAACTCATCCACTGCAAGCTGATTCCGTCTTGCGAATCGAAGCCCTTGGTTTCCACCATATTGCCCGACACATCCGGCACGTTAAGCAACTTGCCGTCGGTGAGCACGCCATCCACATCCATCAATAGCAGACGGATCTTGGCGGCCAGTTGGATCGTTTCAGGTTTGTCCACGTTATAATTTCACCAGGCGTCCCCATGAGTGGGAACGCGGCGCGCAAGAGTGCGTGCGCCACGATGACGAGCAAGTCGCGAAAACGATAGCCCGTTATAGCATGTTTCAGCCGGGCCAACGCATGGGAGTGGCGGTCTCCGGAGGCGCCGACTCGGTGTGCCTGCTGCACGTTTTGCAGGATCTCGCTCCACGTTGGAATCTGCGCCTGACCGTGCTGCATCTGGATCACAAGCTGCGCGGCGAAGAGTCGCGCCAGGACGCCGCGTTTGTCCGTTTCGCGGCAGTGCGCCGCAACGTCGGTCTCCTGGGTGACAATCTGGAACAAGCGGCGCGCGCGGTGCGCCTGGAGTTTTTTCCAGCGCCTGACGCAAGCCGGAATCTTGGCCCGCATCGCTGCCGGCCATACGCGTTCCGACGAGGCCGAGACCGTGCTCTTCCGTTTTCGGCGAGGCTGAGAGACCGCCGGGCCGCCGGGTAGGGCGTACAAGGAAGCGCCATCGCCAAGCGGTTCTGCGACCTATGTATCCGGCTCGATGGTCAGGCTGCAGTCCTGTCGCGGGAACAGTCGAAACAATTCAGGGTGGAAAAATCTGGCAGATCCACCGGCGTCCGTTCTGATGCCATGCGCAACAGCCCAGTTTTCATAGCCCCCCGCCTCTGTGGCGAGCGGCGCCAGCACGTAGGAGATCTCGGAATAGGGAACTGGAATCCCCTGACGATCAAGCTGCGTGATCCTAAAGCAAGGCCCGAGGACCATGGTCACTTCAGCCTCGCCCCGGGTGGCATCCTCCGCGGTTATGGTCACTGGCCATGGGAGGGGAAGCGACTCGAACTGGAGCTTCGGTCCGTCCGATCTGCGTTGAACTCGCGTCTCGTGAAGCGTGAGCCAGAATCGGCCCGTCAGCTGCGGCCCGGTCCATTCAATTTCGTCCCCGCGCAACGTGCCCAGGTCGCGGCTGAGCGCGTCAAGCCATAGCCAGGGCGGCTCTGGGAGAACCATGGCGCGGCCCGACTCAAAGCTGTAATCGGCGCAGACCAACCTTAATCTCAGCGGTCCTCCCGAGAATTCAAGGGAACTGTGTCAATCGTCGGACCTGCGCCAGGTGGCATTCCCGCAAGTTCAGCCGCCCGCGATGCAGGACCCGACTGCATGGGCCCACATCGGTGGGGCTGCTCCAAGAGGCCAAGCCCTCCCGTCGGGGTGCCTCCCGGTACTGGATCGGGGGAGTAGCATTGGCTTACGGATTCGGTGGCACCCACGCACGTATAGTTGCCCGCGATAGTAATCTGGGCCCCGGTCCATAGGAAGAATGGATAGCTGCCCGGTATACCGTACAGGCTGGGGCAAGCGGTGTTCGGGTTGCATCGGGTGTAGTAGGCGACTACTCCCACACCCACAACCCTTCTGTAATAGGCCACTATATATATAAGCGGGTTCTGCAGCGGAGTAACGGCATACAGAAACTCCCCGGCTATCGTACAGTCCGCCTGCTGGTCATCGCTGGATGTGTAGGTGCCGTCCTCCCCGTCGATGGCGAGGCTGGTCTCGCACCGCAGATTAACCGCAGTAAGAGCTGGATACGCACTCTGGAAGTTGCACGAGGCCGTTCGCCCCGACGGGCTCGTGATCTTGACCGTTTGGGTGTAAGTATGGTTTGCTCGCGCGCACGGGTTGCTGGGTTCCTCGCAGACTGGGGCGTTCGCCATATCGACCTGCATGAGGCCGGTCACGTACATGTTTGTGCCATCGGTTGATGGCGTCGTATAGATGTTACCCATTGCGCCGACACCGCTCCCACACAGAGGGCTGCCAACCAATAGCATCTGAACATTGCCGACATCATAATGCGCCTCCTACGTCGATTCAACTATGGTCGTGCATGGGCGGTAGGGGGCCCGCTTCATAAACTTCTTTTGGCTGCGGACGTACGCCTGCAAGCGCTGGAAGCCCTCCGGGCATCTCTGCGCGCATGGAGTCGACGGCAACCTGCGCAACTCCGTCCAGAGAACCCTGAGGCCTGGTCGCCAGCGCCTGACGCAACGCGGTCGCGAAATTGGGGAGCACCTGGACTAGCGCGCCCGTGTCGGCGCTGCCGAGGCCAATGGGGTGAAGCTTGGCATCTTGCGTGCTACTCTGCCCGGCCACCGCAGACAGAACCAGACGGAACGCGACTATATCCGGAATTAGGTCGGGGCTGACTGAACCGTCTATTATTCCCGTCGGCGCGGCTGGTTGACCCGCGTTCTGAAACGCGGGCGCTGTCTGCTGGGCGGCTCCCAGCACTAATAACGCCAGGACTTGGTATCGCAAATCACCCTCCGATCACGTTTAAGTATGCGGTGACGCTCTCATCTCGTCAACAAGTAAATGATATTCGCATTCCAGCAGGGTCGATTTGATACATATTCGCCTTCCCAGCGATTCGGATTGTGTGCTACCCGCCGTGCTAAAAGGAAATGCCGGGAGCCCAGACGTAAACGGTGCGAATCTCGAAACACGCTGGCTGGAACGAAAAGGGACAGGAAATCGGAAAATCCCCAACGATTGAATTATCAGCGGTGGACGTGAATGCAAGCGCCGATCTGATGCACGACTCCGGATTACTGCACGCCGGGAGTTTGGCTTAAAATACGGGACAAGACCGATGCGGGACAAGGCCAACGATGATCGAGCGAGTCGCGAAAACTATCATCCATTATAGCATGTTTCAGGCGGGTCAACGCGCGGGCGTGGCGGTTTCCGGAGGCGCCGACTCGGTGTGCCTGCTGCATGTTTTGCGGGATCTCGCCCCGCGCTGGAATCTGCGCCTGACCGTGCTGCACCTGGATCATAAGTTGCGTGGCGAAGAGTCCAGCCGGGATGCCGCGTTTGTCCGCGATCTGGCCGCCAGGCTGGATCTGCCCTTCGAATTGCAGGAGACCGACGTGGCGGCGCGCTGCCGCGAATCGGGCGACAATCTGGAACAAGCGGCGCGCGCGGCCCGCCTGGAATTTTTCAAGCGCCTGACGCAAGCCGGAACCGTCGACCGCATCGCCGCCGGCCATACCCGCTCGGATCAGGCCGAGACCGTGCTCTTCCGTTTCCTGCGCGGCTCCGGGACCGCCGGGCTGGCCGGCATCCGCCCGGTCACCGGCGACGGCATCGTCCGGCCGCTGCTCGAAATCGATCGCCCGGAGATCGAGTGGTATCTGCGCGCGTGCGGCATCGCTTGGCGCAATGACTCCACGAACGCCAGCACCGCCTACGCCCGCAATCGCATCCGGCACGAACTGCTGCCGCAATTGACCCGCGATTGGAATCCCGCCATGGCCGAAACCCTCGCGCATACCGCCGACTGGGCCCAGGCCGAGGAGACTTATTGGGAATCCGAGCTGGCCCGCCTGGCGCCCGCCCACCTGAGCTTCGAGCCGCCCGCCGTGCTGGTGCAGGTCGATCCGCTCGCCGCGCTGCCCTTGGCCGTTGAGCGCCGGCTGATCCGACGCGCCATCGAACTGGCCAAAGGCGATCTGCGCGGCGTAGGCTTCGAGCATCTGACGGGCGTCTTGGAATTGGCGGCCTCGGCCGAAGGCCATGGCCGTCTCCAGATCCCCGGACTCGATGTCTTTCGCTCGTTCGGCTGGCTGCGCATTGCGCCGCCGGCGATCGATAATCTGGGCAACCGCAACTATCGCTTGCCCTTACCGGTTCCCGGCGCCGTCCACTTGCCTGGGCAAAAGTCAATAGTACATACGGAACTATTTGAAAATACGAACGTAACGGAAACGTCAGATGGCGTATATAATGGATGGGTGGGGTGTTTGGACTGGAATCGGATCTCCGGTTCCCTGGAAGTTCGGAACTGGCGGCCCGGCGATCAGTACCAGCCAGTGGGGCATTCAGGGGCGGAGAAGATCAAGGTCCTGTTCCACAAGGCCCGCGTTCCGTTGTGGGAGCGCCGTCATTGGCCTGTTGTAACCATGGGTGACGCGATCCTGTGGGCGCGCCGCTTCGGTCCGGCAGCCGGCTTCGCCGCCAATCCCGGTACCAGCCCGGTCCTGAGCATCCGGGAAACCGGAGCGTAACGTATTTGGAATCGACTGGCATGTTTCGAACGTCTATGCTAGTGGTGGGGCAGGCATTCAGCCTGCCGAATGTCTCGGCTGACCCCATGGGCGTAAGCGGTGGGAGGTTTCGTGAATTCTAACATCAAGACAGCAATCTTTTGGGTAGTTCTGATCTGTTTAATAGTGCTTTTGTGGACTATCGTCCACCAAGGCAAACACGCCACCGAGGAGCAGATCGCCTTCACCGACTTCATCGATCAGGTCAAAGACAAGAAGGTCAGGGACGTGAATATCGCCGGCAACGAAGTCCACGGTATGTATGTGGGCAACGACAAAGGCCTGCGCACGCTCATCCCCACCAACTATCCGGCCATTTACGATCTGCTGCAGCAGAACGGCGTCAAAGTCGAGATTAAGGACACCAACTCCAATCCATGGTTCTCGCTGCTGGTGCAGGCGTCGCCTTTCATCCTGCTGCTGGCGTTCTGGATCTTCATGATGCGGCAGATGCAGAGCGGCGGCAACAAGGCGCTGAGCTTCGGCAAGAGCCGCGCGCGCCTGCATTCCACGCAACAGAAGAAGGTGACGTTCAAGGATGTCGCGGGCGTGGAAGAGGCCAAGGAAGAATTGCAGGAAATCATCGAATTTCTGCGCGAGCCGCAGAAGTTCCAGAAGCTGGGCGGACGCATTCCCAAGGGTGTGCTGCTGATCGGCCCTCCGGGCACCGGCAAGACGCTGCTGGCGCGCGCCATCGCCGGCGAGGCCAGCGTGCCGTTCTTCTCCATCTCCGGTTCGGACTTCGTGGAGATGTTCGTGGGCGTAGGCGCCAGCCGCGTGCGCGACCTGTTCGAGCAGGGCAAGAAGAACGCTCCCTGCATCGTCTTCATCGACGAAATCGACGCCGTCGGCCGCCATCGCGGCGCGGGCCTGGGCGGCGGACACGACGAGCGCGAGCAAACTCTCAACCAGTTGCTGGTTGAAATGGACGGTTTTGAATCCAATGAAGGCGTGATCCTGGTGGCCGCCACGAACCGGCCCGATGTGCTCGATCCGGCCTTGCTCCGTCCCGGCCGTTTCGATCGCCGCGTGGTCGTGGGGCTTCCCGACGTGGGGGGCCGCGAAGCGATCCTGCGCGTGCATACCAAGAAGATTCCCCTTGGCGATAACGTCGACCTTTCGGTGTTGGGCCGCGGCACGCCGGGACTGGCGGGCGCGGACCTCGCCAACCTGGTGAACGAGGCCGCATTGAACGCCGCCCGTCAGAACCGCAAAGTCGTCATGATGATCGACTTTGAGCTGGCCAAGGATAAAATCCTGATGGGCGCCGAGCGCAAGTCCATGATCCTGAGCGACGCCGAGAAACGCAATACGGCGTACCACGAGGCGGGCCACGCGCTGGTGGCGGCTACCATACCGGATGCCGACCCGCTGCACAAGGTCACCATCATTCCGCGCGGCATGGCGCTGGGCGTGACCATGCAGTTGCCGATCGACGACAAGCACTCCTATAACAAGGAATACCTGGAGGCGCGCCTCGCCATCCTGATGGCCGGCCGCATCGCCGAACAGCGCTACATGCACCACATGACCACGGGCGCCGGCAATGACATCGAACGCGCCACCGACATGGCGCGCAAAATGGTCTGCGAGTGGGGCATGAGCGATCTTGGCCCGCTGAGCTTCGGCAAGAAAGAAGAGCAAATCTTCCTGGGCCGGGAGATCGCGCAGCACCGCGACTACAGCGAAGACACCGCCATCCACATCGACGAGCAGGTGAAGAAACTGGTGCAGGGCGGCTACGATACCGCGTTGAAAATTATCGAAGAGCATTCCGAGGCGCTCGTGCGCATCGCCGAAGCGCTGCTGGAGCGCGAAATCCTGGACGGCAACGAAGTGATGCAGATCATCCGGGGCGACTCGCTGCCGCAGGTGACTGCACCGCCGCCTAAGGATTCCGGCGATGGCACGCAGCAGGTGCTGCGCCCCGAACCCAGCCGCCGCTTGCCGGGACTCTCCGAAGGCGAACGGCCGCAGCCGGCGTGATCCCGCGCTTCCCCGTATATCTGTTCGATATCGACGGCACGCTGCTCGATAGCGCCGAGGATATCTGTGGCGCGGTCCAGCAGGTGCTGGCTTCCACGCCCACACCGAAGGACGTTCCGTTCGAATACTTGAAGGGCTTCATCGGCCTACACCTGATCGATCTGTTCGTTGATGTCTATCCCGATTATTCCGCGCAACAGATCGACGGCTTGATCCTGCAATACCGGACTAATTACCTGTCGCGCGGGCATACGAAGACCAGGGTGTATCCAGGGGTGGCTGAGGGGCTCGCGGCGCTGGGTGGACGCAAGGCTACGGCTACGACGAAAGGGTCGCCTACCACGCGCGCGGTGCTGGAGCAATTCGGACTGATCCAATACTTCGATCATGTGCAAGGCACCGATGGCTTCCCCTGCAAACCCGCACCCGACGTGGTGCTGATCGCGCTGGCTGGGCTCGGCGCACGGGCTGAGGACTGTCTGTTCGTGGGCGACTCGCCGGCGGATATGGAGGCCGGCCGGCGGGCTGGGGTGCGCACTTGCGCGGTGCGGTATGGGTATGGCAAGACGGACGAGTTAGCGAAGTGGGCGCCGGATTATTGGGTGTCGGATTTGCGGGAGCTGGTGTGATGCCAGATGAATGCCGGATCCGACCAACCGATTTTGGCGGAAGCTGACGATACAACCAAGTGCTTGAATGCCCCGATGGCGAGCACCCGGCTGCCACGCACCGGACGACGGCCAGTTCGGCGATAGTCATCCCTTTACACCCTTCGGGGTAAACCGCTTTCGCGGGTTCAGCCCTCGTCTTGGAGTGGGTAGAGTATACCTATGGAAACGGTACTGTATTTCGTTGGTGCGGGTCTCACAAAATCCCTTGCACTCCCAGCCTATCCAGTCCCGGCAATGTTCGATTTCGTAAGCACCGCGTCGGAGTATTTGTCTGATGATGTTGTGCTGACGACGCTGGCGGATCTGGAGGATGCCGAACCGCGGGCGTATGCCTGGGAGTCTCCCGTGACCAGAAGGCTTGCCCAGCAACTCGTAGGGCGAAGCGCGCAGCGAACACCGGACCTGCGGAGGCAGTTCGCGCGAGCGCTCCGTGACCGACCCAGCGAATCGATTGAGGACTTATTGGATCGCACTGGTGGCGACGCGAGCAATCTTTCCTCACAAACCGCGGATGCCCGATTCCAATACGCGATCAGCCGCCTATTCGCCCTGATTGGGTGGAATGTCAACTGGAATCCACTCGACTCATTTCTGGCACGCCAATTCCGGATCGAGGCTTCATGTCACAAATTCGTCAGTTTCAACTATGATCTTGTTCTTGATCGCGCAATCGAACGTCGGACCGACGATACACTTGACCTTTCGAATATCTATGGGTTCGAGCCCGCAGGTACAATAGTGCGCGATTCCAACGGAAGCCCCTCCGATGCGCCGCAAATGCAAACGGTTCGCGGGCAGTCTTCGGCTGGAATCTGCGTGTCTCTCCTGAAGCCTCACGGATCTCTCAACTGGTGGTCAAGGGTCTTTAGGAGCGACACGTCGCGCGACGAGGTCTGGCGCGATCAGACAGTAGTTGTTCCGATTACCTTGGCTGGTAGTTTGCGGTATGTCTTATCACAGAACCTCACCAATGGGTTCAGCCTTTGGACGGAATGCCCTTCCTGGTTGAGCCTGTCATTTTGACACCCCGTGGTGCAAAGAAGCCCGCGCGACAGTTCCTTGCGAGAGTACGGGAGCAGGAAGAGGAGGCAATCGGATCAGCCGATGAAGTCTACATTTTAGGCTGGAGCGTTCCGCGAACGGATGGCGATCAAGAGTGTCTTATCCGGAGTACGGTCGCAAAGCGCGTCAGGCCGTTCAAGCAGGTTACGGTTGTCAACCTCCACGCTGGCGTCGAGTACTTTAGGCGGGTCAAGGATATCTTCGGGACGGAGAGTCAAATTCTCCGCGTGTTTAACTCTGGGTTCGAAGAGTTTGTCATCTCACAGCATTCTTCGACATAGGCCGTATTCTGCTGGGGTGAGTAGAACATCCCGGAATTCATCGTTCTGGAAACCAGGGTAGCACACCAAAACCGAAATGCTTGCACCCACCAAGCCATTCCCGTCGCATGGGCCGCAGTCAGGATCAAATGCCGAGTTGGCGGCGAACGTCCTCGGGCGATACCGCCCCTTCTTCAGCCAGCCGTAATCTAGACCGCTCGATCAGTTCAAGGAACCGGGGATTGGAGCTTAGCGATACGGTCTCCATGTCGGCATTCACCAGTGGCAGGAGGACCGCCACGGGCTTCCCGCGTTCGGTGACGACGAGAGGCTCACCGTCGATGCCGCGCGCGCACTCCGCCAGTGTCTGGTTTGCATCATCCATCTCCACGCTTTTCATAGCTTGATAACCTCCCCGCCGATTCGCACTGCATCCCGCTCCTTCACGCCGACCGCCAAAATGCGCACTACAGTTTCTGCCGCCCCTATTTCGTAGTATACGCGCAAAATGCCGATGCGCAGTTCCCAGGGCGCGACTGGATTCGGCCTCATTGGTTTACGGTTTCTCGTTTCCAATCCAGGCTGAAATCGAAGCTGCTCGTCCACAGAATCGAGCACAGTTCGTTGCTGGCCTGCCCCGAGCGCTCTAAGATGCTCGACCGCCGCTGGCGAATACTCGATCCGATATGGCAACAATCATATGTTACCAATCGGTCCAACTCCCGAATTCGCCTGCGTTGCGCCTTCCCGAAAGGAGAGCTGGCCGGCCTTGACATGTGCTGCACATGCAAATAATCTGAAGACATGCCCACCATGATCCAGTTGCGCCACGTGCCCGACGATCTGCATCGGAAGCTCAAGGCGCGCGCCGCGATGGAAGGACTGTCGCTCTCTGATTACCTCATCCGGGAGGTCCGGCAAATCGCCGAAAAGCCGACGATGAGCGAGATGATGGAGAGGCTCGCGCGCCTCACGCCCGTACACTTAAAGACTCCCCCGGCGGAAATGGTGCGGGCATTACGAGACGGCCGTGATCGTGATTGACGCGTCGGCGCTGATGGAGGTGCTGCTCGCGACCGGCGTCGGCGCGCGCGTGCGCGCACGTCTCTTCCGCGAGGAGGAGACGCTGCATGCGCCCCACCTTCTGGACCTGGAGATTGTCCACGTGTTACGCCGTTACTGCCTGATCGGAGAACTGCAGCCCAATCGCGCCGCGCAGGCACTCGCAGTCCTGAGCGGCCTGCGGTTGGTACGCCACCCTCACGAACCGTATGTCCCGCGCATCTGGCAACTGCGCCACAGTCTCACGGCCTACGACGCCGCGTATGTGGCGCTCGCCGAAGCTCTCGAATCACCGCTTGTTACACGCGATAGCCGTATGGCTTCCGCCCACGGGCATCGCGCGAAGATCGAGTTGATTGAATAGCGCTCACTCATACCGTAGCGCCACCGTCGGATCCACGCTAGCGGCGCGCCGGGCCGGCAGATAGCTCGCCGCCAACGCGACCGCGGCCAGCAGCGCGGCTATGGTGGCCAGGGTCGCAAGATCCGTCGTGCGTACCTCGAACAGCAGGGTCGAGAGGAAACGGGTCAACGCAAAGGATGCCGCGAGGCCTGCCGCCAGCCCCACGCCAGCCAGCGCCGCCGCTTGCCGCAGCACCATCGCCAGCACATCGCGCCGCTCCGCGCCCAGCGCCATGCGGATTCCCATCTCCCGCGTGCGCGAGGTCACCGCGCAAGAGACCACGCCGTAAATCCCCACCGCGGCCAGAGCCAGCGCCAGTCCACCGAAGAGCGCCAGCAGCGCCAAGGTGAATCGGCGCTGCGCCATTGAGGATGCCAGGTAGCTCTCCATCGATTGCACGTTGAACACCGGCTGCGTGGGATCGACGGCCAGAAATGCCGCGCGCACGGCTCGCTCCAAACCGCGCGGATCGCTGCTGGTCCGCACCACCAGCGAAAAGGGGAACGAGAGATTTTGGGCCTGTGGGATATAGGCCGCGATGTTGGGCGCAGTGTCCAGGCCGTACTGGCGCACGTCGCCGACAATCCCCACGATGGTCATCCACGGCTTGCTTTCGTCGCGGCCGCCCAACTGAATCTGTTTGCCAATCGGGTCGTGGTTCGGGAATTGCTCGCGCGCGCAGGTTTCGCTAATCACCGCCACCTTGGGCGCCGTCGCGATGTCCTGAGTTGTAAATATGCGGCCGCGCTTCAGCGGAATTCGCATGACGCGGAAGTAGTCCGGTGTCACCGAGTAGTTATCGGCGCTGGGAGCCTCCGACACGTGCGCCAACCGGCGATCGCGGACGTGAAGGCTGTAGCGGTCGAAGTCCGCCATCGGAAGCAAACTGGTCATCGCCACGCTCTCTATGCCGGACGTGGCGCGGAGCCGCTCGAACACCTGTTCGTAGTAGCTCAGTTCGGCCTCGGGCTTCCGATAGCGCGCGCCATACAGGTAAGTCTTGAGCGTGAGGACGTTGTACGGATCGAAGCCGGGGTCGACGTTCATCAGGCGCACGAAACTCTTGCCCAGCAGCCCTGCGCCCACGGCCAGCACGAAGGCCAAAGCCAGTTCGCCCATCACCAGCAAGTCGCGCATGCTGCTGCGCGAACGGCTGCCGGTGGTCTTGCCGAAATCGGCGCCCGAGGTGCGGAGCGCGGGCATCAGCCCGAACAGTATGCCGGTGAGCAAGCTGGCCGCCAAGCCGAACCAGAGCACCGTGGCATCCATGTGAATCTCGTTGAGGCGCGGCATTTCCCTGGGCGCGAGCGAGGCCAGCCGGGACGTGCACCACCAGCCCAGCAGCACGCCGGCGATACCGCCGGCCACGGCCAGCAGCAGGCTTTCCGTAATGAGTTGCCGGATCAAGCGCCATCGCGCGGCCCCCAGGGCGACGCGCAACGCCATCTCCTTGGTGCGGCCGGTGGCGCGCGCCAGCATCAGGTTGGCCACGTTTACGCACGCGATGAGCAACACGAAACCGACGGCTCCCATGAGCACCCAGAGCGCCGTGCTGACGCTGCCGACGATGTGGTCGCGCAACGGCTCGAACGCGACCCGAGCTTGCGGAGGGTACGATGCCGGGTAGTGCCGCACCAGATCGGCCATGATGGTGTTCAACTCGGCATGCGCCTGGGCCGCCGGTACGCCCTGTTTCAGGCGCGCGATCAGTTGCAAGTGCTGGCAGTCGCGACATGCCCACGGGTCGGTCAATGCGTATCCGAGTGGTTCGAAGATCTCGGGCGTACCCGCCGAGCCCGGAATTTCGAGCGGCCGGAAGCCGGCTGGCAGCACGCCCACTACCGTGTATGAGGAATCGCTCAACCGGATGACGCGGCCGACGATGTTTGGATCGCCGCCGAAACGCCTCGTCCAAAGCCCGTGGACGAGCACCACTTCGTAGCGGTGATCGGGGCGGTCCTCCTCGGGCAAGAAGCCGCGGCCGATCTGCATGCGGATGCCGAGCGTGTCGAAGAAGTCGTAGTTTACGCGCAGGCCGCTCACCAGCTCAGGCTCACCCCGCTCGACGATGGCGCCGGCCGCGTCGCGGTAAAGAGACATCCTCTCGAACGAATGGCTCAGCCTGCGCCAGTCGTAGACCGTGGTGTAACCGACGGTCTCGGCGCGCTTCTCGCCCGCGTCGGCCTCGCCCAGCTTCACCAGCCGGTCCGGGTCGCGATACGGCAATTGATTGAGCAGCACCGCTTTCACGGCGCTGAAGATGGCCGTGTTTGCGCCGATGCCAAGCGCCAGCGTGACCACCGCGGTGAGCGCGAAGGAGGGACTCTTGCGGAGCACTCGGAACGCATAGCGCAGATCCCCGCGCAGTTCGTCGAAGGGCCGCAGGCCGCGCGCCTCGCGGCACCCTTCCTTGTAGCCTTCGACGGCACCGAACTCCATGCGCGCCCGGCGGGCCGCTTCCGCAGGGGGCAGTCCGGAGCGGGCCAGGTCCACAGCGCGGCTCTCCAGGTGGAAGCGCAGTTCCTCGTCCATGTCGTGCTCGAGCGTGGAGCGTCCGGACAACGCGCGCCAAAGCAATCGCAAACGTTTCAGCACAAGTTTCGGCGTTTGTTTCAGCATTGTCAGACCTCCTGGGGTTTGGCGCCCAGGGCCGTCGTTATGGCCGTAACCAGGCGGTTCCAGCTCTCCGTCTCCGCGCGCAGCCGCTTACGTCCGGCGGGTGTCAGGCGGTAGAACTTGGCCCTGCGGTTGTTCTCCGAGTTGCCCCACTCGGAGTCGAGAAGACCCTGGCCTTCGAGGCGATAGAGGGCCGGATACAAAGCGCCTTGCTCGATGGCCAGCGCGCCTCCGGAAATCTGTCCGATGCGCAGCAGCACGCCGTAACCATGCAGCGCTCCCAGCGAGACGGCCTTCAGGATGAGCAAATCCAGCGTGCCCGGAAGCAGTTCGGCCTGCTTGGCCCTGTCGGCCATGTTCTCCTCTAAGCTCCTTAGGAGAAGTATACGAGGCGCTCTCCTAATCTGTCAAGGAGAGTGTTCCGGCCGGCGATTCGCGGTAGAATTGCCCTCGTGCATTTCCGCAGACTCGCTTGCTTCCTCCTGGGGCTCTGGCTGGGGGGCGGCCTCTTCATGGATATGGTGGTCACCCAGAATTTCCGGTCGGTAGACCGGTTGCTGGCCAAGCCCGCGCCGGGCGCCGCCCAACAGTTAGACAAGCTGGGGCCGGCCGCCGCGCGCGTCTTGTTGCGGCATCAGGTCTCCGAACAGAACCGCTGGTATTTCGAAACCTGGGGACTGATGGAAACCGCGATCGGCGCGGCGCTCCTGCTGGTGCTGCTTTTCGGCAGCACAGAGCAGAACTTCGCCCTGCTGCTTGCCTTGCTGATGTTGCTCATCGCCATCCTGCAACGATTCGCGCTGACGCCGTGGATGGTGGTCCTGGGACGCATCATCGACTGGATTCCCATCGACCAACCGTCGGCCGAGCGCTCGCGTTTCTGGATGCTGCACAACGCCTTTGTCGGCCTGGAGCTTCTGAACTGGGCGCTGGGCTTTGTCCTGACCGCCAAGCTTCTGTTCCGCGGCAGAAGGCGGGACGGGGACCAGGATGAGGAGCTATTGGAGCCGCGCAACCGCGCGGCGCGGTAACCGTCAACTCACTATGCCGCCGCCGGCGGATGCGCAGCCGCACTTCGATCTCCAGTAGACGTCGTTCCAGAATGGCCATGCGCTCTCGAAGCGTTTCAAAATCCTTGAAACGGGCCAGATTGGCCTCCTGGGTGGTCACCATAGCCTTCAGAACTTCCGTTTGGGAGTCTCGGATCTCCTCTTCCAGCGAGGCGGCGAAATCGTCCATGCGCTTGGTGAGCTTCACTTCGGTCTCATGGAACTCTTCCTTGAGCCGATGCTCCAGCCGGTCAAAACGCTGATCCACCGCGTCGAAACGCTGATCCACCGCGTCGAAACGCCGCTCAATCCGCCCAAGATCCTCCTTCAAAAGCGCGCGAAGATTCTCGCCAAGCGCTACGATGTCTCCTTTTGTAGCTGGACTGTCTTCAGCCATGGATTCTTCCATTATGCCATGCCGTCCAAATCCACCCGATCGATGAAGCCGATCACCGCCATATCGATGGGCGACTGCATGCGGCCCACGCTGCTCATGGCCGCATAGCCATCGGTGGTCAGCAGCACCTTGTCGCCGATGCCCGCGCCTATGGCGTCCAACGCGACCACCGCGTCGCCCCGATTCGAGCCATCCAACTCCAGCGGCTGTACCAGCAACAGATTGCGGCCTTCATGGCTGGGGTGCTTCCGGGTGGCCACCATCTCACCGACGACGCGCGCGATCAGCATGCCTCAGGCCCTCTTCAGGTGGATGGAGTCCACGATGCCCACGATGGTGCTATCGACCGGCACTTCCGCGGGCAGAAACGCGTAGCTGGCTTCCTTGCTGCGCGTCCAGTAAACCAATTCGCCCGCGCCGGCGCCGGTCCAATCGGCGCAGACCAGACGCTTGCCGGTGGGTTTGAGTTCGGGCGTCAAGGGCTCGACCAGGAGCAGGCGCTGGCCTTCCAGATGGCTGTCCTTCACGGTTGACCAGACGCACCCCACGACACGGCCGAGCAGCATGTCAATCCAGCCGTACATCGTCGACAATGCCGACGATAGCAGTGTCCACGGGCAGATCCTTGCAACCCTCCGCCATGCGCGCCGAGCTGCCGGACACCACCAGGACGCGCTCCTTGAATCCGGCGCTGACGGTGTCCACAGCCACCAGGTAGCCGGCTTCGTCCTTCCCCTCGGGCGATACCGGCTTCACCACGATGAGCTTCTTGCCTTCCAGCCGCGGGTCCTTCCGTGTCGCGACCACGGTGCCCACTACGCGGGCCAAAATCATGGTGACCCTATCAGCCGGCTACTTTCCGGCCGCGGCATTTTGCGTCTTGCCGATCGGCAGAATGTCTTCCAGGCTCTGGTGCGGGCGCGCGATCACATGCACGGCGATCAGCTCGCCCACCCGGCGCGCCGCCGCCGCTCCCGCATCGGTGGCCGCTTTGACGGCCGCCACGTCACCGCGGACCATCGCCGTGACGTACCCGGAGCCGATCTTCTCCCAGCCGACCAGCGACACTTTGGCGGCCTTCACCATGGCGTCGCAAGCCTCGATCATNNCCGCGCGCCCGCAGCGCCTCGTCCACCATGCCGATCAGCTCTTCGCGCGTCACGTAGAATCTGTCCTGTGGCTGCGGCACTTGTTCAGCATACACCGGACAGCCCGGCTCCATGGCCGCGCGCCCTTTCACGCCATACCGCGTTCTGGAATCGAACAACTTCTCCACTTCCACTTTGGGCAGCACCGTAGGCCCTCCCAACAGTTCCGCCACCAGCGAAATGCGCGCGAAGTGCTCCACGGTCTCCATGCGGAAGAACGCCTTGTAGACGTCTTCGCCGTAGCTTACTGCGCCGTGATTCCCCATCATGATGGCTTCATATTTGGGGATGTACGGTATCAGCGGCTCGGTCAGCGCCGGCGTGCCGGGCAGCCCATAGTCCGCCAGCGGCACGCAGCCCAGTCCGATGATCACTTCCGGCAGCAGAGCCAGGTTCAGCGGGCGGCCGGCCGCCGCGAATCCCGTGGCCACTGGCGGATGCGCATGCAACACCGCATGAATATCCGGACGCATCTCGTAAATCTTCATGTGCATGGCGACCTCGGAGGTACACTCTTTCCGGCCGCTCAGTTTCTTTCCCTGCATATCGGCCACGATAAGATCGTCGACATGCATCATGCCCTTGCTCACGCCGGTGGGTGTCGCCAGGATGCGCTGCGCATCCAGACGGATGGTGATGTTACCGTCATTGGCAGCCACCCAACCCTTTTGATACACCAACCGCCCGATATCGACAATATCCTGCCGGTACTCTTGTTCCGTCTTCGCCATCACGGGATAAACGATTGTAACAGACGGAGGGCAGGCGATCACCCTACCCGCGTAAATTGACTCCTCAATCGGAGAGCGGGTCCAGGGGGACCCGCTCAGACCAGGCGCAGACCAGGGGTCTGCCCCACCAATTCTGAGTTGAGGACGTGCGGGCGATTTGCCGCTGTGATCGTACAATAGGAGCATGTTCGAGATTCTCGAGCACCCGGCGGACATCGGCTTCCGCGCCTTTGGCGGTACGCTGGAGGAACTGTTCGCGAATGCGGCTGTGGCGCTGGTTTCGATCGCGTGCGAAATCGAGGAGGTGCCGCCGTGGACGGAGTACGCGCTTTCGGCCACGGGCACCGACTACGAATCGCTGCTGGTGAACTGGCTCAGCGAGGTGCTGTATTGGTTCGACGGTAAGCGCATCGCGTTGCGCGAGTTTCGCGTGACGCAGCTTGCGCCGGACAGCATCCGGGCGGCGGCCTGGGGGGAGCCGCGCGATGGCGAGCGGCACCGGTCGAAGCTGATCGTGAAGGCGGTGACGTGGCACCAGTTGCGAATCGCGCGGAGCGATGGCGGCTGGATGGCGGAAGTCTACCTTGATATCTGATGGATATCTGATGCCGGCGGAAATACAAATCGAAGCCATAGACGCATGGCGGTACCGCATCGCGCGCGACGAGCGGCGGGGCATGCGCACGGACGTGGTGGTGTATGCCAGCGCCGCGCTGATGGAGCAGATCCGCAAGGACCTGTCGCTGGAACAGGCCATGAATGTGGCGACGCTGCCCGGAATCGCGGGTCACAGCCTGGCGATGCCCGATATCCATCAAGGCTACGGATTTCCGATTGGCGGCGTGGCGGCGATGGACTTCGAGGACGGCGTGGTGTCGCCCGGCGGCGTGGGCTTCGATATCAACTGCGGCGTGCGCCTGGTGCGGACGACGCTGGAGGCCGGCGACGTGCGTCCGAGGCTGCGCGAGCTGATCGATCAGATTTTCCGGGATGTGCCGTGCGGCGTGGGGGGTGCGGGATTCATCAAGATAGGCGCGCAGGATCTGGAGCGCGTGCTGGCGCGGGGCGCGGGCTGGATGGTGGAGAACGGGTACGGCGAGGAGCGCGATGCGCGGTTCGCGGAGGCGGGCGGCGCGCTGGAGGGCGCGGATGCGGCGGCGGTTTCGTCGCGCGCGAAAGAGCGCGGCTTGCCGCAGTTGGGCACGCTGGGCAGCGGGAATCACTTCCTGGAAGTGCAATACGTGGAGGAGATCCACGACGAAGTCGCGGCGCGCGCGTTTGGCATCGCGGCGGGGCAGGTGGTGGTGCTGATTCATTCCGGCTCGCGCGGGCTGGGCCACCAGGTGTGCACGGACTATGTGGCCGAGATGAACAAAGTGATGCCGAGGCACGGCATCACGCTGCCCGACCGGCAGCTTGCGTGTTGCCCGATCCGCGCGCCGGAAGGGCAGGCGTACCTGGGGGCCATGTGCGCAGCGGCCAATTTCGCGTGGGCGAACCGGCAGGGGATCATGCACTTCCTGCGCGGGGCGTTCCGGCGGGTCTTCGGCGACGGCGCGCGGCTGGATTTGATCTACGATGTGTGCCACAAGATCGCCAAGCGCGAGCGTTACGAAGTGGAGGGGCGCAAGCGCGACCTGCTGGTGCATCGGAAGGGGGCCACGCGCGCGTTCCCGGCGGGGCATCGCGAGGTTCCGGCGGACTACCGGCACGTGGGGCAGCCGGTGTTCGTGCCGGGCAGCATGGGGACGGCCTCGTGGGTGCTGGTGGGGGCGGAGGGCGCGATGCGCGAGACGTTCGGCAGCGTGTGCCACGGCGCGGGACGGTTGATGAGCCGCACGGCGGTGCGCAAGGGCCGGGATGCGCGGCAGGAGACCAAGAAGCTGGAGGAAGCCGGCATTCTGGTGCGGAGCGAGACGCGGGACGGGATATTGGAGGAGCTGCCGGAGGCGTACAAGAATGTCGACGAGGTGATCGAGGTGGTCCACTGCGCGGGGCTGGCGCGGAAGGTGGCGCGGTTGCGGCCGATGGGGGTGATTAAGGGGTGATGGGGGACGGTTACATCATATGTGATGTGATATCGTATATGATGTGAGGCTGGTGCTGGACGCCGACTCGGTGGTTGCAGCCATGCGGAGTCCGGCAGGCGCCTCGGCTGCCGTTATCCGGGCGGCGCGGCAGCGAAAGGTAACGTTGTTGGTTAGCGTTCCGCTAGCGTTGGAATACGAGGCGGTTTGCAAGAAGCCCGAGCACTGGCTCGCAGCCGGACTCTGGGATAGGCAAGTGGATATCTTTCTGGATGCCCTGATCGCCATGGTGGAGCCCGTGGAAACACATTTCCTGTGGCGGCCTCAACTGCGCGATCCGAACGATGAGATGGTTCTGGAGGCGGCGGTCAACGGCCGGGCAGATGCGCTGGTGACATTCAATCGGCGGGACTATGGGACGGCTCCGGCCCAATTTGGGGTGGAGGTCCTACTCCCGCGAGAGGCGATCGCGAGGATCAAAACATGAGAGATACTCAAACGTACCCATTACGGCTGCCCCGGTCGCTCAAAGAGGCGGTCGAGCGGTTGAGCCGGGATGATTGCACGAGCATCAACCAGTTTGTGGCCACGGCGGTGGCGGAAAAGGTTTCGGCTCTCCAAACGGCGAAGTACTTCGCGGAGCGGCGGGCGCGCGCGGATTATAAGGCTTTCGATAAGATCATGCGCCGACGGGGCGGAAACACGCCCCGGGAAGGCGATGAACTGCCGGGGCGCAAGAAGCCAGGAGCCAGCAGTCGGGAGCCAGAATAAGGCCCACGTCTCCGGTGTAAAATGTCCCGTAGGCTGCGATTCCGGCGCGGCCTTTCCGGGTTGGCCGCGCACGTCCAATCGACGTCGCGGCGCCAGGCAGGAGGGTCACATGGCAATCGATATTCGAGGCCTCGCTCCGCTGCTGGAGGTCTTCGACATGCCGGCATCCATTCATTTCTACCGCGACGTGTTGGGCTTTGAGCTCGTCACCACATCGCAACCGGGCGAGCACTTCGATTGGGCGCTGCTCAGGCTCAACGGCGTAGAGGTAATGCTCAACACGGCTTACGAAGACGGCGAGCGGCCGGCGGCTCCCGATCTCGCCCGCGTGGCCGCACACGCCGATACCTGCCTGTTCTTCGGTTGTGCCGATCTGGACGCAGCCTACCGTTACCTTCGCGCGCAGGGCCTTGACGTGAGTGAGCCTGCGATACGGCACTACGGCATGAAGCAGTTGTACGTCCGCGATCCCGACGGGTATGGCCTGTGCTTTCAGTGGCCCGCTACGAAGGAGACTTACGATCAGTGGCGGACCTGGTACGGGCTTGGGACCAAGAATGTGGAAGACATCCCGGCGGACGCGTAACACGGGAATCGCGAGAATCAAACCATGAAAGAGAATCGAGCTTACCCATTACCGCTGCCCGCCCGAGGGCACCCGGCTCAAAGAGGCGCGAGCCGTTGAGCCGGGACGACCGCACGAGCACAAGCAAAGTTCCGTGGCCACGGCGGTGGCGGAGAAGGTTTCAGCCCTCCAAGGGCCGAAGTTCTTCGCGGACCGGCGGGCGCACACGGATTTTATTATAAGGCCTTCGATGAGGTCATAGGGAGACGGAGCGGAAGCACGCCCCGGGAAGGCGATGAAATGCCGCGGCACAAGCGGTCGTAACCTATAACCGCGTCGGTGTGGGCGAATCCGGCTCGTAATGGTACCGCGCCTGCAAGAAGTCGACGCGTCCATCGGTGACTCGGTAGACCAGCCGGTGCTCTTGAGTAATGCGCCTGGACCAACAGCCCGCGAGTAGATGTCGCAGCGGCTCGGGCTTGCCCGCTCCTTCGAATGGGTCGCGCAGTGTCGCTCCGACCAGATCGAGAATTCGAAGCGCCGTATTCCGCTCGGACTTCACCCAGTAGCGGAGGTCTTCGCGGAATTCCTGGTGGAAAACTGCCTGGCGGTTACCTGCCCGCGTCAACTTGGATCTCCCGCCGCAACTGGCCCACCGTCCTGGGCTTGCTTTTCCCAAGTTCCGCGCGCCGCAGCGCGGTCAGCAAGCGCCGGGCGTTCTGGGGAGAGCGGAGGAGGTGGGCCGTTTCCAGTAGGCCAGCCAGCTCGCCAGCGGGGATGAGGGCAACATCCTTTGATCCCTTCCGGCGCACGATCACGATCTCTTGATCCTCGAACACTCGATCCAAAACGCTGGCGAGATTCTCGCGAAGGCTGGTGTAGCTGGTCTCCATCGCCATATGGTGCTCCTGTCTAATTGTACAGGATTCCTGTACGCTCGTTTAGGCAGGTCGAAGACTCTTGCGCTTCAGAGCTGCGTAACCCTTTGCTGCGTCCTTCCAGGCGGTTTCGATCGCCAGAAGCTGGCGCCGCGTGTTCCTGATATACCGCTCCCGATAAGGCTGGCGGGAGACATTTGGGAGAAAATCTTGAGCAGGTCGAAAACGGTGTGATCGCCCCAGCCATACTCCCACATCTGCGTGTGGCCGTCTTCAACAAGAGATACACCTCCCTTCATGACGCCCCATAGACCCTGCACGAACAATCTGTATGCCTCCGGAACCTTTTCAAGGTCTACCGTGTTTCGAGCAGCGCCCGTATTTTGATGCGCAGGGGGAGCATCTTCAACCGTCGCAGCTCGATCCAAGCAACAACTTCTTCCGTCGAATCGCTTTCTTGAGAAGTTCTATCAGCTCACCAAAGAGTGCCACATAGTCGTTCACGACGGCCTCAGCATCTTTGTAGAGAGGCTCGACAAACTGCTGGAAATACTTCTCGCGATTGCGTTCGCGCACCGTGAGCAGTCTGAATCAGGCGGTCCACGATGCTCAAGCTAATTTCAACCATGACGCCTCTCAGAGTACTGCATTCCGGGCCGATCGGCAAAAAGGGGTTTCGTCGCGAGCTTTGACCCTGCCAATGCGCTCCCGAAAGTGACTGTGTACCGCCGAAACACCCATCCCGGGAACCGGGTTATAACGGAATTCTGAAGCGGTACGTTGCTGACGGAGGCTTGCAGATCAGATCCACTGCCGTGGCCAAATGCGCCGGATGCCGCGCACTCTCACACAATCGTGGCGCCACCATCGACGATGATGGTCTGCCCGGTGATGTAATCCGAAGCGGGCGCGGCCAGGAATACGGCGACGCCCTTCAACTCGCCCGGACGGCCCACGCGCGCCATCGGAATGCCGGACTCGATGTAGGGCTGCGCGGCTTCCAGCACCTTCTCCGTCATGCGCGACGGGAAGAAGCCTGGCGCTATCGCGTTCACGCGGATGTTGTGCGGCGCCCACTGGGCGGCCAGTTCGCGCGTCAGGCCCAGCAGTCCGGCTTTGGACGACGCGTATCCGGCGTAGTGAATCCCCTGCGGCATGGAACTCTTCAGGCCGGCAATCGAAGCGACATTGATAATGCGCCCGTATTTGCGCTTGATCATCTCGCGTCCGCAAACTTGCGAGAAGACGAACGCGCCGGTCAGATTCACGTCGAGCACCTGCTGCCACTTGTCGAAAGGCATCGCCTCGGCGGGGGCGCCCCATGTCACGCCAGCGTTGTTGACCAGGATATCGATCTGGCCATAAGTGGCGAGGGTCTGCTTCACCACGGCGTCGATTTCGGCGGGCTTCGAGACATCGCAGAGCGCGCCTTCGCAGCGGAATCCGCGCTTCTTCATGGCGTCCACGGCGGGGCTGAGCCATTGGTCGCGGCGCGCCAGCAGCATGAGGGATGCGCCCGCTTCGGCGAGCCCCTCGGCCATCTCCTCGCCGAGGCCGCGGGAGCCTCCGGTTACCAGGGCCACCTGGCCCGAGAGATCGAATAGTTGTTTGAGTGAGGTCATAACTTGTCGATAGCTTTGTCTATAACAGTGCGGGCGATGCGCTCGCGATGATAGGTGGCATCGCCGAACATCAGCTCGGACGCCTTGGCCCGCTTGTAGTATAGATGAACATTATTCTCCCAGGTGAAGCCCATGCCGCCATGCACCTGCACGCCGAGGGAAGCGACCTCGATGCNNCCCAGGTGAAGCCCATGCCGCCCTGGACTTGAATGCCGCGGTTGCCCACCTCGCGATACGCATCGCTGGCATAAGCCTTGGCGATGGAGACCGCCACATCGGCCTCGGGCGCGCGCTCCTGCAAGGCCCACGCCGCGTAGTAGGCCGCCGAGCGCGAGCTTTCCGTGAGCAACAGCATATCGGCGCACAGATGCTGCACCGCCTGGAATTGGCCGATGGGCTTGCCGAACTGCT
>PKYZ01000256.1 GCA_003132865.1 Bryobacterales bacterium
CGGGATGCCCGGTCCGTTGTCGCCGATTTCGACCAGCAGGCGATCCAGCTCGCGGGCGGTGCGGATGCGCAGTTCGCCCTTGCCCTCCATGGCGTCGATGGCGTTGTCGATCAGGTTGGTCCAGACCTGGTTCAGCTCGCTGCCGCGCGCGCAGATCTTCGGCAAGCTGCGGTCGAAATCGAGCTTCACATCGATACCTTGTTTGAGGCGGTGCCGCAGCATCAGCAGCGTGCTTTCGATCCCCTGGTGGATGTCCACTTCCTGCTCGGGACCCTGATCCATATAAGTGTACTCTTTAATCGCGCGGACCAGATCGGAGATGCGGCCGGTGGAGTTTTCGATTTGATCGAGCAGAGTTCCGATGGTGAGGGAAGCGGCGATGCGTGCGAGGAAATCGGGCCACGCCTCCGCGGGGAATTGCGCGGACACGCGGTCGAACCAGGCAGCTTCGCAGCCCGCATCCACCAAGGCGGGCGCCAGGTCCCAGGCGCGCGCGACCCCGTGTCGCTGCAAGCACGCCGCGATGGCCTCCTCGCAATCGCTACGATCGAGGGAATCCATGGGCGCGGGTGCGGCAGGGCGTTGCGCGAGCTCGCGCTCCAACGCCGGTACGGCCGTCCGCTGAACGGTCGAGAGTGGATGCGCGTCCAGCCGGGCAGAGGCTTCGCGAAAGGTTTGAAACGCTTCGCGGAGGCTCGAGACGGCGCGGCGCGCGGCCGCCGCCGGGTTGTTCAATTCGTGCGCCAGCCCGGCCGAGATCTTGCCCAGCGCGGCCATTTTTTCCTGCTGATCCTGCAGCTTGGTGAAATCGCGGATGCGGTCCGAGAGTAAGGCCACCAGGCGCGGGCCCAGCACCGGCATGCGCGCGAGCATCTGCGGGAAGCGATCGGCCGGCAAGGTGGCGACGCGCGCCTGCGTCACGGCACGGATGGTTCCCGGGAACTGGGTCATGCGCGAATAGGGCAGCATGCCGGTAACGAGCGGGGCGCGGAAGATGCGCGTGGTTGCCTCGGAATTGCCGGATTCCACGCGCAGACGCATCTCGCCATCGAGGAGGATCAGCATGCGGTCGGCGGGGCTGCCTTCGCGGATGAAGATCTCGCCGGGCGCGACGTCGATGCGGGTCATTTGCGAGGCCAGCCAGTGGAGGTCGCCGGCCGGCAGATCGGCGAATACGGGAACGGCGCGCAGTTCTTCGGCGAGCGTCATTTGGGGGACGGGTTTTCTGCCTGTGAGTTTAGCATGGCGGAATGGGCCGGGAAGAGCGGGNNCGAGCTTCGCTCGCCGTGGCTGGTGGCTGGTGGTTGGTGGCTAGCGGGCGCGGGCGGCCAGCAGCGTGAAGTCGTCGTACTGGTCGCCCGTGCTGAATTGCTGCACACTGGCCAGGATGGCGGGAATGATTTCCGCAACGGGGCGGCGGCTGTTCTCTCGTAGTTCGTCAATCAGCCGGACCTCGCCGAATTCTTCCTCGCCGCGGTTGGCTTCAGTCACGCCGTCGCTGAACACCACCAGCAGATCGCCCGGATTGAGCTGCGCGCGGCCGGCCGAACCTTGCCATCGCGCAAATGCTCCGATCACCGTGGCGGTCGCCTCCAGCCGCGTCACGCTGCCATCCGGACGCAGCCAGATGGGCGGATTGTGGCCGCAGTTCACGTAGAGAAGCTCGCGCGTGGCGTCGTCGTAGGCTCCGAAGAATAATGTGGCGTAATGCTCCGGCGCCGTGGACGCGTACAGCAACTGATTGACCTGTTGCAGCATGCGGACGGGTTCGAGCGGGGCCATCGAGCACTGGCTGCGCAGATACGCCTCCAGATTAGCCACCAGCAGGGCGGCATGCACGCCTTTGCCGGAGACATCGGCCAGCACCAGGCCGATGCGGTCCGGACCGAGATCGAGGAAGTCATAATAGTCGCCGCCCACGGCGCGCGCCTGAATGCAGCACGCGGCGAGATCCAGAGTCTTGAGGACCGGCGGCGACTGCGGCAAGAGGCGGCTTTGTACGTCGCGCGCAATCTCCATTTCGCGCGCCGCGCGGCGTTCGGTCTCGATGCGGGCGGCGATCTCTTCGCCGAGACGCATGTTCTCCAGCGCGATGGCCGCCTGGCTGGCTATGGACGCCAGCAGGCGCTGGTCTTCGCCCGAATAAGGCTCCTCCGAGAGGCGCGGACCCAACATCAACGCGCCCACCTTTGCTCCGTCGCGGCCCAGAATAACGACCATGCACTCGGGCTGCTTCTCCGGCAGCGCCTCGCCGGGCTGCAAGCGTACCGTCACAAAACTGGGGTGCAGGGCCTGCGCGAGATGCCGCTCCAACAGACGCGTGAGTTCGGCGCGGTCAGTTGCTGTGCGCGTCTTTTCGGCCAGATCTTCCAGGATCATGCGAGCATCGTAGGCGTTGCGGAAGAAGGCGCGATCGATTCGGCCGCTGACGCGCTTGTGCACCTGCGTGCCGCTCCACAACAGAGCGGTCCCAAACACTGCGCCCAGCGCGATGCCGGATGGCTGGGCGATCTCGACGATGGGCTGCAGATAGCGCGCGAACGACATCGCGAACAGCAGCGTCAGGCCGATGCTGACCAGCGAGAGCAGAAACGTGAATCCACGCTGCACCAGCAGGTAGCGGGCGCTGCGCCGCAACAGTACCGGGATTTCGAGCACGCGGTGCACGGCCACGGCGTACGCAAAAGACAGCGGGAAAACAAACATGAGCGCCCTGCGAATCGTGTCCAGCCACAGCGGGTCTTGCCGGCCGGTGAAGTTCCGGACCAGGAGGTCCACCAGGTTGGGACCTAAGCTCACCACCGTGCCCCAGAACATCACGCGGATCTTGCGGCGCGTTTCCGGGTCGCGCGTGGTGAAGAAATTCGTGGCGAACGAGACCAGGCCGAGCGTCAGGTAAGCGAGGACGATCACGGCAGCGATTCTGCCGGAGACCCTGTCTCCCACCAATTCGTGCAAGGGAGGCGGAAGGCGTAGGGCGCCGATGCGGAGGCCACCCAACGCCAGGGCGAAGGCGACCGCCAGGGAACTCCACTTCAGCCAGGGCAGGCGCCGGTCGATGGGCGAGCGCGCCGGAAACACGGCAAAGAACCAATAGAAGAGCGGGCCGAGCATCCCGAGTAAGAGCGCCTGGTAAGCCATGGCAAAAGGCCACCAGGCCGGTTGGGGACTGGGCAGCGGCAGCATCCGGGATACGACCAGGCCGCCGAAGACGAGAACCAGCAGCCACGCGTTGGGGTCCTCCAGGCGCAGGAAAAGAACCGTAAGGCCCACCAGGACAAAAGGCGCGGGAAACCAGTTGGACAATTGCCGGCCGAGGAGGCCGCCCGGAGATTCGGAGGGACTTTGGCGGAATGTCGCCGTCAGGAAGACCGGGCTGCTTGCGCTGGGCCTCACGATGGTGAGCCGGATCTGGTCGCCAGGCTGATGCCGCAGCCAGATGTTGCGCATGAATGACTCGTCGGCGATCGGCTGTCCGTCAATCGCCACGATGCGGTCGGCGGGTCGGAGACCGGCCTTCTCTGCGGGGCTGTTCTTGTGCACCGCATCGATCAATTGTGCGTGTTCGGAGGGGAGATAAGTATTGTCGAAGCTGAGTTCCACCTTGGGCTCGGGGCTGGCAACCACAAACCAGAGACCTGTGTAGGCGAGCAGGGAAGCAGAGAACGCCACAGCCAGCACGGCCAGCACCGGTCGTGACGGGCGGGACCACCAGCGCATTTGGTTCTATAATATCAGACATGTTGTGACGAAATCAGGTTGTGGCGCACGCTCCCAGCGTGCCGTGTCTGCACTGATACAGACACATCTGGGACAGATCGTTCCATGCCGCAGCAAATGCGCCAGCCAGTCTCTCCGGTGGGTCTTTTCGCGTGTCATCGCGTGTCATCCGACCAGGACCATTGTGTTTAGCCCTCCTCGCCACATCTCAACACTTCGTGCGTGTGCTCGCCCAAGCGCGGCGGCGCCCCGCCCAGCCGCCCGGGCGTGTCGCTGAGCCTGGGTGCGACCACCGAATCGCCGCGGCTCAGGCCGAAATGCTCCACTACTTCCGTCACGTTGCGCACCGGCGTCACGCAAACATCCGCCGGCCGCAGGCGCTTGAACCATTCTTCCGCCGTGCGCGCGCGGAAGATGCGCGCCAACTCCGCAATAATCTCCTCTCGCCGCGGACCTTCGGCGAACTGGTCCGCCATGAACTGCTCGCACCCTAGGGCGCGGCAAAGCGCCTGCCAGAACTTCGGCTCCAGCGCGCCGACGGCGATCCAGCGCCCGTCCGCCGCCTCATAAACGCGGTAACAGGCGTAGCGGCCCGTCAGCACGCCATCGCCGCGCGCGGGCAACTCACCAGTCGCCGCATGGAAGCCCAGCGCTACGGGCAGCAGGCACGCCACGCCATCCACCATCGAAACGTCCACCGCCTGGCCCCGGCCGGTTTTCGCGCGCGCCGCCAGAGCCAGCAGCACGCCGGTCACCGCCTGCATGGCGCCGCCCGCCAGATCCGCAATCTGAATCCCGGGAATCGCAGGCGGCCCGCCGCACGCGCCGTTCCCCTCGAGCGCTCCGCCCAGCGCCAGGTAATTAATGTCGTGCCCCGCCATCGCCGCCCACGGCCCGTCTTGCCCATAGCCCGTGATCGACACGTAGATAAGCCGCTCGTTCGACGCGTGCAGCGTTTCGTAACTCAGGCCCAGGCGCTGCATCGTACCTGGCCGGAAGCTCTCCACTACCACATCCGCGGTCTGGGCCAGCTTCAGAAAGGCTTCGCGTCCGCTGTCGCTTTTCAAATCCAGCGCGACGCTCTTCTTCCCGCGATTCACCATGTGGAACACGGCGCCTTCGCCATTCAAATAGGGCGGAATCCACCTGCCGTAATCGCCCCGCTCCGGCTCTTCGATCTTGACAACCTCCGCGCCGAAGTTGGCAAGCTGCATGGTGGCCGCCGCGCCCGGCAGCAATCGCGTCAAATCCAGCACCACGAGGCCATCGAGCGGTCTCATTTCCTTCTCTTCACCAGCAGCTTGTCGGTGTAAACGATCACCGGCTCATTGTTCTGATTCAGCACCTGCGTTTCGAAGGTGACGATGCCGCGCTCCGCGTCCTTCTCCTTCAACTCGATCACGCGCTTGGTGACGCGCACGGTGTCTCCGATAAATACCGGGCCTGTGAATCGCAGCTTGTCGATGCCATAGAACGCCAGCACGGTGTCGTTGATCAGGTTCATCTGCGTCATCAGCCCGGTGGAGATGCTGAACACCAGCGCGCCGTGCGCGATGCGCCGTCCAAACGGGGACTTGCGCGCGAATTCCTCGTTGGTGTGCAATTCCACAAAATCGCCGGAAAGGCCGGCGAAATTCACGATATCGGCCTCCGTCACCGTGCGCCCGCGCGATTCATGCACGCCGCCGATCGCGAAGTCTTCGTAATAATGGCTCATGATTGCTCCTCAATGCCGCTGCAAGAGAAATGATTAGAATGATACCAAAGCGCGGCGCGCATGTAACCCATGGCGGCAGCCGTCCGTAGGAAGGAACATGCGACCAGTGCTGCTGTTCCTGTTGGGATCGATATCCGTTTTCGCGCAGCCCTTTTCGGCGGGGATCAAGGGCGGCGTGCCTCTCACGGATTTCCTGAACGCCGCCGGCAACGGCGTGTTCAACTATACCGCGCCCACCCAGCGATACATCATCGGCGGAGTGGCGGAAGTCCGGCTCCCGCTGGGCCTCGGCGTGGAGTTCGATGCGCTCTACCGGCGGCTCGGCTACACCGGCTCCGGCAACCTGGTGGACGTCTTTACCGCCAGCGCCACGACCGCGAATAACTGGGAGTTTCCGCTGCTGTTGAAATACCGGTTCCATTTTCCGGTGGTGCGGCCATATCTGGACGCGGGTGTGGCGTGGGACACCCTGGCCGGCCTGAAGCAGACCATTACCGGGGTCAGCCAATTGGATCTCAGTTCCACCTCCAGCCCTTCAGAGCTGAAGAAGAACACCACCATGGGATTTGTGGTGGGTGGGGGCGTGGATATCCACGCCATCTTTCTGCACATTTCGCCTGAAATACGCTTCACGCGATGGAACTCGGCGCAAATCAGCGACGCGGCCGGCCTGTTGCACTCGAATCTAAACCAGGCGGAATTTCTGGTGGGCTTCACTTTCTGAGCGGGTTTGAGGGTGCGCAAAGCGCGCCGCAGAGCGGGGCTAAAGCCAATTCTGTTCACTTAAGTGGGACAGGCCTCCTGGCCTGTCCTCCTGCCATGCCAAACGCGCTCGACCACCGCCAATCTTCTCCGCGGCTCACCAGCCCCGCCGCCACCGGATTCTCCGCAATATAGCGAACGATCTTGGCCAACTCTTCCGGCCCCCGCACCCAATGATCGTACGATTCGTCTTGCCAAAACGGCGAGCGTGTGCGCCCCATGATGCGCAAAGATGGCATTGGCCTGGTGTGCCGAATGATTCTTGATGGCTTTAGTGATCCTCGAGAGGCGGGCTTCGGGATAGATCAAGATGTGACCATCAGAACCCAAGCCCGCAACTGGTATAAGTGAACAGTGTTGGGGCTAAAGCCGTTCGCGGCAGCCCTGCCGCCGACCGTTGCTCAGGCCACCGCACCGGCCACCCAGAACCAGCCCGCGTCGGACTAGAAGAGCACGGCTGCGCCGAAGAGGACCGGAGCAAGCAAGACTGGCGCCACGAGGACCACAGAAGTAACTGTCCTTCCCAAAAAGTGGGCAGGCGAAGATATCTGCCCACGCAGTTTCCTCAGACGCCTGTATTCCGATTCATTCGCGGATGAGAGAAATGCCGCAAATATTCCACACTTTTCCGTCACACAAATGATGGGCGGCTTCGGCCAAGGGGTTAGGCGCCGGCCGAGGCGTACCCGGACGGCTGGCGCATTCTCATGCAGGATTACGACATCGCCTTAAAGCTGCTGTTACAAGGTTCAGCCACGCTCACCATGCGCGAGCTGACCGGCACGGCGGTCGCGAAGTGGCTGGATGTGGAGCTGCCAAAGGTGCAAAACCTCCGGTTGGACCTTCTCGGCGAGACTGTCGACGGCGGTCTGGTCCACGTGGAACTGCAAAGCAGCAACGACGCGGCAATGCCGTTACGAATGGCGGAATACTGCCTGTGCGTCTTCCGTCTGTTCGGACGATTCCCGCGCCAGGTCGAGCTGTACGTGAGAGAACCGCCACTCCGGATGGAGAGCGAGCTGCGTGGTCCCGACGTGTTGTTCGGGTACCGCCTGATCGATATTCGCACGCTGGATGGAGACCGCCTGCTGGAAAGTGCAGATCCTGGCGCGATTGCGGGACCATAGAGGGGCGATACGCAAGATTATGGAGCGGATCGCGGGTCTGGCGGCGGCGGAGCGGGAGACTGCGCTGGCGCAGTTGTTGATTCTGGCTGGATTGCGGCGCTTGGCGAAAACGGTAGAGCAGGAGGCGCGGAAAATGCCGATTCACATCAATATTCTGGAAAACGAAGTCTTGGGCCGGTGTTCCAGAGGGGCCTGGACGAAGGGCGTCAGGAAGGCGAACTGACCATTCTGCGCCGGCAAATTGAGAAGCGCTTCGGTGCTTTGCCGGCTTGGGCCACCGAAAAACTGGCGGCACTGCCGGCATCCGAACTGAAAGATTTAAGTGAGCGGGTGCTGGATGCCAAGAGCCTGGAAGAATTGCTGAGGTAAACCGTCCCAGCCGCGGCAGCACGGCGCATCGAGATCCGCGCCATACAAAGCCGCAGACGCGGAAGATGCCGCTTCGCATCGATATCCCCATCGCCAAAAGCGAAGCTGGTTGCGCACTTCCACGCGCCGCTGGATTGCGTCTCCGGGCGCGGGTGTGAAGAGCCGCCACAGCCGAAAATGGATGAAGTCCGCTCTCCATTCTGCAACATTTTCATCATGCTATTCTCGTTTTTCCATGTCCCGCCGCCCCCAAACCGCACGGCTCTACCTCGTGCGTGGGCGCGTGCAAGGCGTCGGTTATCGCGACTACGCACAGCGCGTGGCGGACGCGCTGGGTGTGACCGGCTACGTGCGCAATCTGGACGATGGGCGCGTGGAGGTATACGCCGCCGGGCCGCCCGATAAACTTTCCGACCTGGCCGCGGCGCTGCGCAAAGGCCCGCGCTTCTCCGACGTCCGCGGCGTCGACGAGCAGGAAGCCGCGCCCCAGCACTATTCCGATTTTCAAATCGAGGTCTAATGGACAACCTGAATCACGTCAAATGGCGTACGGTTGGCTGCATGCAAGCGATTTGCACCAATCCGCCATCTCGGCGTCTACCAGCGGGTCTACCCAGCTATTATCCCGGTCCCGAAGACCCCCACAAACCGTCAAATCCGGCCCCCGATCCCCCCTCAACGCCTTCAAAAACAGAAGATTACGAAGCGAACCCGAAAAACGAGGGTGCTGCCGCCCTCGCGCACAATCTTGCGCAAGCCGGAACAACCCCACCCACAACCCGGCCCCCAGCCCCCAGCCC
>PKYZ01000491.1 GCA_003132865.1 Bryobacterales bacterium
TGAAGTTCAAGACCGCCGAGAAAATGGGACCCGTGGGCGAAGGCCGGTCCGCCGAAGCCCAGGCCATTGTCACTCTTCGTCCGGATTGACCGCAGGCGAGCCGTTCGCCTGACCGCCGCGATAGGCTTTGCGAAACTGGACCTTGGCCCGGTGTAGCAGGACGCGCAGATAACCCGCATCCACCTGGAACAGCCGGCAGACTTCGGCTTTGTCGATTTCGTCCAGGTATATCGCTTGCAAGATCCTGCGGTCTTTCTCCGGCAATGCCGCAAATATCCGCCCGATCTCCCGCTTCAAGTCGGCATTGACCAGTTCGGCATCCAGGTCCACCGTTGGATCGATGGGCTCGTCCATGTTTTCGTCCCAAGGCTCGTCGCGCCCGTACAACCGGCAAAGCTCCCGCACCACGTTATTGCACACGCCGTTCACGAACGCCCCGAAACGCTCCGGACGATCCACTCCGGCGCCCTGGCGCAGAACCACCAGCACGCGCGTCAGGGTCTCCTGCCGGACGTCCTCGATCAACTCGGCAGAGCGCAGGCGCACCCGCAGCTTCATGAATAGCAGCGTGCCAAAATACGAGGCAAAGTGCTCCCCTGCGCCTGAATCCCCATTCGTCAGTCGCCGAACATAGTCCTCGTTGAACGTTTCGAATATCAAAACCAGTTGTGCGCCTTGTAGTCCTTTATGTTATATTAGCGTCATCCCCGATGCGAAGGGGACCAANNAAATACAGGGTCAAATATGTTCGACGCGACCCGGGCGGAGTCTTCGGACCCCGCCCGGCAAGCTCCGCGCACCCGCCCGGTTCTCCGCATCTTCATCTCATCGACCGCTATCGATCTAACGGGCTATCGGGACAAGGTTCGCGACGCCGTGCTGCGTCTGGAAGAGCTGCCCATCGCCATGGAGACGTTCTCGGCGCTCGGTGGCCCGCCTGTCTCCGAATGCACGCGGATGGCAGCCGAGGCGGATGCGGTGATTTGCATCGTGGCGCATCGCTACGGCTACGTGCCGCCGGCGGAGCTGGGGGGCGATGGGGAGCGCTCTATCACGTGGCTCGAGGTGGGTGCCGCGAAGCGCGCGGGCAAGCCGGTGTTTGCGTTCCTGGTCGATCCGAAGGCGCCGTGGACCGAGGTCAAGGAGCAAGACAGACTGGTCAGCGAGCCGGAGAAGGCTGCCGAGGTCTTCAAGGCGGTCCGGAAGCTGCAGGAGTTCAAGGCGTACCTTGATCGCGGCATTCGCCAGACATTCAACAGCGCGGAGGAACTGGCCAAGCTCGTCGCTATCGCCCTCGCCAACTTTGCGCCGCACTCGACCGCCACAGCGCACGTTTGGCAGCCTCTCTTCTGCCACGCGCTCCAACCGGCTCCGCACTTCCGCGGCCGCGAGGCGAAGCTCCTGGAGTTGAAGGATTGGCTGCAATCCCCCGTTACCCCTGACCGCGTCATCTCCGTCGTGGCGGCGGGCGGCACGGGAAAGACGGCGCTCGTCAACCAGGCTCTGCACGAGGCGACGTTATCGGACCGCGCCGGCGTTTTCGTTTGGTCCTTTTACGAAGATCCGCATACCGACGCCTTTCTGCGCGCCGCCTACACCTACTTCACCGGCGAGAAGGACGCGCCCGTGGGCGGCATGCTGGAGCGACTGCAGCTTGCGCTTTCCGGCGACGCGCCGCACGTGCTGGTCCTGGACGGGCTGGAGCGTGTTCAGAGCGAAGGCGATCGGGCACGCCGCGGCGAACTCGAAGACCTGCAACTCAAGCGCTTGGTGCGCGCGCTGGCCGGCGGAGTGGGCAACGCCCGTGCCCTGGTGACCTCCCGATTTCCGCTGGTGGATCTCGAAGGCTGGACCGGTGCCGGGCACCGCGCCATCGCGCTCGACGATCTGGAACTTCCGGTGGCGTTGGATGTGCTGCGGGCATGGGGCGTGAAGGGCGACGATGCGGCACTGGCGCGTACCATCGAGCCGTTGAATATCGGCGGCTTCTATCATGCGCTTTCGGTCGCGGTGCTGGGCTCGTACCTGGGCAACTTCGCCGGGGGCGATCCCAACCGCGCGCCCGAGTTCTCGCTGGAGGATACCAAGGGTTCCGACGATCCTAAGGCCCGCAAGCTCCATCGCATCCTTGAGGAGTACGCCCGGGCGCTCACTGCCGTCGAGCGCGACCTGCTGGCCCGCCTGTCGCTTTTCCCGCGCGGCGTGAAGGTCGAGCTGCTCGGTTGGATCGTGCAGTTCGGCGGCGAGGTGGCTGGCGCTCTCATCGGCCTCGACGATCGCGGACTGGTCGGGCTTTTGGAAAGGCTCAGGGCGCTCGGCCTGGTGTTCCGCTACGAGACGGACAGGCAGGTTGTCTACTCCGCGCATCCCTTCCTCCGCGAATTCTTCCGCAATCTTCTGGGGACGAAGCCGGAATCTGTCCATGAGTCGGTGCGCTCCAGACTGGCGCCCAGTCTGGAGGCGCGGCCATCCAAGCCACCAAGAAACCCAGCCATCCTGGATCAATATGAACTGCTGATCGAGCAAACGTTGCTCGCCGGGCGCGTTCGGGAGGCGTTTGATCTGTATTGGTACGGTTTGGGTGGCTACGGGAACCTTGGCTGGGTCCTGGGTGACAACGCTCGTGGTCTCCGGATCCTGGAGCGCTTCGTCCCGCAGGATGATTATTCGCTCATCGAGCCTCGCCTGCCTTGGGACGAGCAAGCCGCGCTCGTCAACGCCCTGGGTCTATTCGCCAGGAATCTTGGTGAGCTGGCCAGGGCGCGCGGGGCGTTTGTGCATAGCCGGCTGTTGTGGGCCGGCGTCGCCGACCAAAGGAACGCGTCCGTCGCCGAAAGGAACCTCGCCGATGTCGAACTGTTCGCCGGACACTTCCGGCAAGCACTTGAGCACTCGGAGAGCGCGCTGGCGCTTGCCACTAGGGCTGAGGACGAAGCCTTCACCAAGAACTCCCTCGTCTGGCGAGCGACGGCGCACTTGGCCCTGGGCGAAATCTCCGCCGCCGTCGCCGACTTCCAGCGCGCCACCGAACTGCAAGGTGGAGCGTTGTACAGCACGCGCGCCATCAGCGAGGCCGAGGGCAAACTCCTTCGCGGCGAGTGGGCCGGAGCACTCAGCCAGACGCAAGCCAACCGCGAGAGCTGTGTCCGGTACGACTGGAACGACGACCTCTGTCGCTGCAACGCCCTCCTCGCCCGGCTCCTTCTATCCGATGACCCCGCCCGAGCCGCCCAACACCTACAAGACGCCCGCGCCTTCGCCAACCGCTCCGGCGAAGTCGAACTCCAACTCCGCTGCTTCCATGCCGCCAGCAAACTCCAGTGCCACCTCGGCGATTACCCTCAATCCATCGCGGAAGCGGAAGCTGGTCTCCTCCTGGCGGACGCTTGCGGCTGCGGATCGTATTCGATCGACCTCCGCCTGTCCCTAGCCGAAACGTACCTCGCCGCCGGCAACGCGGCCCAAGCCCTGCAAAATGCCCGCAATGCGCTCGACCGCTCCGAACACCCGGATTGCCAAT
>PKYZ01000112.1 GCA_003132865.1 Bryobacterales bacterium
GTTTCGATTCCGCTGATGCTGGGCAGGTTGACGTCAAGCAGAACGAGGTCGAAACGCTCCTCGCGCAGCTTTTCCAGGGCCTCTTCGCCGCTGCGCGCGTCGGCCACCAGGTAACCTGCGGCGCCCAGAGTCACGCGCATCACACGCCGGATCTGAGGCTCGTCATCTACGACGAGTATACGGCCGCCGCTCATCGTACCAGCGTAGGGCGCGCTTGGTAAAGAAGTCGTTAGGGCGATGTGAGGATTCCATAAGTGGCCAGCGCCGATCCGCGCGCGACTATGGTTTCACGATCCGACGCCAATTTCTCTCTGACTGCGGCGGGCGCGCTGGCCGCCGCGAAAATGACCGGCAAGCAGCGCGTGGATCGCGCGCTGAAGGACCAGGATGTGGACCACGCTCGCATTTCATCGCCAGTTCCACACCGACCTGGCGAAGGCGATGAGCGACTATCCGTTCCCGAAGCCCGCAGGAAAGTGGCACGAACTGAAAGTCGTGAATAATCCATTCCCCGAGCAATTGCGGGCGCTGGAGCCGATTCGCGAAGGCCTGCGCGGCCAAGCCTATTTTGTCGAGACCATCTTCAACCCATGGAACGTGGCGGAGAAGATGTCGTCGCCGGAAGAGGTGCTGCGACTCAAACAGGAGAACCCGAAGGCGCTGGAGGCGGCGCTGGAAGCCATCGCCGAATCCGAGGCCAGCCACGCCCGGAAAGCGGTGACGATCGCCAACGCGCAGGATGGCATCATGACCCAGTAAGACTACGCGAGGTTCAGCGAGCCATTCGACCGCCTGATCCTGGACGCAGTCAGCGGAGCGCCGCTCAACATCCTGCACCTGCACGGCGGCAAAGTCTACCTGGACCGTTTCGTGAAGGGCTGGCCGGCGGCCGCGATTAACTATTCCAATTTCGGCACGGGCTGATGAGTCGGGCTGGATGAAGTTGGTGGGGCCGGACTCCAGTCCTGCGGCCGGNNGACCTGGAGGTCTGCCCCACACAGGAACTTAGTCACTGCCACAGGTGTCGAATCAATCAGAGAAGTTAGAAATCAGATAAGTCAAACGGAGGCTGAAAATGTTCGACACTATTGGTGTCTCTGAAGGTACGCGGAAGCCGTGGACAGTGGTGGTTTCGTTTATCGGCCAGTTGGCGATGATCGGCTTAGCGATTCTGGTTCCGTTGGTTGGTACGGACGCGCTGCCGCACCGTCTGTGTTGGGTTACTGTACCGGAGCCGCCGCGAGCGTTGCCGCACCGGCCGGCACAGGCCGCAGCGAAGCAAGCCAGTGTAGTCCCACCTCAGATCACCCGGAAGGGGTTAGTGTTGCCGACGGAGATTCCCAGGAAGGCTGTGATGATTGAGGATCCAGAGTTCGTGCCGGCCGCGGACGACCGCGTGGGCGTACCGGGAGGTTTTGGGGATTCGAATGGATCCGGCAAAGGTGTCATCGACAGCTTGGTGGGGTCGGTGCCGGCCGCGGCTCCGCCGCCCATACCCGTCGTGAAGCAGGCTGCGCCGCCCGCACCGCTAAAGCGCATACAGGTGGGCGGAAGGGTGCAGGAGGGCAAGCTCATTTCCGGACCGCGGCCCGTTTACCCTCCGCTCGCGAGGCAGGCGCGCGTCGAGGGGACGGTGCGGCTGGAGGCGGTCATCTCGCGCGAAGGCGTGATTCTCAACTTGCGGGCCGTCAGCGGGCATCCGTTGCTGATTCCGGCGGCAGTGGCGGCGGTGCAGCAGTGGGTCTTTCGACCGACCTCTCTGAACGGCGATCCGGTGGAAGTGGCAACGGTGATCGACGTGAACTTCACGCTGCAGAAGTGACGGTCAGTTGCGCGGCCCGATGCCTTCGGTGCGGCCGGCCAGCGCTTGCACGGCGGTTCCGCCGCAGACCGCCACGCCGGTCTTCATCAGCGCGTTCAGGAAGTTGAACAGCAGCGCGTACAAGACCTGCTCGGTGAGCGGCTGTTTGCCAGGCAGCCGGAAGCTGGCCGGCAGCTCCTTGGCGATATTCACCCGCACGGAATTGGGCTGCGGCTTGCCGCCGCGGTCGCGCTTGTTGGCGAGGCTGATGGGCGTCTGCATGACACCGCCGCTGCGGCCGTCGATGTAAAACTGGCAGCGCGAAAACCAGCCGAGATTGGCGGGATCGGCGGCATCGAACAGCAGCAGGGGCGCTTGCCGCCCCGCTGCGGTGAGATCGAGCGTGATGCTGCGCTGCGTGTCCTTCAGCTTGGTATCGAATCCGGCCTGTTTGGCGATGTTAGCCACCAGCTCCGGCTCCAATTCCAGGAGGATCAGCTTATGTTGTCCAGCTTGTAAGACTTGCATCCGACACTGTTAGTGTAGCGGGTTTCGGTGGCGGGCGTGAGCCGATTACAGCGCCGCGCGGTAGAGAGCCAGCAAATCATCGCGCGTGCAGGGGCGCGGGTTGAGCTGGTGGCAGCCGTCCTGGATAGCCTTGTCGGCCAGGGCCGGAAGCGCGGCCTCCGTCACGCCGTAGTCGCGTAGCCTGGGCGCGATGCCCACGCGCCGGTTCAAGTCGCGGACTTGCGCGGCAATGTCGCCGCCGCCGAACTGCGCTTCCAGATCTTGCAGCCGCTGGACCACGGCCGGGCGGTTGAACTCCAGCACGAAGGGCAGCAACACCGCGTTAGACGTGCCGTGGTGCATGCCGCAATCCGAAGACAGCGGATGCGCCAGCGAGTGGGTAGCGCCCAGTCCTTTCTGAAATGCGATGGCGCCCATCATGGAGGCCATCATCATTTGGGAGCGCGCTTCCAGATCGTGCGGATCGGCCATGACGCGCGGCAGGCTCTCCCAAACCATGCGCGCGCCCGATAGAGCGATGGCGTCGCAGATGGGGTGGTAGCCCTTCGAAATGTATGCCTCAACGTTGTGCGTGAACGCATCCATGCCGGTGCCCGCGGTCAGATGCGGCGGCAGATCCAGGGTCAGCTCAGGATCGGCGATGGCCAGCACCGGAATCAAGTGCGGGCTGAAGACCACGGTTTTGCGGTTGGTGGCGGTGATGGTGATGACGGTGGAGCGCGACACTTCGCTGCCGGTTCCCGAGGTTGTGGCGATGGCGATGTAGGGCGGCACATTTGCGGAGATGCGATCGGCGCCGTCTAACAAATCGTCGTACTCGGCCAGCGGCAGCTCGTGGGTGACCTTGAGCCGGATGGCTTTGGCGGCATCGAGGGGCGATCCGCCGCCGACCCCGACGATCCCGTTGCAGCGGTTCTGCTGGTAGCTGGCCAGACCGTCGAGCACATTACGTTCAGTGGGATTCGGTTCCACTGCAGAGAAGACCACCGCGCCGGGCGCCAGGCTCGCGACCCGCGCGAAGACGGGGGTGCGCGCGAGGCCCGCGTCGGTGACCAACAGCGGACGGGATATGCCGCGCTTGCTCAATTCCTCGGGCAGGCGGCCGACCGCGCCGGCGCCGAACAGGATGGTTGTGGGGAAGCTGAAAGTGGACACAGTCACATCACCATGAAAGCACATTCTGCTAAAATAGCGCAGCGTAAGTCGTCATTAACTCAAGATGGAGGATAGAATGTCTGAAACGTCCCGCCGCGGGTTCATCCGCGGAATAGGCGCCGGCGCGCTGGCCGGCTACGGCCCGATCATTCTGGGCGCGCAGAACAAGTCCGGCAGCGCCAAGCCGATTCTGGGCGAGGGCGACCACAAGTACGAGGTCACGCACGACTGGGGCGAATTGCCGGCCAACATCAAGTACGGCAATACGCACGGCGTCTGCGAGGATTCGCAGGCCCGCATCTACGTGCACCATACGGTCAACGACGCGAGCGAGAGCCACGACTCCATGGTGGTTTTCGACCATCAGGGCAAGTTCGTCAAGTCGTGGGGCAAGGAGTTTCAGGGCGGCGCGCACGGCCTGCACATCCGCAAGGAAGGCGGCCAGGAGTTCCTGTACCTGTGCGACACCAAGCGCGGAATCATGGTGAAGACCACGCTCGATGGCGAGGAAGTCTTCACGCTGGGCTACCCGAAGGAGTCCGGGTTCTACAGGCTGGATGCGGACGGCAAGCCGGCCACCAAGTACAGCCCGACCAACCTGGCCATCGCGCCCAACGGCGACATCTACGTGGGCGACGGCTACGGGTCCAGCTATATCAACCAATACGACAGCAAGGGCGAGTTCATCCGCACGTTCGGCGGCAAGGGCAAAGAGCCGGGGCAGTTGGATTGCCCGCACGGCATCACGGTGGATCTGCGCGGGCCGAAGCCGCTGCTGCTGGTGGCGGACCGCGCCAACGCCCGGCTGCAATACTTCACGCTGGATGGCAAACACGTCAGCTTCGTGAGCGGCGTCAATCTGCCGTGCCACTTTAGCGAGCGGCGCGGCGAGTTCGTGATCCCGGACCTGGGCGCGCGCGTCACCCTGATGGATCGCGAGAACAAGGTGATCGCCAACCTGGGCGACGACAGCACGGCTAAGACATGGGGCGAGCTGCGCAAGCAGACGCGCGACCATTTCACTCCGGGCAAGTTTGTGTGCCCGCATGGCGCGTGCTTCGATCACGTGGGCAATATCCTGGTGGTCGAGTGGGTGGAAGTGGGGCGCGTGAGCAGGCTGCGCAAGGTCGCTTGAAGATCACCGATATCAAGACCGTCGTCGTGAACGCCCAGATGCGGAACTGGGTGTTCGTAAAGGTGGAGACGGACACGCCGGGTCTGGACGGCTGGGGCGAGGCGTCGCTCGAGTGGAAGACGCGCGCGGTGGCCGCGGCGGTCGAAGACCTGAAGCCGTTCATCCTGGGCGACGATCCCACGCGCATCGAGCACATTTATCAGAAGCTGTACCGGCAACCGTTTTTCCGGCCGGGAGTGATCGGGCTTTCGGCGATCTCCGGAATCGAGCAGGCGTGCTGGGACATTCTGGGCAAGCAGCTTGGCGTGCCCGTATACAAGCTGCTGGGCGGCGCGGTGCGCGACAAGGTGCGGATGTACACGCACCTGGGCGGCGGCGAGATGAGCGCGGTGTACGAAAGCTTCGATGCGAGCCGCGTGATCGAATTGGCGCTCGAAGTTGTGGCGCGCGGCTACACCGCGGTGAAGGTCGTGTTCGTGCCGTACCCTGAGCCGCTGATGGGCGCGCCGTACGCGAAGAAGCTGGCGGCGGTGATGGGCAGGCTCCGCGAGGCGGTGGGCGACCGCGTGGACATCATGGTCGATTTCCACGGACGCACTTATCCGGCGGTAGCCATCGAGTATATCAACGCGATTGCGGAGTACCGGCCTTATTTCTGCGAGGAGCCTGTGCCGCCGGAGAACATCGACGCGCTGGCCGAAGTGTGCCGCGCGGTGCGCGTGCCCATCGCCACGGGCGAGCGGCTGGCGACGCGCCACCAGTTCCGGGAAGTGCTGGAGAAGCGCGCGGCGCACGTGATCCAGCCGGACCTGTGCCATTGCGGCGGGCTGCTGGAAGCCAAGAAGATCTCGGCGATGGCGGAGGCGTACTATGTGGGCGTGGCGCCGCACAATCCGCTGGGGCCGATCGCCAACGCGGC
>PKYZ01000623.1 GCA_003132865.1 Bryobacterales bacterium
TGGCATTGGGCTGAAGCCCGTCAGGAGCGTCCTTTCAAAAGGACTCCATGGACGGCGCTCTAAGGAACAGGCTGTGGAACATAGTGACCACATCGCTATGGAGCCGGTTTTCTGGTCAGCATTGGTCTGGGTCTGCGGGCGATAATTTCTTCCGGCTTCTTTGGCATTCTCACTACGGTGAGCCCATGGACCAAAGGCCGCACGATTATCATGGGGCGATTGCTGAGGTTCGGAATCGGTACTTTAATAAATGGGAATGGAACGAGGTCTACGACTTCATCGAGTTTGTCGCGCGAAACAATCCCGACGATTATCACGGGTATTTTGTTGAGAACTGTAATCGCGTTCTGACGAAGGAACTGTCCGCATACCGCTTTGTCAAGGAAACCTTGATCCCGATCACCAGTCAGCAGGAGTTGGACGCGATTCAAAGTGCACTTGAACTGAAGGACGTCTTCAGGCCGGTCAGGGTTCATATTAGCACCGCCGTCGGCTTATTCGCCGACCGCAAAAAGCCTGATTATCGGAACTCCATCAAGGAGTCGATCAGTGCTGTCGAATCGATTTGCAGCATCATTGTTGGGACTTCGGCGACTCTTGGACAGGCCTTGAAGAAACTGGAGGACAAGGGTGTCTCCCTGCACGCCGCCTTGAAAAGCGCGTTTAGCAGCCTCTACGGATACACCAGCGATGCCGACGGAATCCGCCACGCCCTGTTAGACGAATCGACGCTCGACTTTGACGATGCCAAATTCATGTTGGTTTCGTGCTCTGGATTCGTAAACTATCTTGCGGCAAAGGCAAGCAAGGCGGGCGTCATCCCAGCCGGCAAATAACAGCGCCACGGCCACCTCCCGAGATCATTTGCCGCCCAGGGGCATTCCGTCGCGCAGCTCATCGGTGCCGCGGCGAACGACCTTGTCCCCGGCTGCCAGCGCGCCGGTCACCTCGATCAGGTCCCCATCGGCGGCGCCCTTCTTCACGTCCACCCACTCGGCGCGGCCGTTCCGCTCGCGGATGACGAACGTGCGCTCGGTGGTGCTGACCACGCTGGTCTTGGGTACGAATAGCGCGGGATGTTCGCGCCGCACGGGCCATTTGACGCTCGGATACATGCCGGGCGCGAGGGTGCCATCGCGATTGAGGACGTCCAGTTCGACAGGCATGGTACGCGTTTTGGGATCGAGCGCGTGCGCGATGCGCGCCACGGTTCCAGTATACGCGCGGTCGGGGTATGCCGGCACGTGAAAGGGAATGCTCGCGCCGCGCACCGTTCCGCCCACGTCTTCTTCGGGCACGGGCACGACCAGCCGCAGATGGGAGATCTGCTGAATCACCAGCAGCACCGGATCGGCGCCCGGTCCGACCAATGCGCCGGGATGCACGAAGCGGTCGGTGACCACGCCGTCGAAGGGCGCGGCGATCTTCAGGTAGGCTTCTATATCTTTTTGGGCCCGCACGGCTGCGGCCGCGGCCTGGCTGGCCTGATCGCGCGCGCGCACCAGGGCTTGCGCGGCTTCCACCTGCTTCTGCGACTGGACCACTTCGTTGCCGGCCACCGCGCCGGGCGTTTCGGCGGCCTTGCGGAGGCGCTCGTAGGTGCTCTCGGCCGCGGCGAGCTGGGCCTCGGCTTGCAGCTTTCCGGATTCGGCCGCCTGCACCTTGGACGCGGCTTCCGCGATTTGGGCTTCGAGCTCGGGCGCGCTGAGTTCGGCGAGCAGATCGCCTTGCTTGACCATGCTGCCGCGATCGACCAGCACCCGCTCGACATAGCCCGGCACTTTGGCGTGCAGCGAGACGGTCAGGTAAGGCAGGATTTCGGCGGGCAGGTCGACGGTGCGGGACACCGGCTTGGAGACGACCGGGACCAGGTCGATGGTTTGGGCGCACAGTGGCGCGAGCAGGGCAAATAAGGCTAGAAGGCGGCCTGAGAGGCCGCCGCAGGCTGAGAGCCTGCCCCACATTGCGGGAAAGCGATTAGGTCGCGTCATAATATCGGCTCGTGGGATCCATTGGATTGAGCGACGGTGATGTGACAGAAGCTTTGCGTTGCAGGATCGCGTAGATCGAGGGCAGGATGGTGAGCGTCGCAAATGTCGAAACGAGCAGGCCGCCGATGACCGCGCGGCCCAGGGGCGCGGATTGTGCGCCGCCCTCGCCGAATCCGATGGCCATTGGCAGCATGCCGAAAATCATCGCCGCGGCGGTCATCAGCACCGCGCGCAGCCGGCCACTGGCGCCTTCGTGCGTGGCATCCAGAATTGGCTTCCCAGCATGGCGCGAGTGCTCGGCGAAGGTGACCAGCAGAATCGAGTTGGCCACCGCGATTCCGATGGCCATGATCGCGCCCATAAACGACTGCACGTTGAGCGTTGTGCCGGTGGCCAGCAGCATCAGCAGGACTCCGCACAGCACCGCCGGAACCGTCAGCACGATGGCCAGCGCCAGCCGCACGGATTGGAAGTTCGCGGAAAGCAGCAGAAAGATCACCACGACGGCCAGCAGCAAGCCGATGCGCAGCCCCGAGATGGTCTGCTCGAGCGGCGGAATCTCACCGCGAAACCGGACAGAAACGCCCCGCGGCGGCGCGCCCGTGGCGGCCAACGCCTGGTTGAGCTTGCCGGCCGCCTCGCCCAAAGTAATGCCGTGGATATTCGCCGTGAGACTGACCACGCGCTGGCCGTTATACCGGTCGATCTCGCCCGGCATGGTGCCGGCCTTCAGGCTGGCGATGTCGTCGAGCAAGGGCTTAGGACTGCCGGCGATCATCACCGGAATGCCGCCGACCTGTTCGACGCTCTGCATCTGGTTTTGCGGAAGCTCCACTTGAATCTGGAAGGCGTTGCCCGAATTCGGATCGCGCCAGTAGTTGGGATCGGTGAACCGGGAGGAAGAGGTCGCCGGCACCACCGAGTGCACCACATCCGCCATGGTCAGGCCGAACTGGCCGGCACGCTCGCGGTCGATGTCGATGTCGAGCGTCGGATAGTTGTTCTCCTGCGCGAATTGCAGGTCGCGCAAGAAGCTCAGCTTCGCCAACTGCGCCTGGATCTTCTGCGCGTAAGCGTAGTCGTTCTGGAGACTCACTCCCTGCACGGCAATTTCGATGGGGGTCGGCGAACCGAAGCTCATCACCTGCGTTACGATGTCGGCTGCCTCGAAGGAGACTTGCGTACCCGGCAACTCGCGGTGCAGCGCCTCGCGCAGCCGTTCCCGCAGCGCTTCGCCGCGCGCGGCGTCCGGCTTCAGCGCCGCTTGGATGATGGCCTCCTGCGGTCCGCTGGTGAAGAGGTGAATCAGGTCCACAGGGTAGCTGGAGGGCACCACGCCCACAAAGTCGCTGGTGATTTGGACATTATTCTGGCCGGCTTCGCGGTGGATCACGTCGAGCGCGCGCAGGACAATGCGTTCGGTCTCCTCAATGCGGGTGCCGGCCGGCGCGCGCAGCCGGATGCGCAGCAGCGGCGCGTTGGCGTCGGGGAATAGCTCACTTCCCATGCGCGGCAGGACCAGATACAAGAGTCCGATCGCGGAGACCAGATAGATTATCGCCAGCGGCCAACGGAGCCGTAGCACGCCATTCAGATAGCGCTCGTAAAAAGAGCGGAGACGTCCGAAGATTCCTTCGCGTTCCTCGCCGCGATGCGCTTCCCGCATCAGCCAGGTCGAAAACACCGGGACCAGGCTGCTCGATAGCAGATATGACGCGATCATCGCAAAGGCCACCGTCAGCGACAGCGGCACGAAAAGTTGCCGGCCCACTCCGATCATAAAGAACGATGGAACGAAGACCGCCAGAATGCAGAACATCGAGAGCAGGCGCGGCATGGCCGTCCGGCTGCAGGCTTCCACCACCGCGCGCGCCCGCGAAACGCCGGGCAGCATCTGGCTGTGAATGTTCTCGATTTCGACAGTGGCCTCATCTACCAGGACGCCAACCGCCAGCGCGAGGCCACCGAGCGTCATGATGTTGATGGTCTGGCCGGCCGCCCACAGGAAAATCACGGCGGCCAGCAGAGCAAATGGGATGTTCAGGATGACGATCAGCGCACTGCGCCAGTCGCGCAGGAAGATCAGCACCATGAGGCCCGTGAGAGCCGCGCCCAGCAATCCTTCGATAACCAGGCCGCGCAGCGAATTGGTTACGTATGGCGACTGGTCGAATTCGAGGCGAACGTCTACGTCTTCCGGGACGGCCTTCTTGAACTCGGGGATGGCCGCCTTGACGGCGTCGATCACGGCCAGTGTGGACGCATCGGCGCGCTTGGTGACTGGTATGTAGACGGTCCTCTTGCCGTTCACATGCGCGTAGGCGGTGACAATGTCGGTGCCATTCTCGATGGTTCCGATGTCGCGCAGATAGACCGTAGCGCCGGCCACGGGCCGGATCGGAGTGCTGAGCAGATCCGCGAGGTTCGCGCCCAGCGCCGAGTTGGTGCGCGCAATGCGCTCGATCTTGCCGGTAAACATGTTGCCGGATGGCATCACCACGCTGGATCGGCTGACCGCGGCGATGGCCTCCTCGGGAGAGATGCGGTATTGCTGCAGCTTGGCCGGATCGAGCATCACCACGATGGTGCGCTGATTGCCACCAAACGGCGGCGGTGCGGAAACGCCGGGCAAGGTCGCGAACAAGGGGCGCACGCGGTTGAGCGCGTAATCCTGCATCTCGCCTTGCGAGTGCGCGGCGCTGCTGAAGATCAACAGACCGACGGCCACGCTGCCCGCGTCGAAGCGCGTGATGAACGGCGGCACCGTGCCCGGCGGCATGAAGGCGCGCGCGCGGTTCACGTAGCCGACGGTTTCCGACATCGCCTGGCTCATGTTGGTATCCGGATGAAACACCAGCTTCATGAGCGCCGCGCCTTGGATACTCTTGCTTTCCACGTGGTCGATGCCGGTGATGTAGAGGAAGTGATACTCGTAGTAGTAAGTGAGATACCCTTCCATCTGGGCGGGGTCCATGCCGCCGTAAGGTTGCGCGACGTAGATGGCGGGATCGCCGACTTGCGGAAAAATATCCACCGGCATGCGCCGGACCGCGAGAATGGCGCACAGGGCTATGGCGATCAATGCCACCACTACGGTGAGCGGTCTGCGCAGCGCGGCTAGGACAAGACGCATGCTTCTCCCCCAGGTCTGTCAGGATGCCTTGTGGGGCAGGCCCTCGGNNCAGGACTGGAATCCTGCCCCACACAGCTTGCTCATTGCCCGACCTCCGCCACGAAGGGCCGGATGTCGCCGGCTGCCGTAGCCACCGCCAGCAGCCCGCGCCACACGCCCAACCGGGCGAGCGCGTCGTCGATTTCGGCCTGCGTGAGCAACCGTTGGGCTTCCGCCACTTCGTCGATGTTGCCGAGCCCCGATTTGTAGCGGGCCGTGGCCTGATCGGCGGCCGCACGCGCGGCCGATACCTGGACGGGCGTATTGGCTGCGATCCGGCGGGCGCCCTGCACGGTGGCGACCGCTATATTCCACTGCGCGCGGAGATCGGTGGCGATCTGCTGCGATCGGGCGGCCTGCGCACGGACCGCAGCCGATTGCGCGGCTTCCCGCGCCTGTACGGCGGGCAGATCCGCGACGGGAAAGCTGACCGTGAAGCCCAAGGCATAATCCTGTACGCTAGGCGCGAGGCCGTTCAGGCCACCGAGCAATCGGCCGTCGGTTTCCGCGCCGCTGCCGCGCGCGTATGCCGCGCCTTGCAGATAGAACCGCGGAAAGTATGACCGCTCCAGCGCGCGGAGTTGGGCTTGCTCCTGTTCGACTATGGCGGTCTGCTCCCGCGCCATGGGATGTGCCGCCGTATCCAGCGGCGCGGCGTTCTGTTCCGGCGGCAATTGCAGCAATCCCGGCGCGGAAATGGCGATGCGGGCCGGCTCCATGCCGACGAACTGCGAAACCGTGGCGCGCGCCACTTCCGTGGCCTGCTCGGCCTGGATCCATTGCGTCCGCGCCGCAGCTAACTCCGCCTCCGCCCGCGAGCGATCCGCGCCGGGCCGCAGTTCGGCGTTGACCAGCGCCTGAATGGTTCGCAGGATCGTTTCGCCGCGCTCCACCCCCGCCTGCGCCGCGCGGACCGTTTCCTGCGCGGCGGCCAATGTGAGATAGGCGTCCGCCGTAGCCACTGCCACGTCGAACTGGGTGCGCTTCAGAGCCGCTTCGGTTTGGGCACGGGCCGCCGCGGCCGCGGCCACATTCGCACGCCGCAAGCCGAAATCGAAAGGCTCCCAGGTGACCAGACCGCCCACGGCGCTGCCCCAGGCTGTTCCGAAGTTATTCGAGCCGATGACCGGGCCGGACATGGAGGGGATCACGCCCTGCGTGGGCAGCAACAGCCCGAACACGTTGTTTCTAGTGGCGCGATTGACCTGCGCCACGGCGTCCACGCGCGGCAAATAGGCGGTGCGCGCCAAACGGATACCGGCCGCCGCGGCGTTGATCTGCTCCTGGGAGACGCGAACCGCAGGATAGTTGTGCAGTGCCTCTTCGACGGCCTGGGCAAGGGTCAACTGCGCCGGCAGCGGCGCGTTTGCCACGCAAGTCAATGCCAAAATTCGCACTGTGGCGGGGATCTTCATTTGCCTTCGATCAATTCGCCGAACAGTTCACGCACCTTGCTTTTGGCTGCCCGCAGCGCTTTCCGGCCCAGGGGCGTGGCACGATATACTTTGCGTAGCGACTTGCCGTTGCGCTTCTCGGTCGAGCGCAGGTAGCCCTTCGTCTCCAGGCCGTGCAGCAATGGGTACAGGGTTCCCGGGCTGATGCGATAACCGTGGCGGGCCAGTTCCTCCACCATGCCGAGACCGAAGATCGGCTCCTCCGCCGCGTGATGTAATACATGCAACCGAATCAGGCCAGAGTAGAGGTCCCGGTCGTGGCCGCCGGTGATATACTCGACTTTCGTTTTCGGCATTCGATTATGAAACCGTCAGTATAAGGAGGAGCGCGCGTTTATGTCAACTCAAGCTAGCCGCCGGCATTTCCTTTCCAGGGCGTCGTTCGGAACCAGTCTGCTGCTGACCGGCTGCCGCCGGAGCGGCCCGTCCGCAGCACCCGCCGAAACGCCCGCCGGTCCCGCCGATGTCACGCTGCGCGTCGGCAACGTGCTGGCCGATATCGCGAAGGACCACACCATCAGCACCATCGGCTACAAGGCTCCGTGCCCGGACCGTTAATCCGCCTGCGCGAAGGCGTCCCGGTCACCGTGGATCTGTTCAACGACACCGATGCGCCGGAGCTCGTGCATTGGCACGGGCAGATCATCCCCGCGGAAGTGGATGGCGCGGAGGAAGAGAAGAGCCTGGCGGTCGCGGCCCATGGACACCTGCGCTTGACTCCGGGGCCATCCGGCGCGCGCTTCGTGCATACGCACGTGATGCCCATGGCGGACCTGACGCGCGGTACTTATACCGGCCAGTTCGCGTTCGTTTACATCGAGCCGAAGAGCAATCCCGGCCGGTACGACCAGGAGATCTTTCTGGCCACGCTAAACTTCTAAAGCGTGCGCCGGGAGCAATTTGCATCCCGCCTCAATTGCAACTTCGGCAGGTGCGTCAACTGAAATGTCACAAAGGGTCCTTTGTGGGACGACGGTTGAGCGCTGTGCTGGCGTCGCCGCGAGGATAGTTGGCGAACGATCCAATCCTACGTTTTTCTCGCGACGCCGTTTGCGATCAACTTCCGAGTGGCCGACCATCTTAGATCTGAGCGGCTTCGTTCCAGCCTTCAGCATATTTCGGGAATGGTCATCCTGAAAATGCTTGAGGAGCGTGGACACAATTTAGTGCGATCACTTCGTCATCCCCTAAAAAACTTAGTTTTGATCGGCACTCGGTTCCGTGGTTAACAGGTTAGTTGACGCGGGATGCGAGTGCCGGATATACTGAAACTCGCTATCGAATGCCGATACGGAAAAGCGATATCGATAACCGCTTTGAATACCGCGATCTTTACGCGGGCCTGATCCGTCTCCACATCCTTTATCACGCCATCGAAGGACCGATCTTTGGACTCGAAACGGCCGAAGAACTGGCGCGGCACGGTTATCGGATCAGTCTGGGAACCCTCTATCCTCTTCTGCACGGGCTGGAAAAGAAGGGATATTTGCGTTCGGTCGAGAAGCGCAAAGGGCAACCAATTCGTAAGGTCTATCGGGCCAGGCCGCTGGCAAGAAAGGCTCTTGGGGCGATGAGGGTAAAAGTGACTGAATTACTTGGAGAGCTTAATGAAACGAGGTAGCCGGATGTGCGAGATCACCGCAGTAAGAATGTTCGCGGCGCTTGCCTTGCTGGTTTCTGCTTCGACGTCTGCACTGGCCGGTCCTCCGTTTCAAACAGACGATCCGGAGCCAATTGAATTCAGAAACTACGAGTTCTATATGTTCGCGACTTCGGATGGCACCCCGGTGGAAACCGACATATTTGGGCCTGCCCTGGAGTTCAACTGGGGAGCTCTTCCCAATGTCCACATCCACGTCATCATTCCCGCCGCGACGATTCTGCCCGAAAACAATCCCAGCTTAACCCCTGCCGGCGTGGGCCCGCGGGCTTTCGGTTTAGGGGATATCGAACTGGGAATCAAATACCGGTTTGTGCAGGAAACGAAGCATCGTCCCATGATCGGCACATTTATAATGTTCGAGGTTCCGACAGGCAGCGCCGCGAGAGGTCTGGGGGTAGGCGAGACATGGTATAAGGTGCCGTCACTAGTGTCCGGTAAAGTA
>PKYZ01000557.1 GCA_003132865.1 Bryobacterales bacterium
TCCAGAACGCCAACAATTCCGTACGCGTGACCGACGAATTCATGGAAGCCGTCACTCAGGACCGCGACTGGTGGACCAAGGCCGTCACCAACGGCCAGCCGGTGAAACGCTACAAAGCGCGCGACCTGATGCACCAGATCGCCGAAGCCACCCACCAGTGCGGCGATCCCGGCATGCAGTTCGACACCACCGTGAACCGCTGGCATCCGTGCAAGAATACGGCGCGCATCAACGCCTCGAACCCCTGCTCGGAATACATGTTCCTGGACGATTCGGCGTGCAACCTGTCGTCCCTGAACCTGATGAAGTTCGTGGGACCGGGCGGGCAGTTCGACGTGGAAGCTTTCCGCCACGCCGTGGACACCATGATCATGGCGCAGGAAATCATCGTCGATAACGCCAGCTATCCCACCGAGAAGATCGCCGGCAACTCGCACAACTATCGCCCGCTGGGGCTGGGCTTCGCCAACCTGGGCGCGCTCCTGATGTCGTTCGGCATTCCCTACGACAGCGACCAGGGCCGCGACTACGCCGGCGCCATTTCGGCCGTCATGTGCGGGCAGGCGTACCTCACCAGTTCCCGCATCGCCGAGAGCACCGGTCCGTTCGCCGGCTACGCGCACAATACGGAGCCATTCCTGGAAGTCGTCCGCATGCATCGCGACGCCGCGCATCGGCTGCACGGCCACCAGATTCCGCAGGACCTTCATCAGGGCGCGGCGGAATGCTGGGACCAAGCGCTGGAGATGGGCCGCCGCAACGGCTATCGCAACGCGCAGGTGACCGTGATCGCGCCCACAGGCACCATCGGCTTCATGATGGATTGCGACACCACCGGCATCGAGCCGGACCTGGCATTGGTGAAGTACAAGAAACTGGTGGGCGGCGGTGTGATCAAGATCGTCAACAACACCGTGCCGCAGGCGCTCATCAAGGTGGGCTACACGCCCGCGCAGGCGGACCAGATCGTCAGCCACATCGACGCCACGGGCACCATCGAGGGCGCGCCGCACCTGAAGCCCGAGCACCTGGCCGTTTTCGATTGCAGCTTCCGGCCGGCCAACGGCACGCGCTCCATCCACTACATGGGCCATTTGAAGATGATGGGGGCGGTGCAGCCGTTCATCTCCGGCGCGATCTCGAAGACCATCAACATGCCGGAAGAAGCCACCGTGGACGAGGTGATGAACGCCTACATCGAAAGCTGGAAGCTGGGCCTGAAATCGGTGGCCATCTATCGCGACAATTCCAAGCGCGTGCAGCCGCTCAGCTCCGGCACGGGCAAGTCCGAGAAGGCCCCGACTAATACTGCCGCGGCGCCTGCTCAGCAGACCGTGGAGAAGGTGGTCTACCGGCCCGTGCGGCGCAAGTTGCCCGACGAGCGGCGCGCCATCACGCACAAGTTTTCAATCGGCGGCCACGAAGGCTACATCACGGTGGGCATGTACGACGACGGCGCGCCGGGCGAGATCTTCATCACCATGGCGAAGGAAGGCTCGACGATTTCCGGCCTGATGGACGCGTTCGCCACGGCCATCAGCTTCAACCTGCAGTATGGCGTGCCGGCGAAGTTCCTGGTGGACAAGTTCGCGCACGTGCGCTTCGAGCCCAGCGGGTGGACCGGAAACCAGCAGATCCCCTACGCCAAGTCCATCATGGATTACATTTTCCGATGGTTGGGCGCGCGGTTCCTGGGACCCGAGTACGCGGTTACGGAAGCCGGCGAGACGTCCACGCTGCGTCCCACCGAGCCCAATCCGCAGCAGGAGCTGCCGTTCGCGCCGATGACCGCGGACGCGCCCCTGTGCGCGGAGTGCGGGTCGATCATGACGCGCAACGGGAGCTGCTACAAGTGCGGGAATTGCGGCGGGACTAGCGGGTGCAGCTAATGCTAAGCGGCGGGAACAAGCTCCGCAATCGACGAGAGTAGACCGTGGCCCTGCTTAGTGACGCGTACGAGACGGCGAACCTGGAGAGGGCGTGGCGATGGATCAGGAGCAACCCGGACTCGGAGTATAAGTCGTATTTTCGTGCGGCGTACGCCGAATTCGCACTCGCCGATTCGGCAATGCTCGCTGATCTGAGAAAGCGCCTTAAAGGGAGTACGTACGAACCATCACACGCTTGCAAGGTGTTCTATCCGAAAAAATCCGGAATCCTACGGCCGTACACTCTCCTGGCAGTTGAGGACCAAGTCGTTTACCAGGCCCTCGTTAACGTCGTGGCTGAGCAGCTTTACCCGCACGTGAGGGCGCGCTATCTCAACGAGACTTTCGGCCACCTCTATGCCGGGAAAGCAAGCACATGGTTCTATAGGAAGTGGTCTGACGGCTACGGGGCGTTCAACAAGACCGCCCGCCAAGCCTTCGCGAGTGGCCTGAGGTTCACCGCAAGCTTCGACCTCACGGCCTACTACGACAGCCTTGACCATGGAGTGCTACGCCATTTCCTGTCGGTTATCGGGTGCGACCGGGAATTCTGTATTGTGTTAGCGGACTATCTAAGCCGCTGGACCGCCACGGAGCGCCGGGTGTACCACAACCACGGCATACCGCAGGGTCCCCTTGGCTCGGGTCTGCTCTCAGAGGTTGTCCTCCAGCATTTCGACAGCAATTATGGCGACCTCAATCGCGTTCGTTACCTCCGGTACGTCGACGACATTCGTTTGTTCGCCGCAACGGCCCGCGAACTTCGCGAGATGGTCGTCCACCTCGATCTCCTCAGCAAGGATGTTGGCCTCTTTCCACAGAGCAGTAAGATCGAGATCCACGAGGTACAGGACATCGAGTCCGAGCTCAAGTCTGTCAGCCGTCCGCCCGAAGCGGCGGTCAGGCGCAAAGACGTTGATCAAGAGAAGCTGCGAAGGCGACTCGTTGAGCTGTCTCCCCGATTCCGTGTAAAGAACGATACGCGCTTCAAATACCTCCTTGCGTACGCAGCGCCGAGCTCGAGGCTGAACTCCCGTCTTTGGAGAATTCTTGACGAGCGGCCCGACCTCTATGACTGTATCCTTCCGTATTTCCGCCGGTACAAGCTGCTGCCCCGGAGTGTGGCCAAACAGATTGTCTTCCGCATCAAGGACAATCCGCTGTACGACGCCGTGACATGTGCCTTGGTCGGCGCCGCGCATGGGCGGGTTCCCCCCTCTCTCCGTGCGTCTGCGAACCGAGCAGTCAAAGCGCTGTGGAAGCCACGAGGCCTTGCCGTGTCTCTGACTGCGTGTGTCGGTTCGTGGCTCCTGAGCGAAGGGCTTTTGACGCCCAAGCAGGCAGATGCTGCGTTCCGTCGAGGCTACGGCTGGTGGGCCGTCTGCCGCCTGCTTGAGACACTTAATGAAGCGCACTATTCGCGAGGCCTAATATCGAGCGTGCTGAGCCATTGCCTGCAGAGCGATTCCAACGATGTAGCGCTCAGCGCTGCGGTGCAGGCTGTGAACCGAGGGCTGCCCGTGCCGATTCCCGCGGCAAAGCTGAATCGGAGCGGCGCCGTCATTCTTAAGACCTTTGGCATCATCACCACGATGCCCCGCAGGCGCTGCGGGATCTCCGTCAGCATGGTCTCGATGCTGGGCCAATCAGCGCCGGCAATCAACTGGAGGCGCATCTTCGGCCCTGAGTATTCCAGGGCGGAAAAACAGGCGATCTGGTGCCGGGCGTACTCGCGCACCGATATCACGGCCTTTGTCAACAGCCTCGACGTTTTCAACGACTGGCTGCTGAGCAGACTGTACCAGCATGATCCGAGCTTGGGATCGTATAGCCTTGGCAACATCGGCAGCGTTCTCTGTAGTGCTCGGCTTGCTGCGCGCTACCCGAGTATCCTCGCCCTTGTCTCCAGCGTCCACGACCGGCGCCTCGGGAGCATGCTCTCCCATCCCAGAGTAAGGAGGACCGGGCGCGTAACCGGACAGGTTCGATTCTCATATCTGGCGACCGCGAAGCGCCTGATGATAAGAGCCTTTCGGGAGTTGGGAGCGAAATGGTGACGGGATACGTAGTGTTCCATTCCCGTTGCCCGTCGCGCAGTACGTAGCGCTTTCGACCGTGGGCGAAGCGCGGCCTGTGCAGCGCGGAGCGATCCATCCTCTGGGGAGGAAGGTCAGATCTCGGCTACGCGGCTGTGTCTGACTTAACTACCGAAACCCTCACCCGATATCCCAGCCCTGCCAGGATGCGAACCAGTAGGTCGCTGGACACGTGATTGAGGTCGTCATTGAGAATCGCGGTAACCCTGGTTCGCGAAGTGCCCGCCCGCTTAGCGACCTCGGCATGCGTCATCCCTTGTCTCAGCACAATTTCTTTCAGGCGCTTGAGCAGCGCATGCTGGAGTTGCCACTCTTTCGCTTCTGCCGCGGAGAGTCCCATGGCGGCAGCCAGTTTTTCGGGCGTCTTGCATACGATCGGTTTCAATCTATGCATCCAGAAGCTCCTTTAAACGCTTTCGCGCCAGCTCGATTTCAAGGGGAGGCGTCCGCCGGGTCTTCTTGACGAACGCGTGAAACACGAGAACATCCCTCTGAGACACCAAGCAGTAGAATACGCGGAAGATGCCGTCCGCGCCCGTCACTCGCAGTTCCGACACGCCGGCGCTGACCATAGGCATCGGCCGGGAGACTGGCAGCGCGATCTGCTCCCCAAGCTGGAGCCGGAAGAGATCCTTCCCCAGACGCACGCCCGCCTCCTTTGGAAACCGGCGTATCGCATCCCTTGCTTTGGGATGGAAGATAACCGGTCGCACAATTCGATTGTATCAAATGTGAGACGTGGCTATCGGGGAGGCGTGCCGACCTGAGCGTCAGCGGGTAGAGGCTTCACGGTCACCCGCCCGCATTGACAGCGCAGAGGGATTTGATTGCGACCGGCCAACTGGGGGAAACTATGTATGAGGTTTAACATCCCATGCCAGCCAGGAAACCCGCGAAGAACGCCGCAGTGCCACCAACGACCCGGCAAATCGGCCGCTACATCGTCGCCGACCCGCGGGTGTGTCACGGCAAGCTAACGTTTCGGGGAACAGGATCTTCGTTTCGGACGTTCTGGAGCAGGTGGAGCGCGGCTTGCCGTGGGACGCCATTGTGGAGGAGTGGGAGGGAGGAGTTCCCCACGAGGCCATCGCCGAGGCCGTAAGGCTGGCGCGGGAGAGCTTCTTGNNCGCTGAGTATTCAGGCCCGGCAGGCACCGGAGAGCAGGTTGATTCTGCTCGACGAGAACTCGCTGCACAGCCAGCGGGAGTTTCTCGAAGCGCGGCATCTGCCCGTCCGCAAGGTAGGGGTAAATTGGGGCCGCGCGGGAATGACCGACGGAGAGATCTTGACGGAGTCGCGCAGTGCGCGCCAGATCACATTTTCCACCCGCGATGCGGGCTTCTACTGGCGGAGCCTTTGTCACCCCGGTTACTGCCTGGTGGTCATCGCAGCTCCCGCCGAGCAACTGGCCTCTTATGCCACGCGGCTCCTGCGGCACCGCGGCTTTCGAACGCACGCGCTCCGAATGGCGAAGGCCGTGCAGACTGCAGCCCAGCGGCATCGTCTACTGGGTACGAAACAATAATGTGGAGTCGTTTGAAGTGTGGAGGTGACCGGCGGCAGCAGGAAATCTCTTCGCGCCAATGACGGCGGACGTGCCGGCGTAGGCCGAGTGCGGGCCGGCCGTTCACTCGGGTATGAGACGCGGCCATCCGGCGGGCGTGCCGATTTGAGCGGCAGCGGGTAGACACTTCCCAGGCATGCCTTGGTCGCAACATCAGGATCGCCCCGCCCAGCACACCTCTAGAGCCGGTATGATATTGACTGAGCGAGGAAGACGACCGCATGACTATCACTTTGACGCCTGAGCAGGAGCAAATCGTGGACGACCAACTCAGATTGGGGATGTACAGAACGCCCGAAGACGTCGTCGCCAGTGCGCTCCGGGCTCTTCGCAAAGTAAACCCACACGCCGGCGGTGGCCAGCAAGAAGCAGTATGCGAAATGCTCAGGTTCGTAGAGAATAATCGCACGACTCTTACTGGCATCTCCGTTAAGGAACTGATCCACGAAGGTCACGATCTGTGAGCGATCTGGTAATAGACGCTTCCTTGACGCTCCAGTGGTTCCTGGAAGACGAGGTTGGCCGCGAGTACGGCCTCGCCATCCTTCGCGGCCTGGCGGACAAGCGCGCGGTGGTTCCACCGCTGTGGTTTTACGAGGTGGGCAACGGCCTCGTCATTGCGCATCGAAGAAAACGGATTACGTCCGAGCAACTTTCCGGCTTCGTGATTCGGCTCAAAGCTCTTCCGAATCGACGCCGGTCCCCAGACGCCGATGGATGTGCTGGGATTGCCGGCGAGTGCGCAGGCGCATGGGCTCACAACGTATGACGCTGCTTACCTTGAGCTTGCAATGCGGCCTGAACTTCCGTTGGCTACCGCCGAATCGGACGCTCAGAGCGGCCGCCGAAGCGGCGGGCGTCAGCGTCATCTGAGCGCGGAGACTGTAGCTCGATTCGATTGCCGAATCCCACAACCAGATCGGCCGGATCACCAGAACCGGGGCAGTGACTGAGTATCTCGTGCCGACCCAAAAAGCAACGCTGCCCGGCGGCGCGCCCATGGCCGGCCCGGCGCCTATGACACGCGCGCTCCGGCAGGTGGAGGGTCATTGCCCCATTGACTCCCATCCCCGCTCCTGGTATTACTAATCTCATTTGCTAAACGACTGCTGGCGCAACCTCCGGACCATCCTCAAAACGCCGCTGCTGTCGCTCGCGATTGGGGCCACCCTGGCGCTCGGCTTCGGGGCCAACATCGCCATCTTCAGCGTGCTCAAGGCGGTGGTGATTCGCGGCTTTCCCTACCGCGACGCGCAACGCCTGGTCCTGGTCTGGATGAACAATCCACAGCTTGGCTACAGCGAGTTCTTTGTGTCCTCGCCGGACCTGCAGGATCTGATCGCACAGAATCGCTCGTTCGAGACCATGGGGCACTACGGCTTCGGCCTCGTCAACCTGACGGGCAGTGGAGCGCCGGAAGCCCTGCTTTGTTCGTGGATCGCACCCAACCTGCTGTCTGAACTGGGCGCGGCCACCATCGCGGGTCGGCTGTTTCTGGAGGACGAAACGCGAGCGGAACACGAGCGAGCCGTCGTCATCAGTCACGGGCTGTGGCAGGGGCGCTTCGGAGCGCGCGCGGACATTGTGGGTAAAGCGATCACACTCAACCGGCAGGTCTATACGATCGTCGGCGTGGCGGCTCGTGAATTCTCCGGCCCGCCAGGATTCGACATCGGCGGCACTGTCTCGGACCAAAAGCCGGAGTTATGGGTTCCGCTGAACCTGGCGCGCAAGGATCTCGGCACGCTCGATCTCACGCAACGAGCCAATCGCTGGGCTACAGTGATCGCGCGGCTGCGCCCCGGCGTCTCCATCGCGGCCGCGCAGCAGGAGATGACCATCGCCGCCGGCCGCCTGGCCCAACGCTATCCGGAGTCGAACAAGGGCTGGGGCATCGAAGTGCGTTCGCTGCGCGAACAGACCACGGCGGGCATACGCACATCTTTGTGGCTGCTGATGGCTGCGGCCGGATGCGTCCTGCTGCTGGCTTGCGCGAACGTGGCAATCATCCTGCTGGCGCGCGTTGCCGTGCGGAGTGGCGAGATGGGAATTCGTGCGGCGCTCGGCGCCAGCCGCCGCCGGCTGATCGGCCAGTTGTTGACGGAAAGCCTCATGTACGCCCTGCTGGGCGGCATCGCGGCGTTGTTTCTCGGCTATGCGGGAGTGCTGGGCCTGAAGGCGGTCGCTCCCGCCAACGTGCCGCGGATGGCCGAAGCCAGGGTGGACGCCGGGGTGCTGCTGTTCGCGCTATTGCTGATTTTGACGACCTCGGTGATCTTTGGCACCGCACCGGCTCTGTGCGCTTCCAATGCCTCCATTGCCGATTCGCTGCGAACGTCTGGACGAGGAGCGGTGCAGTCGCGACGCGGGCTGCTGGAAAGTTTCGTCATCGTTCAATTCGCCGTTACATGCACGCTGCTGGTTGCTTCCGGACTGCTCGCGAAGAGCTTCTTCGAGCTGAATCGACTGGATCCAGGCTTTCGGCCCGAGCATGTATTTAGCGGATCGTACTATCTGCCGTCATTCTCCTATCCGTCGGATGAATCGCGGGCGCTGTTCGTGAAGAAGCTGATGATGGAGCTCGCCAACGGCGGCGGCGTGGAATCGGCTGGCGCCATCGACTGGCTGCCCTTCAGCGGCGACGAATTCCGGCAGACCTTCGAGATCCAGGGGCAGCCAGCGCCTTCGGCGGCCGAGCGGCCGCATGCCAATTATCGCAGTGTGACACCGGACTACTTCAGCACTCTGGGCGTTCCTCTACGCGCCGGGCGCGCATTCACGGAGCGCGACGTGCAAACCAGCCAGCCCGTCCTCATCGTCAATGAGACGCTCGCCCGCCGTTTCTTCACGGGTGCGAATCCGCTCGGCCGGCGGGTCAACCTCGAAGAGCCTCCCGCCAAGCCCGTGTGGCGCGAGATCGTCGGCGTCGTCGGAAACGTGAAGCACCTCAAACTGAATGAGCCGGCGTTGCCCGACGTTTACGTGCCGCTTCTGCAGAAGCCTGTGGACCTCTTCGCCGTGGTGGTGCGGACGCGGCTCGATGCGGCGGCTTTTGGATCGGCTCTACGGCGGGCGACCGGCGCGGTCGATCCGAATCAGCCCGTCAACGAAGTTGAGACGATGCCGAACCTGATTGCGCGTTCCATGGCGACCGAGCAGCTTCAGACCACACTGCTGGGATCATTTGNNATTTGGCGCGGTGGCGTTGCTGCTCGCCGTGGCCGGTGTTGGCGGCGTGACCTTCTATTCGGTTCTGCGGCAGACACGGGAAATCGGCATCCGGCTGGCGCTCGGCGCCGCGCCCGGCCGCATTCTGGTATGGGTGCTCGGCCGGGCCATGCGGATCGCCGCGGCCGGTGTTCTGCTGGGCGTTGGAGCCAGCCTGATCTCTACGCGCCTGATCGCCAGCATCCTGTATGGCGTGAAACCCACGGACTTGACGGTTTTTGTGGCTGTGCCGCTGCTGCTGGCGCTCGCAGCCGTTGCAGCTACTTATCTGCCGGCGCGACGCGCCATGCGGATCGAAACGGCCGCAGCGCTCCGCATCGAGTAACCTGACGGGTGCATCTGTGTGCATCTGTGTCCACCTGTGGTTCGGTTCTTTCTTATGCAAGTGCCAGATTGGCGCGCGCGGGCAGAGTCAGATCGTCGAACTCTCCTCGCGCGAGCCGCGGGAAGGCGGCGGCGGCGATCATGGCCGCGTTATCGGTTGAAAGTCCGGGCGATGGGAACAGGGCCGGGTAGGGAAGCCGGGCGTCCCGCGCGGCGGCGCGCAAGCCTGAGTTACAAGCCACTCCGCCGCAAACGATCAAGGTGCGGGCGCCGATGTTTTCGGCGGAGGCCGCGGCGCGGCGCAGCAGTTCCTCGATCACGGTGCGCTGGAACGACGCCAGCAGGTCGCGCGTAGTTTGCGGGGTGACCGCCAGCCATTCCTCAAGCGATGGATGAGGCGTTGCACGCAGCAGGTCGCGCCGCGTCCCGATCTCAGCAGTGAGGTCGTGGCTTTCGACCCAGCGCAGCACCGCCGTCTTCAGGCCGCTGAAGCTGAAATCGAGCGCGTTGCCCTTCATGCGGGCCAGCGTGAAACGCACCGCGCGCGAATTGCCGTAGGGCGCCAGGCGGTCGATCACAGGGCCGCCCGGGTAGCCAAAGCCGAGTAACTTGGCGACCTTGTCGAAAGCTTCGCCAGCGGCATCGTCGCGGGTCTTACCAAGCAGGCGGTAGTGGAATCCCTGGCGCACTTCGAACAGGTGCGTATGGCCGCCGCTCACCACCAGCGCCAGCGCCGGATACTCGACCGGCTGCCCGTCGCGCGCGGATTCCAGCACCACCGAATGAATATGGCCTTCAATGTGATTGACGCCGATCAGCGGAATCCCGCAGGCGAACGACAGCGCTTTGGCGTAGGTGATACCCACCAGCAGCGACCCGACCA
>PKYZ01000502.1 GCA_003132865.1 Bryobacterales bacterium
TTGGAATTGGCCAATCTCCAGTCACAGGCTTTAGCCTGTGATTACTGAATCGTCACCGCCGGAGCCCGTGCCCGAACCGTGAGTATCTTGCCAGTCGCGTCCCACTGCATCGCCCCGCCCACAACCGACTTCGGCGCCCAAGCCCCCATCTTGAACCGTTCCGTCGAGTCCGCATCGAACTTCCGATAGCTGATGCTCCCCGCGCCGTATTCGATCGACTGCACCACCGACGACGTCCGCAACAAGTGGTTCTGATCGTCCGGCGCCAGTTCCGGAGCCGACGCCATCGCCCGCAAATAGTGACGAACATAATCCCCGTAGCCGTCGGTCAGCCAGATATCGTCGCGTGGATACCGGTTCTTGCCATCCGTATCCACCATGTAGGTGGCCCAATTCAAGCGCCGGATGGCGGCGTCCTTCGATGTGCAGTCGCCGGTCTTCTCGCAGTACAAAAGCTCCACCGCGGCGTGCCGCGACGTGTGACTGTTGCCCGGCACCTTATACGCGGTCTGCTCATTGATCGGAATCACATTCCATTTCGTGAAGTCCTGGTTGGCAAGGGTCCGGTAGCTCCAGTCCAGTGCGCCCTTCGCCTGCTCGCGCCAGCCGGCGTCCCAAGCCGGATGCTCCAGTATCCATGCCGCCATGGTATCCGCATTGATCTCGGTGTCCGAAGGCGTGCTGGTCGGTATATCTTCGAAGAACGGGCCCCAGCGATTGGTCTTAAGCGGATAGCGCTTAAGCCAGGCCAACACCAGCTCTCGCGCGCGGGCGTACTGCGCAAGGTTTCCTCGCCGCAGCGCGGCTAAGTCGTCGAGCAGGCGCAACGTTCCGGTCCAGTTACTGGTGTAGGAGGCGGAGTAAGTCTTACCATCTTTAGTCTCCCGATGCACCTCGCCCGTTAACGCATGCACGCGAAACGGCCACGGCGAGTTCCCGGCGTCGCCCGGCTCTACGCGCGCAGCCAGCGTGTTCGCAATGCCCGCCGCGGCGTCCAGATACTTCGGCTCCCCGGTCATCTTATAAAGCGTCACCAGTTCCGCGCCGAAGCTGCCCGCTTTGTCCGGTTGCAAGTAGCCCTTGCCGGCGCGCATGTCGCCATCGTACTGGCCCGAATGGACGTCCATGTCGTAGGGATACGGCAGATTCCCCCATCGGGCATGGCGTGAATCGGCGGGAGACATACCGTGTGCCAGCCAATAATCGGCCATTTGGATCATGTTGGCCTTCACCGCAGCGTCACCCAGGTAGCCATACAACAAATTCCACGAAGATAGCGCCATGCCGATCTGGTCGCCGCCCAGCCCCCGCGGATCGTCTTGGTCCGCCTTCCAGACCTGGTGTTGCAGATAATACGGGACGCCGTTGGGGCACATGCGCATCTCGCGCCAAAATCCCCAGACCAGCCGGACCACCTGGTCGTAGCCCTGCGCCGGTCCCGTCCCGTACCAGGGAACGATACGCCCAGCGGCGTCCGTCCGCACTTCGTGGTAGCCCAGCGTCTCCGCGGCGCACGACGTGCCGAGCAGCAGAAGCGCGCTGGCAAATAATCGGATCATCAGCCGCAAGTGTTACCCGCCGCGCTATATTGAGAATCATCGTGCGAACCCCAGCCGCAATCGTCATCGGCGCCGCTCTTCTAAGCGCCTCCCTCGAAGCCGCCGATCCCTATCGCGAGTGGACCGTATACGGCGGCGGTCCGGACAGCATCCGCTATTCGGCCCTCGATCGGATCAATCGCGGCAACGTCGCGCGCCTCGAAGTCGCGTGGACTTTCGACACGGGCGACGCCTTCCCGGATTCCGAGATGGAATGCAATCCCATCGTGGTAAATGGGCTCCTCTACGCCACCACGCCCAAGCTGCGGCTGATCGCGCTGGATGCCGCCACCGGCAAGCTGCGCTGGTCCTTCGATCCGCGGCAGGACCAGCGGGCCTTCGGCAAAGCCCGCAATCGGGGAGTCACCTATTGGGCCGATGGCGCGGACCAGCGCATCTTCTTCGTCGCCAGCCACTGGCTATACGCCTTGGATGCGCGCACGGGCGCGCTTATCAAAGCCTTTGGGGACGACGGCCGCGTGGACCTGCGGCAGGGTCTCGGCCGCCCGCCTGAGGAGATGTCCATTTCCGCCACCAGCCCCGGCATCGTCTACAAAGACCTGCTCATCATGGGCAGCATCGTCAGCGAAACGTTGCCCGCGTCGCCGGGCGATATCCGCGCCTACGACGCCCGCACTGGCAAAAACCGCTGGACCTTTCACACCATCCCGCACCCCGGCGAATTCGGCTACGGCACATGGCCGAAAGACGCTTGGCAGTACATCGGCGCGGCCAATAACTGGGCCGGTATGAGCCTCGACGCCCAGCGCGGCTTGGTGTTTGTCCCCACCGGCTCGGCGGCTTTCGATTTCTACGGCGCGAATCGCAAAGGCGACGATCTGTTCGCCAACACGCTGCTCGCGCTCAAAGCCGAAACCGGCGAGCGCGTCTGGCATTTCCAAGCCGTGCACCACGATCTTTGGGACCGCGACTTCCCCGCGCCGCCCAACCTGGTCACGGTCCAGCACGATGGCCGCGCGGTCGATGCCGTTGCCCAGATCACCAAGTCCGGCCATGTGTTCCTGTTCGATCGCGAGACGGGCAAGCCGCTGTTCCCGATCGAGGAGCGGCCGGTGGCGGCATCCGAAGTTGAGGGCGAAGCGGTTGCGGCGCGGCAACCCCTGCCGCTGAAGCCGCCGCCCTTCGCCCGCCAGATCTTCACCGCGGACATGGTCACCAGCCGGACCCCCGAAGCGCACGCCGCGGTCCTCGCGCGCCTGCGGCAGGTTCGTAGCGCGGGCCAGTTTGTGCCGCCCAGCCTGGAAGGCACCGTTATCTTTCCCGGCTTTGATGGAGGCGCCGAGTGGGGTGGCGCTGCCTTCGATCCGGCATCCGGGTTGCTCTACGTCAACGCCAACGAGATGCCGTGGATTCTGCGCCTGGTCGAGTCGCCGCAAAACCGCCAAACCAGCGGCCGCGGCTTGTATAACGCACGCTGCGCGGGTTGCCATCGCCAGGACAGGCAAGGCAGCCCTCCGGAATTTCCGGCGCTGGTCGAAGTCGCCAAGCGCCGCACGCGCGAGCAAATCGCCGCGATCGTCCATCAAGGCAGCGGCCGCATGCCGGCGTTCGCGCAGTTGCCACCCGAGGCCGTGTCCGCCATCGTCACCTACCTCACAACCGGTGAAGACTTGGCCGTCGCCGCCATCGAGCGCAGCCCCTGGCCGATCGAACAGAAGTACCGGCACGACGGCTATAACAAGTTCCTCGATCCGGATGGCTACCCCGCCGTCGAGCCGCCTTGGGGAACGCTCAACGCCATTGACCTGAACAAGGGCGAGATCGCCTGGAAGATCCCCTTCGGCGAATATCCCGAGCTGATAGCCAAAGGCCTGCGCCACACCGGCAGCGAGAATTACGGGGGGCCCGTGGTAACCGCCGGAGGGTTGTTGTTCATCGCCGCCACGAACCACGACCGCAAGTTCCACGCTTTCGATAAGGCCACCGGCGAACTGCTCTGGGAAACCACGCTGCCCGCGGCCGGCAACGCCACGCCCGCGACTTACGAGGTGGATGGCCGCCAGTTCGTGGTCGTCGCCGCCGGAGGAGGAAAGTCGGGTGCGCCCTCCGGCGGAAGCTACGTCGCCTTCGCGCTGCCTATACCCCGCGAGAATAGAACGATGCCCTTCGAGGTTTTTTCGCGCGCAAGCGCGGCATTGTCTGCTCAGATCGTATCTTCGACCTTCGGAGCCAACTCAAAGACTTCGGCTGCAATTCGCCTGACCTCACGGTCGACTAACGGCCGTGAGGAAGCGCTGCATCCTCGGGTGTTAACATTGACGATCAGAAGTTCGGCTGCTATGTCTGGCAAATCCAGCTATAATCGGTCTTCGCTTGATCCGCTTCGCCCGTTACGCCTTTTGTGTGCTGACCCTCTCGGCGGCCCTGCTGCTGCTGGCGCTCGCCGCCCTGTCGTCAGCCGCCCGCGCCACACCGCCGCGGCCGCATTTCACCGATATAGCCCAGAGGTCCCGCTTCACCTACCGCAGCAATAACGACTACACGGGCCGGAAGTACTTCCCCCAACCCATGTGCGGCGGCGTCGGCATCCTGGATTACGACCAGGATGGCAACATGGACATTTTCTTCACCAACGGCGCGAAGTTTCCGGAGATGAAGAAGGCCGATCCGTCTTATTACAACTGCCTGCTGCGCAACCGCGGCGACGGCACTTTTGAGGACGTCACGCGACAGGCAGGTCTCGCGGGCGAGAACCTGAGCTTCAGTTTTGGCGTGGCGGTCGGCGATTACGACAACGACGGCTATCCCGACCTGTTCATCTGCAACGCCGGGCGCAACGCGCTTTACCATAACAACGGCAACGGCACGTTCACCGATGTGACCGAAAGCTCGGGCATCGGAGGCAAGCCCCCCAATACCTTGAGCGTGGCGGCCGCCTGGTTCGACTATGACAACGACGGCCTGCTCGACCTGATCGTCTCCAATTACACGATCTGGACTCCCGAGACCGATATCCGTTGCGGCGCGGCAGACGGCGAGCGCTACTGCAATCCGCGGCGATATGTCAGCGTGCCGCACCGGCTCTATCACAACCTGGGCCACGGCAAGTTCGCGGACGTCACCGAACAATCCGGCATCGGCAAAGTCCTCGGCAAGGGCATGGGCATCAGCATCGCAGATTTCAACCAGGATGGCTGGCAGGACATCTTCGTCGCCAACGACACCGAGCGGAATTTCCTGTTCCTCAACCAGGGCGACGGCACGTTCAAGGAGGCCGGCTTGCAGTACGGCGTCGCCTATAACGACGAAGGTTCCACCGTCTCGGCCATGGGTTGCGACGCCAACGATTACGACAACGACGGCTGGGTGGATATCTTCTATAACAACCTGGTAGGCCAGATCTGGGCGCTGTTTCGCAACCAGCGGGGCCGCTCGTTCCGGTACCTCTCGCAACGCTCGCGGGTGGCCCAGCTCAGCGAATCCATGTCGGGATGGAGCAATGGTTTCATCGACTATAACAATGATGGCTGGAAGGATCTCTATTCGGCTAACGGAGATATCGACAACGTGATTGCGAACTCCCGCCAGCACGACACTCTGTTTGAAAACGTGGATGGCAAGGAGTTCCGGGATGTCTCTCAGGAGATGGGCAAGGATTTCCTGTTCACCGGATTCCAGCGCGGCTCGGCCTTCGCCGACCTGAACAACGACGGCTTTCCGGATATCGTGGTCACCTCGCTCAACGAGCGGCCGCGCATCCTGATCAACTCGGCCGATAACGGAAATCACTGGCTAATCCTGGACTTGCGCGGCCGCGTGAGCAACCGCGACGCCATCGGCGCGAGTGTGAAGGTCACCACCCCAGCGGGCCGCACGCTCTACAATCGCACCAATGTGAGCGTCGGTTTCATGTCGTCGAGCGACCGGCGTGTGCACTTCGGCCTGGGTGCGGAAACCTCGGCCGGGACGGTCGAAATCCGCTGGCCGCGCGGCGCCGTCGAGACGCTGAAAAATGTCGCCGGCGACCGGATTTTGAAGATCGAAGAACCTCATTAAGATGCGTACAATGTTTGGCCTTCTCCTCTCGGCAGCTTCGTTGGTTGCTGCGCCGATGCCGCGTCTCGTCCGCCAGAGCGGCAAACACACTCTCGAAGTGGACGGCAAGCCCTTCATCGAGTTGGGCGCGCAGGTCCACAATTCCAGCGGCTGGCCCCGGACCATGGAAGGAATCTGGCCGCTCCTCAAGAATCTCGACTGCAACACGGTGGAGATCCCGGTCTATTGGGAGTACGTTGAACCCGAACCGGGGCAGTTCCGCTTCGACGTTGTGGACGGCCTGGTCGAGGGCGCCCGCCATAACGATCTGCGCTTGATCCTGCTGTGGTTCGGAACGTGGAAGAACGGCGTCATGGACTATGCGCCCGCATGGATCAAGCAGAACCCGGCCAAGTACCCGCGCATGCAGGACCATCTCCACCAGGAGATCCGAGTCCTCTCGCCGCATTCCCGCGCGACTCTGGAAGCCGACGCGCGCGCCTTCTCCGCTTTGCTCGGCCACCTGAAGGAAATCGATGGCGACCGGCACACCGTCATCATGCTGCAGGTGGAAAACGAGCCGGGATCGCTCGGCTCGGTGCGAGACTTCTCCGAAGAAGCCAACCGCATCTTCGCTGGACCCGCGCCCGCCGCGCTCGTCGAGGCGCTGCACAAGAAGCCGGGCGCCTGGAGCGAAGTGTTCGGCGCCGATGCCGACGAGATCTTCGCCGCCTGGCACGTGGCCCGCTATATCGACGAGGTGGCTGCGGCTGGCAAAAAGGTCTACCCGCTGCCGCTCTACGTGAACGTGTGGCTGCGCGAGCAGAGCAACTTTATCCCTCCGGGCGAAGCGTATCCGAGCGGCGGCGCCACTTCCAACATGCTGGACGTCTGGAAAGCAGCCGCGCCCTCAATCGACCTGCTCGCGCCGGACATCTACATCTCGGATTACGTCGCCTTCCGGCGCATCTGCGACGAGTACCGCCGGCCCGACAATCCGCTGTTGATCCCCGAAAGCGGCGCGCCGCTGCCGTTCGCACGCTATATGTTCTACGCGCTGGCGGATTTCGACGCGCTTGGGTTTTCGCCCTTCGGCATCGACCGCTACGGCGAAAACGGCCAGCCCAAGGACGAAGCCAGGCCCATGCAGGACAACTACCGCCTGCTCGGACCGCTGCTGCCGTTGATCGCCGAGCTGCAAGGCACTGGCAAGCTGCGCGCGGCCGTCGAGGAAGACCATATCACCAGCCACCTCATGACCTTCGAGCAGTTCCAGGTATTGGCCCAGTTCGGAGACGTCCGGTCCGGCTACGCCGGCAGTTCCGCTGCCGGAACAAAGGAACGCTCCGGACGCGCGCTGGCGGCGCAACTGGCGCCGGATGAGTTTCTGCTCGCCGGTTTCGACACGCGCGTGAGCTTCCGCCCGGTCGCCGCCAATCCGCGCCAGAGAGCGCAGTTCGTCAGCGTCGAGGAAGGCACCTACGAAAACGGCCAGTGGAAAGCGGCCCGCCGCCTGAATGGCGATGAGACGTTCTTCGGGGTCGGCTTGCCGCACCAGGGGACCGTGCTGCGTGTGAAGCTGATGGCGTATTGATCCTCAAGATAAGGTCGTGCGACGGCGAGCCAATACCCGCGCTATAATCTGGCTATCGAGGGTTTGAATGTCTGCTATCGGCCGCAGAACGCTCCTTAAGCTGGCCGCACTCGCTGTCGCCCGGCGGGTGGCGTCGGCCCGTCCGGCGCGCGGCCCGAGCCTGCCGCAAAAAGTGGTTCTGGTCACTATCGGCGGCATCCGGCGGCAGGAGAGTTACTCGCCGGACGGTCTTGAGAACATCCCGCACATTGTCGGCGATCTGCTGCCCCGGTCGCTCTTCTACACGCACGTCTGGAACGAGGGCGTCACTTCGCATTTCAATACCGTCTCCAGCATCCTGACCGGCGTCTGGCAGCATGTGGACGATTGGGGCCGCGACCCGCCCGCGCATCCCACGATTTTCCGCTACGTGCAGGACCAGTTGAGCGTCAGCCCCGCCGAAACCTGGGTCGTTACCAGCAACAAGGCCATGACCAGCAACATTGGCGTGGGCGCCAACGTGATCCTTTCGAAACAACTGCTGGTGGAAGCGGTGGAGCGCATCGTCATGGGCTACAGCAAGCGCAAGAGCCTGGACCGCGACCTGCTGCTGGAAGAATTGACCGCCGTCATGCAGGACGATTACGAGCGCATCGGCTGGAGCGTGCCGTCGCCCTCCGCCATCCTGGATCCCGAAGTCAAGAAGGCCTTTCTGACCGCGCTGGCCGATTTCATTCACGGCCCGGATAGTCCGGTCAGCGGCGATGAGCTGACCTACTTCGTGGCCACGGAGGTGCTGCGCCGCGTGGCTCCCAGCGTCCTGCAGGTCGGCTTCTCCGATGTCGAGGTGGCGCATTCCGGAACGTATTCGCTGCACGTGGGCGGCATCCGGCGCGACGACCTGCTGATCCACCGGTTGTGGCAGTTCCTTCAATCTCTGCCGGAGTACCGGGACCGCACCACCATGGTGGTGATGCCCGAATTCGGGCGCGATCCGGATGGCTCCAGCACCAACGGGTTTTTCAATCACCGCAGCAACACCGAAACCTGCCGGCTCACCTGGATGATGGTGCTGGGCAAGGCTGCCCGGGAGCCCGCGGTGATCGAGCGAGAGATCCGGCAGATCGACCTGGCGCCTTCCCTCGGCGCTTTGCTCGGCGTACACTGCGGTGAGGCCGCCGGCGCCCGCCTTCGGGAGTTCGCGGTGTAACATGCAGGCCGATAGGGAATTACTTGCGCGGTTGCCCCGGACCTTCGTGCCCGCGCTGAACGAGCAGATGCGCGGTTGGGATCTGTTGTTCCCGGCCGAGCAACGGTCCATTCGCGCCCAGCTCGACTGGCTGGCCCGCCTGCCCGGCGCCCAATTCGACAAGCTCTTCGAGCCGGTCAAGCAAATGGAAGCCCGTATGGACCTGCCTGCCTGGGACCTCGCCAGCGAGCGTTTGAGCATCGACGACACGAGCATCCTGGTGCGCTCGCCTGATTATCCGCAGTGGCGCGCCGCGGTGCAGAAGGTCTTCGAGCAGATCGATGCAGGCGTCCATAACGGGCGCGCCCAGGCGCTGCCCAACCGGCTGCTCGTCTGTGTGCTGCCTGCGGGACTACCGCTCGCATCCGGCCCGATCTGGCCGCGCCTGGAAAAGCAGGGACGGTGGGTTCCGCTGGAGGCGCCGTTTGGGACGATGTGGGAGCCGCTCGTGGAAGCCGTGGCCGCCCGCAAGCCACGCCCGGAGAGCGAGCCGGTGGAACGCACCTGGGCGTTCGAATGCGACAGCCGCATCACGCAAATGCCGGTAGCCGCGCAGCTTGTGGCGCTGTCATTCGACGCGCTCGGCCCGGTGCGCCGCGAGTTCCTCAAGCGCTTGAACGTGATCCACAAGGACCTGCGCGCGGCGGATGCCACCTACAACGATCTGCGGCGGCTCGAGTTCAAGGCGGAGGCCCCGCTGGGAACGCCGCGCATTCGCGAATTCGTCCGTACCCTGTTCCTGAGCGGCAACGGCGCCATGCTGTTCGGAAATTCCTTTGTCGAGTGGGGAGCCGCCGAAGCGCTGAGGCGCGTCCAACCGCCGGCGCTGTTCTGTTGTTTCGGCATCCGCCCCAAACTGAAGCCGTTCAGCAGCGTGGTGCTCTTTGAGGATCAGAACCGCGCGAATCCGACGCCGGACCAGCCTGACCCGGCGGGCTCCCTGATGGACATCCGTCCGCTGGCGGAATACGTTTATTTGAATGCCAGCCGCCAACCTGCGCGCACCGCTGCGATATTCGCCGCGCCTGAGCTGGACCGTCTGCTGATCCTGGCGCCGCCGGAGTACATGCCGCCAGGCAGGCGCCTGACCGGCGCGGACCTGTGCGCCACGGCGGTCCAATGGCTGGCGTAGGTTTGCGACGCACCGCTTGTTTTCGCCCGTTATCGATGCCGCGAGCGTGAGGAGCGGTCGCATGCGGCGGCCAAAGGTGGCAGTGGCTGCACGACCCGTGGTTAGTTAGGCCGGTTCGAGCCGGGGGAACGGGCCTGTGAAACCGTAGCAAGTATACGCCTGCGGACGGGAATGGCTGAAGGTCTGAGAGGCGCTGCTACTAGGGCTTGACCGCCGTGCCTTCGCCCTGTTTCAGCCGGCCCGAATGGCGCGGTGCGGACTCCTCCTCGTCAATGAGCTGCGTCTGGATGGCGTATTCCCTCTTGGCCTCTTCGGGCTTGCCCATGCGGTCGTAGATCCGGCCCAGGCGGAAGTGAGCTTCCGGGCTTTTCGGGTTTAGCTCGATGGCCCGCCGCAATTCCGGTACAGCGCCCTCCAGGTCGCCTTTCTGCTCCAGCGCTTTCGCCAGTTCCAAGTGCGATTCCCAGTCGTCCGCCTTCAGCGAAACCGATTTGCGCAGCAGCGCTACAGCCTTGTCATCGTCGTCGCCGCTCATCAGCAGGGCCTTGCCGTACAGATAATTGCTCCGGTAATTGTCTGGGGCGTTCTCGGCCAGCGACTGGAACGCTGCCAGGATCTGGGGCAAGCGGCTGGGTGCGTGGTCCATCGTGCGCCCGATGAAGATGTAGGGCTGCTCCACTGTCGGGTCCATCCCGATCGCGTTCAGAAATGTGTCGATGGCTTCCGAGTATCGCTCCAAGGCGTAGTAAGCGATCCCTAGCATCAGTTCCAACTGCGCGCTGCGGGCGAAAATCTTCTTGCCTGCCTCCACCACTTGGACGGTCGCGGGCGCGTTTCCGGCCATCATGTAAGCGCGCGCCGCCCGGAAATAATAGTCTTCTTCGAAGCGGTTCAGCCGGATGGCATGTTCCATCTGTTCGGCGGCTTCCTTGGGCCGCTGCTCCATCTCGTAAGCGGTGGCCAGCAGGGCCCGCAGATCCGCGCGGTCGTTTTTTTGGAGCGTCCGGCTCACCAAATCGATCGCGGGCTCGGGCCTGTGGGCCTTCAAGTAGAGATCCGCCGCGACCGTGGCTGCGCGGGCGTCCTCCGGTGTAAGTCGCGCCAATCGGGCGGAGAACTCCGCCGCTTTCCCGTAATCGCCGGTCTCCGAATAGAAGAGCGCCAGCCCTTTGAGCGCCGTCGGGTCGTTGCCCGCCAGCGATGCGGCCTTCCCAATGGCTGACTCTGCCGCACCCGCTTTGTCTAGTTTGTGGTAGGTCTGGGCAAGGGCCAGCCACACCTGAGGGCTGTCCGGCTTCAGCTTGGCGGCTGCTTCCAGTTGCGCCTGCGCGGCCGCAAGCTGGTTCTGCTGGAGCGCGACCAGCCCCGATCGAAACAGCGCTTCGAAGGAAGATGGGCCGGCCCAGAGGAGGAGCAGGAGAAGAACCGCCATAAAGTATATTTCAGCGGAGGCGCCGGCGTCCCGCGACAGGCTAAATGCCGGCCGCCGACGGCTGAAAGCTTTTTCCTAGTGAGAGCTTAGCACCTCGGAAAGAGTCCTCGCAGGGTCGGCCTGGCAAGTCGTCTGCCGGATCACAAGGTGCGTCTCCATCGTGCAATCGGGCTTCGAGACTCCCTCCGGCGCCGCGCCGACGTCCGCCAGCAGCGCCCGGAAGGCTTTCTCGGCGAGTTCATCTCGTGATAGCCGCACGGTGGTCAGGGGAGGCTCCGTGAATTGAGCCAGCCAGATATCGTCGAATCCCACGACCGAAATATCGCGCGGCACCACCAAGCCCGCGCGGCGGAGCGCGCGCAACATGCCGATCGCCGTGAGGTCGTTCGACGCCAGCACGGCCGTGGGAGCGATAGTCTCCTCCAGCATGCGTGTCATGGCTTCCAGCCCGCCGTCGACCTTGTGGTTGCCCTCCTGTACCAGGGCCTCATCCTCCCGGATGCCGTAACGGTCCAATGCCTGCAAAAATGCCGACCGCCGGACCTGGGCCGATTTCAAGCCTGGCGGACCGCTGATGAACCCGATGCGCCGGTGGCCCAGGGCCACCAGGTGCTCTACGGCCTCGTTTATCCCCATCTCGTAGTCCACGACGATGTTGCTGATGTGCTCTCCGGGAGGCCCTATGTCCAGGAATACCATGGGCACCTTTCCGTGCGCCAGTTGCTCGATCAGGTGGTCGTCCATCTCCGAGGTCATTATGGCAACCCCGTCGACCTTGCGCTCCAGCATGCGCCTGACGCAGACGGCCATGCGCGCCGAATCGTAATTGGTGGAACTCACCAGGATGTCGTAGCCATGCTGCGCGGAAACGTCTTCGAAACCCTTCACCAACTCGGGAAAGAACGGATTCGTGATGTCGGAGACGATCAGGCCAACAATCCGGCTTCGCCCCGAGACCAGGGAGCGGGCTTGCGTGTTGGGATAGTACTTCAACTCCTCGATGGCCTTCCAGACCCGCTGGGCGGTTTCCGCATCGACCAGAGACGGGCTGTTAATGGTGCGGGATACTGTGGACGTGGACACCCGCGCGCGCCGGGCTACCTCGTGGATGGTGCGCTTGAGCGGGCGCCGATCCGACGAAGGCGTAACAGGTCTCACGGCTCGGTTATACCTCGGCTGTCGCCCGCAATCAAGGGGCGAAATGAAATTTTGCGAGAAATATATCAAAAAACTTGACACCAAGTTGCGACCTCGCATAAAATTGCTGCAAACGTTATCATTTGCGTCGGCTTTGCGCGACTCCGGTCGGAGCCGCCCGAGCCGTAGGGAGTTGTTGCATTTTATTGTTCCATTTTGATGTTGTTTTGGCGGTTTATACAGGGCCTATTTGCTTCTATTTAGGGAACCAGGGAGGGAAACTATGCGCCAAGTTGCATGCATTAGAGGAGTACTTTTCGGACTGTTCTTCGCAGTCGCTGTTTTTGCTCAAAGAGATCTGGGTACCATCGCGGGCACCGTCACCGACCCGACGGGCGCCGCCATACCAAACGCTAAAATCACCATTACGGAAGTCGCCACCAACCTCAATTACACGCTGATATCCAGCTCATCCGGCGAGTACGTGCGTCCGGCGTTGAAGCCGGGCATTTACACGGTGGCAGCGGAAGCGCAAGGATTTCGCCGGGTTGCCCAGGAGAACGTGGAGGTCACCTCCGGCGACCGTATCGGCGTCCCTCTGACCCTACCGGTCGGCAATGTCAGCGAGTCGATTGAAGTCTCGGCAACTGCGCCGCTATTGCAGACCGAGAATACTTCTCAGGGCGCCAATCTGAACGCGTCCGAAGTGAACCAGTTGCCGATGGGCGGCCAGCGGGTGTTTGCCTATCTTGCCCGGCTGTCTCCGGGCGTTCTGGTGGCTGAACCAGGCGCGCGCGACGCGCAGAACGGCGGCTTTTCCGCCAACGGCGTGCGTTCCACCGGCGAGAACAACTTCCTGCTGAACGGAGTCGATAACAACGTCAACGTGATCGACTTCATTAACCAGACGTCGTACGTGATCGGGCCGTCGCTGGACGCGATCGACGAAATACACGTCCTGACCAACGGCTACAACGCCGAGTACGGCCGGGCAGCGGGCGGCGTGGTGGAGGTCACTCTGAAATCGGGCACCAATGCGTTGCATGGCTCCCTGTTCGAGTTTCTGCAGAATACCGACCTGAATGCCAACCGCTGGGAAAACAATTTGGCCGACGTGGGGCGTCCACCGCTAAAGCAGAACCAGTTCGGCGTCACCGCCGGTGGACCGATCATCAAGAACAAGCTGTTCATGTTCGGCGATTATCAGGGCACCAAAATCGAAACGGCCGGGGGCGTGGTCCAGAACCTGGGATATGGCCAGTTCGAGACGATTCCCACGCAGGCCGAGGTCAAGGGCAACTTTTCCGCCCTGCTGGGCCCGGCTATCGGCAAAGATCCGATTACCGGCAACTCGATCTTGCAGAACGAGATCTTCGACCCGAGCACCACGACGTGTAACGCCGCGGGCGCGTGCACGCGCACTCCCTTCCCCAATAACACGATTCCGACGGCTCAAATGGACCCGGCGGCCATGAAGATTGCGGCTCTGTACCCGGCGCCAAATCAGCCGATCGTCAACGGAAACTATCCCGTCAACGACTACTATGCGCTCACCGCGGGGAGCTTCAGAACGGATCAGGGAGACGGGCGCGTGGACTACAAGATCGACGACAAGGACAGTCTCTTCGGCAGTATCAGTTGGTCCAATACCGCTAAGTCCAACGTGCCGCCATTTCAGGGCGCGCTCGATGGCGGCAATTTCTACGGCAGCAGCGAACAGGACCTCGGCCGTAATGCACAGATAGGTTTTACCCGTATCTGGTCTCCGTCGTTCATTTCGGAAACGCACATTGCGTTCAGTCGCCTGGTGACCGCGCGCACTCAGGCCAACGCCCAAACGGACGAATTCAAAGCAGTGGGTATCGGCGGTCTCGACCCCACCACCACTCTGAACGGCGGCCTTCCGCAGTTCGGAATGGGGCAATACAGCCAGATTGGCGCTAACGACTGGCTGCCGACGAAGGAATACAGCAACGTCTGGGACTTTATCCAGAACGTAGCCATTACCAGGGGAACTCATTCGTTCAAGTTTGGCGCTGAGGTAAAGCCCGTCCAATTCCCCTTCTTTCAGGTGCCTTTTCCGCATGGCGAAATGAACTTCTCCCGGACGGAAACCGCATTCCCGTCGACCTTGGCAGACAGCGGCGGCAAGTCCGGCTTCCTCTCTTCCGACACGGGCGACTCCTTTGCCTCCTTCCTGCTAGGCGCGCTCGATAACGGGCAAATCTCGACCACCAACTTCATCTCTTCGACGCGGCAGTCCTACGACTTCTACGTCCAGGACGACTGGAAGGTCACACCCAAGCTGACCGTGAATTATGGCCTTCGCTACGAGCTTTGGTCGCCGATCGGCGAGCAGTTCGCGCGCCAGTCCAATTTTAACATCGACACGCTGACGCTGGAGATTCCCAGCGGGAGGAACCAGAACGCGCCGTTGCCTCCGAATTTCAACACGCCGTATACGCTGAATGGCGTCACCTTCCCGGCCGATTTCCCGAACGTCAAGGTGTGCCGCGGCTGTGTTTCCCAGTACCTCATCCCGTGGGACAAACACGATTTTGGCCCGCGCCTCGGCTTTGCGTACAACATTCGACAGAAGACCGTGATCCGCGCCGCGTATGGCATCTTCTATGGCGGCGAGGAACAGCAGGGCGGAAATCCCAACCGCGGCGAGTCGGCACCCTTCAACGAGTCTCCGCAACTGAATCGGCCTTCGGGCGTCGGCCAGTTCTCCCCCGATCCATACTTTGCGAACGGAGCGGCAACCGGCGGAATTTCCGTTGGGTACCCCGCCACCGTATTCACCACATATCCGGTTAGCTCTCTCCAGTTCCGCGAAGTGGCGAACGACTTCCGGAACCCAATGGTGCAGAAGTGGAACTTCGCGATTCAGCAGGATTTGGGGCACCAGATGGCCCTCGAAGTCGGTTACCAGGGCAACCACTCGTCGCACCAGCTTTTCCAGCCCGACGACAACCCGTGCCCCAACTATCCGACGCTGAATTCGAGCATCAACTGTAATTCCCTCCGGGCGTATCCCGATATCGGCGGTATTTCGGGAACGTCGAGCTTTGGCGTCGGCAACTATAAAGCTTTGACCGCGAAACTGGAGAAACACTTCTCGAAGGGGCTGCAGTTCATCAGCTCCTACACCTTAGGCCATGCCATGGCCAACACCGGCACCACGCTCAGCGGTTCGAACAATTTCCAGACCATAAGCAACCTCAACTACAACCTGGACTATTCCAGCGCGGCGTGGGACATCCGCCAAAACTTCACCACCGGTATTACCTACGACCTCCCCTTCGGCCGCGGCAAGTCGTACGGCTCCAGCGTCAGTAGGGCCGTGGATCTCGCGTTCGGCAATTGGCAGGTCAACGGCATTCTCACGCTGCACACCGGCCAGCCGTACACGGTCAGCGCCGGCGGTTGCCAGGGCGTCTGGGCCGGCTGCTTCCCCGACCTGGTGTCCGGCGCCAACCCCAACGCCGCGCCTGCTGGGGGCCGCACGCCATCGCAATGGTTCAATACTGCGAACTTCACCGCCCCATCGTCCCTCACGCAGGGCACAATCGGCGACAACACGAACAACGGACCTCCGCTCCGGAATCTCGACTTGTCCGTATTCAAGGACTTCGCGTTTACGGAGCGCTTCCGGTTGCAGTTCCGGACGGAGGTTTTCAACCTCACCAACACGCCTCAGTTCAATTTCCCAGACAGTGGCTATGGTGACGGGAACTTCGGCAAGATTACCAGCACGCTAGCGGGGACCGAGCGGCACATTCAATTTGCACTGAAATTCCTGTTCTAACGGCGTCAACCCGCGGCCGCGCAATTCCTGAGTAAGGCGCGCGGCCGCGGCACGCATGCGGAGGGGCGACCGGGGGGGTGCCCGCGGACCAGGTATCGCGGACCAGGGGTCCGCCTCGCCGGGCGGTCTTAACATAAGTCTGTGGCGGTCTTTCCAATTCAGCGCCGCGAGTTTCTGGCGGCGCATTTCCGCAAGCCCAATCCCTTCGGTGTTGTTCTGGCCCACGTAGAAGCCGGCTCCGACGACTTTCCGTTCGAGAAACAGGCACAGGAAATCGAGAACCGGCTCGCGGCCATGCTGCACGGCGAGGAGTTGCCCCTGGCTGTGGGCTTCCCGGGGACGCCGCGGCCGCGGCGTTACATTCGCATCGCGGAAGGCGTCTCGGAAGCCGAATTTGGAGACGGAGAAGCATTCGAGCCGGCGGTGGCGGAATGGATCCGCTCGCTCGGCCGCGTGCGCCGCGCGCGGTTTTTCACGCTGCCCGACGACATGGTCCGTTACGAGATTAATGAGGCTCGCACAATACAGTGACAAAGTCCGCTCCCTGACGGTCGCGGCTCGGTGTGCGGCCGTGTGCCTTATGCGGAGCCGCGACCGTAAGGGNNGGGAGCGGTTCTTGGGTGGAGGAAGCCGTCACTCTATTAAGCGAAACTCGGGTAGATTGCGACCGACGGGGCTTATCGCGTAGGCGCCTAAAAGCAGGTTTGGAAGGACGGGAAGCTGGAATCGTGGCGCCCGCTGAGCGAGATCCTGGTCACGGCCGCCGCGCCGCTCTTCGATGACATCACCGATATTCGTTCGCGGGCGTGGATTCGTTGTGCGCCGGGATAAAC
>PKYZ01000101.1 GCA_003132865.1 Bryobacterales bacterium
GTGGAAGCCGTGGCGCCCGCCGATGACGATGTGAATTCCGTGTACCAATACCTGATCGGAGCCGAGGGAGGCACCACATGACCTGGAGCCAAATCGCCACCCAGCCCTGGATGCTCTGGCGCCGCCAGGTGGCCGCCATCCTGCGTCTGGAATTGAAGAAGAGCCTGTTCTCGAAGCGCGCCTGGTGGATCTACATCCTGACGCTGGGGCCTGTGCTGGTCACGGGTGTGCATTCGCTCATCCCAGGCACCGGCGGACATACTCTCGCCGACGACAACATGATCTACGCCGGCATTTTCCAGGTTTACTATCTCCGGCTGGGGATCTTTTTCGGCTGCCTCGGCATCTTCTCGAACCTGTTCCGCGCCGAGGTGCTGGAGCGCACGCTGCACTATTACTTCATGTCGCCCGTGCGCCGCGAAGTGCTGGCAGTGAGTAAGTACCTCGCCGGACTGATCGCCGCGACTGTCTACTTCGTGGGCAGCGTAGTGCTAAGCTTTCTGTTCATCTCCGCGCACTGGGGCCCGGTCTTCCAGCAGTATCTGTTCCACGGGCCCGGGTTGCATCAATTAGGCTGGTACGCGCTGACTGCCGCGCTGGCCTGCGTGGGCTATGGCTCAGTGTTTATGCTTACCGGCGTGCTCTACCGCAACCCCATGATCCCCGCCGCGGTAGTGATGATCTGGGAAAACTTGAATCCCTTCTTGCCGTCGCTTCTGAAGAAATTCAGCATCATCTTCTACCTGAAATCGCTCTGCCCGGTCGGCGAGATCCCCGCCGACGGTCCGCTGGCCATCCTCGCCACCATGACCGAGCCGACCCCCGCCTGGCTGGCCATCCCCGGCCTGCTGGTAGTCTCCGCCCTGGTCCTGGCCTATGCCGCCACCAAGGCCCGCAAGTTAGAAGTCAGTTACAGCGAGTAACTGTACTCCTATNNCGGCCGCCCGTAGAACGTGAGATTGAAAAATCAACGAACCTAGGCTTGTCTTATCGGTGCTTATCCGGGTTTCATCGGCGGCCAGCTTGCCTTTTGCCAGTCACGGCGCGACCGCAAATATGGTGCCTGCTCCCGCAGTCCCTCCTACCGGCGTCGTCCCGTAGAGTACACCCTCCGGGCCCCAGACGAGGGATGATCCCGGGAATGATCCCTCGCCGTTCTGATCAGTGAAGCTGTGGAGGATGGTCTCCGTCCAGGTCCCCCCTGGCGTCGCTGGCGGCGTCAGCTCGAACACGGTGCCGCAGTAGTTGGAGGCAGTCTCGAAGCAGGAGGAACCAGACGTGGGGCCTCCACCATACTGAGTAGTGCCATAGAGCACCCCGCCGTAGACGGTGNNGTTGGAAGACCGTGCCGCAGCCTGAGTCGCCTTGGATCGAGCCGATGCGATGAGTGTTCGTCCCGTACAATGACCGCCTGCGAAAATCACGCCCGATTCGGGGCCCACCCCCATAAGCGGAAGGCGTTAAAAGTCAAACACGGTGCTCTCTGTCCAACTCCCGCCCTGCGCCGTCGGCGGCGTGAGCATGAATACCAGTCCGAGACCCACACCCCCTCCCGGAGTGGTACCTTGGTCGGGGCCCATGAGTAACCCGCCCGTCGCAGTATTCGGAGGCGTGGTGCTATGGTTCAAACTATACAGCACGGCCTCGGTCCACACTCCGCCCGCAATCGCCGGCGGAGCCAATTCGAAGACAGTCCCGCCGAAGCCGGCTCCAAATGCGTCGTTGCTCCCTGCCTCCAGGGTCGTGCCGTAAAGCGCTCCGTTATCGCCGAAAACCAGACTTGCTCCAGGCGCCGCTCCGTCGGGTCCTTTGAACTTGTGGAGCACGGTCTTGGTCCAGGCGGCGCCCTTGGCTGGCGCCAATTCAAAGACCGTCCCGCACAGGTACTGGGTAGAGGCTGAACCTTCACAAGTGTTCGGCCCCCCCAGGTTGGTTGTGCCATAGAGCGCTCCATTCCTACCAAGGACCACGCCATTTGGCGAAGATCCGTCACTACCGCTCTGAAAGCTGTACAACGTAGCGAAGGCCGAAGCTCGCACGGCCCCGCCGCGCACCGTGGGTAGCGCCAGCGTCAGCGCCACCAAAACCATCGCTTGCGTTGTAAGGACCCGTCGAATCGTTTTCATCGGTGCTATCCTCTCCACGTCTGGGTTGGCGTGCTGGGCGAGTTTCGCCTCGCCTCCGTCGCTGGAGCACATTGTACGCCCGGCGGCAGGCGGGTTTCGTAGGTTCTGCTGTTAGCACTGCCATTCCTCAGACGGAGTCCCCGCCAGAGGAAGCCCAAAAGGCACTCTTTCTCTCTTGGACAATATTGAAACTCCAGGTACGGGCTTCAGCCTGTGATGTTAATCCATCAGCGCCTGATACACNNGCACGTCGGTAGCCATCGGAACCTGGATCATCAGCACCGTCACCAGCTTCTCCTTCGGATCGACCCAGAAGTATGTGCCCATGATGCCTCCCCACGAGAAGTCCCCCACCGACCCTGGCACCGGATTCCGGCCTGGATCCGTGCGGACCGCGAAACCCAGGCCGAAGCTGGTGCCCATCTCGGGTGTGGGGCCGAACGCGTCCAGCAAGGTCGCGACGGAGGTATGCCGGTCCGTCGATGGCGGGAGTTGGTCGGAGGTCATCAGCGCCACTGTCTTCGGGGAGAGTATGCGCACGCCGTCGAGTTCACCGCCGTTGAGCATCGTCTGGCAGAAACGCGCATAGTCGCCCGCGGTTGATAGCATGCCGCCTCCGCCCGAGAAAACCGCGGGCTTCGCGGTCGGATCGATGCTCCCCATCGTGGTGGCCGAATCCGGACGCGCGAGGCGGGCCGCCTGTGATGCATTCAGATAGAAGCCCGTGTCTGTCATCTTCAGCGGGCCGGTGAT
>PKYZ01000603.1 GCA_003132865.1 Bryobacterales bacterium
CGCGCCTTCGAGCGCCAGGGGGTGGGGGGCAATAGGTCAACAGGCTTTCCGACATGGTGGGTGCCCGCGGTAGCAGGCGGGCCGGCGAGGTGGAACGGTGGAAAGCCGTTCGCGAACAACCAGAGCGGGGGCACATCCGCAACCGTCGACTGCGCCGCGTGTTTGTGGCTGCGGGAGGAGTCGCGCCCAAGTTGGGTGCATTTCAGGCACTACCCCGGCACTACCCCAAGTTGGGCGGCGCGGTGCGCGTTATCATNNATGAGTGAAGTTGCCGAAAGCCCGGCAGTTCCGGACGATCTGGTCCGGCGGATCGCAGAGCGGTTTTCCCCGGATAGGATCATCCTTTTCGGCTCTCGCGCCCGGGGCGACGCGGGTCCGGATAGCGACATCGACTTGTTAGTGTTGTTTTCAGAGGTCGCCGATCCTAACAAGCGTGCTGCGGAACTCTATGCGTCGCTCGTGGACTTTCCTCGCCCCATGGACATCGTCGTTTCGACCAGCTCCCGTTTCGAACGTTACCGGAACGTAGTGAACACCGTGTACTGGCCGGCCTCACGTGAAGGGAAAATCCTCTATGAACGTGCCGCCTGAGGTGGTTGAGGTACTCCGGCAATGGGTTCGTAAAGCGGAGCATGACCTCGAAGCGGCAAGCCGGATTATGGCTATCGAGGAAAGTTGTCCGTTCGATACGGTTTGTTTTCATTGTCAGCAAGCCGCCGAGAAGTACTTGAAATGTCTGCTAACTTACCTGGGCATTCAGGCGCCCCGAACCCACGATCTGAAAGCGCTCGCGGCGATCATTCCTTTGGAACAGCGTTTCCCGCTGCGGGCAGAGGATCTTGTGGAACTGAATCGGTATGCCGTCGATGTTCGCTACGCCGATGATTGGCGTGAACCGCAAATGAGTGACGCCAAGCGGGCTCTTGTGCTGGCAGCGCAGGTGGGCGCCGCAGTCCGTGAGCTGATGCCGGCCCCCGTGATGGAGTAGTCGCGTTACCATCTCTTCGACCGGGGGATATCGATCGTTGAGCGAGGCGCTGGAGGAACCCCGGATGTTGATGTGGTCGCACAGGGGGTCAAAGCACCTTTCGCAANNGGCCAGGACGATATCTCTTCGCGGCTCGGAAACGGCAGTGCCAAAACTGAGCCGCGACCCCGAGGGGAGCGGTTGCCGCGAACTGGCACAGTCATTTCTTGACGAGCACCAAGACTTACGATTCGCGCCACTATATGCGGCATGCGCCTGGCAGCGGCCGCGCAGGCGATCCGTCGCACAACTCGGCTCTTTCCGAGTGGGTTGGAAAGTCAAGCCCGAATAGCCGGCGCGGTTTACCGAATCTGCACGGCGGCATTTGCCGCCGACAGCTTCCGCTCCTCCGCATCTCTCACCACCAGCCGGATCAGATAGGTCCCGGGTTTCACGTCGAAACTGGTCTTCACCGTAACCTTTTGGCCCACCCGCTCCAGCGTGGCATCCTTGAGGCGCAATTCCAGCACCTTCTTGATCCCCTGTGTGAAGTTTCCATTGCGATCGAAGATGCCGTACACCAGGGTCACCGCGTTCCAGTTCCGGTCTTCCACTTTTCGAAACTTGAATAGTTTCAGATTCAAATGAGCCAGAACGGTGACGGTGGCGCTCTGCTCGCTGGCCTTGAAGAACTGTGTGTGCATTTCGACGGGGAGTTCGAGCATCTCCTCCCGCGAAAAGAGCGCCGATTCAATCTCCTCCCTGGCATTCTCCGCTTCGTCGTCCGAATGTTTCGGAGCGTAGTAACCGCGGCGCGCCTGTACGCTGACACCGCCCCCATTTTTCAACGTGACCTTCAGACCGTGATAGCTGCCGTCCTGCTTCAGATTCTGCGGGGAGAATCCCAGCAGATAGATATATTCCGGCGCGGCCGCCAACCGCCTGAATCCTTCGTCCAGGTCGTTGCTGTTCTGGAAGAATGTTCCGCCCGTGCCCGAAGCCAATTCCGCCAGAATGTCGGAGCGGAGAAGGGCCGCGGTGAGCGTTCCGCCTCTTCCCCTGCTGCTGACATCGAACGCGGGATCGGTATAAAGCCCGCGGGCGTCCAGCGTGCTGACGATCACGTTGGCCTTGATGGCGCGCTCCAGAACATCCGTCTTTTCCTGAAAGTACTCCGGCGCCATGGTGTTGAAGCCGGGAGAAATAAACATGATCGTGCGCTGTCCCGGCACCGCCGACATTCTCCTGATCAGTTCCTTCAGATTGGCGAACGAGGCGTAGGTTCTCAGCTCCGCGTCGTTGAGCGCGCCCGTTCGGACCATGATGCCGGGGCGCAGGCGCACGAGCGCATCGTGCAACTTCTCCCGGTCATCCGTAAAATCCAGGCTGACCTCGCCGGACATCGTATAAACCGCTGCGCGATCCGTGGGGAGCAGCGTTGCCATGTGCCGGTCGGCGGCGTCCCGCACACGAACCAGATCGCTAAAGGCGAGATGGACATCGTCGAAGAAATAGGCCACGAAGCGGTCGGGGACAACCACTGGCGTCTCTTTTTCCTCTTCCGCCGCCGGCTTGTCTGCCGAAGCCTGCGACTCCTGACCACCCGTNNCCTTCGATTCCAAACCACCCGTCGCGCCAATCTTTTCCACCGTGAAGCGGGAGATTTCCTGCGGCTTGCCTTTATCGAAAAGCTGAAAATTCTCTTTGCTCAGGTTCCCGATGGCGTGCCCCTGATTATTGCGCACCACCACCGGCACCATCACCAAATTCACCTTGAACTGGAACGCGGTGGGCTCATCGCGGGTGACCATCTCGGGTCCATTCTGATTCGCCGCGGGTTGCGCCGGAGCGGGCGCCGGCGGCTGCCCGGTTGTGCCCTGCGCACGCAGCATCGCGCAGCCGGCCCAAACCAGCACCACGGAATGGAGCAGAAACCTCATGCACCTACAGCTTCGCACTATTTGCCGCTTCGGAATGCCGATATTCGCTAGCCAAGCGCACGCAAAGCCGGTAAACAGGACTGTTTCCGAGTAAGCGCCGCGATCCCGACACAGCGCAAAACCGAAATCGTACGGATCGCGGGAACGGTTTGGTGACCGGTGGGTGCCTTTTGAAACAGCGACTATTCTGTGGTGGATCGAATCGGAATGGAATTGCCGCTCAGTACTCCATTTCGCAGGTCCGGTCACGTATTTGTGTCCCCGAGACCCTCCGTTCCCCGACGGTCGCGGCTCGGTG
>PKYZ01000920.1:0-17890 GCA_003132865.1 Bryobacterales bacterium
AAACTAAGTGGCATTGGGCTCCGACCCCGTGCGCTGCGGCGAGAGTCTGCAATCGCCACGCCAACGCCATCTCAGCAGCATCAAGCTGTAACTGAGGAATACGCGAAACGCCATCGTGGTCCACAATTCTAACAGAGAACGTGCTCCAGGGAACCGCAAAGCTACCGGTCATCTCCGCCGGACCAGGCGCTTGAGCGCCATCTTGAGCGGCGCATAACGCGCGGCGGCGGCCATCAGCAGCAGGCCGGTGAGCAGCAGGCTGATCGGCCACCATGCGCGGTCTTTGAAGAAATCCTGCTGCAGCCGCACCAGGCCGATGGCCAGGAAAAACATGCCGCTGGCGAAGAAGTTCTTCATCTGCTTCGGAATGCTGCCGAGCACGAAGACGCAAGCCACCACCGGCAGGAGCGCTTCCAGCAGGCGCGCTTCCAGGCGCATCCCCGCGTTCGCCCGAGCGCCCTCCCAGCGGTCCGACGCGGCCAGGCCCAGCAGCAGCAGTGAGGTCATCACGTGGCCGGGAATCACGAAGCGGAACGATTTGGCCACCATGCGCATCTGCGGCGAGGAAACGCGCTCGCACGCGATCTGGAGCGCGAAGTAGATGCCCGCGTTGAGGATGAAGAGATATTCGATCTGGCCGCGGGTCCACGGCGCTACGCTCTTCAGCCAGTTGGCGTAGGGTTCGTGAAAGGTCGCCACGCCGGTCAGCGCGGCCAGCGTGAAGGCCACGGCGATCGGATAGAAATAGCGCGAATCGTTGGCCAGGCGCAGGCGCTCCAAGGCAAGGGCGGCGGCGAAGAACAGCGCCGCGCAAGGGAGCAGGTAGAAGTACGGCTTGCCGGGGTCCTTGTCGATCCAGTCCAGCATGCCCAATCGCAGCAGGCAGGCCAGGCACCAAAGCGCGGCCATCACGGCGAGCACCAGCGAGAAGACTGAGGCGCGCGTGAAGCGGCGCAACCAATAGTAGGCCGGCAGAGAGAGCAGGATCGACCACCACAATTGGGCGTTGGTGGTCATCTTGAAGCTTTCGAATTTCGAGAAGAGCTCCAGATTCTTCCTGCCCTGCGTGAATCCGCGGAACACGCCGTACTCGCCCATGGCGACCAGCAAGGCGATGGGCAGCAGCAGACAGAAGGCCAGGAGAAAGGCCACGGCGATGCGGCGCTGGTCCAGCTTCCAGCAGCGAATGCCGATCCAGGCGGTAGGCGCCGTGGCAGCGGCGGCCACCAGCACGGCCGGCGTACCGCTCAGCCCAGCGTATCGGAACAGCACGATCAGCGCCGCGCCGACCACCAGAATCCAGGCGCCCAGGTACAAGCTGACTTGCGGCAGCGACAGCCGGCGGACTTCCATGATCCAGGCGTCTTCGCGCTCCACCAACCGGTCGTAGCACTTGCGGAAGGAATCGTATTCCGAATCGGAAAGGATCCGATCCTGCTTCCAACCGTCCAACTCGCGCAGATGTTGCGCGATTTTGCCGGTCATCAGGCGCGCGTAGGCGGCGGGCGCGGCGAGCACGGCGTCTCCGGCCAGAAAACGCTCCAGGTCGGCCGCCATTTCGTAGGCCGAGTTGTAGCGGCCGGCGGGCGCCTTTTCGAGCGCCTTCATGCAGACGTTTTGCAGATCGCCGGGGATTTCGGCGTTGATGCGCCGCGGCAGTACGGGATCCTGTTCGCAAATGGACTGCACCTGATCGCGCAGCGTCTCGGCGCGGAAGGGCAGGGAACCGGTGAGCACTTCATAGCAGATGACGCCCAGCGAGAAGACATCGCTGCGCGCATCGAGGGGCGCATCGGCGCGGGCTTGTTCCGGGGAGAAGTAATCCGGCGTGCCCATGATTTCGCCGTGCAGGGTGAGGCGCGCTTCGTTGCCGGAGAGGTGCAGGGCCAGGCCGAAATCGAGCAGCTTCGGCTCCAGGTCGGGACCCACCAGGATATTGCCCGGCTTCAGGTCGCGGTGGATCACCTGGCGCTCGTTCAGAAAACCGACGGCCAGTGCCACCTTACGCATCAGCTCCGCCTTCTGCCGTAGCGTGAGCGGCTGCGCGGCGGTGGTGAGCGCGGCGCCTTCCACGTACTCCATGACGAAGTGGGGCGGTTCGCCATCCGGGCCGAGAGCGTAAATGCGCGCGATATTCGGGTGCGTGACTTGCGCCATGGCGCGGGCTTCGTGCATGAAGCGCGCGCGCAGGACGGGGTGATCGGCGTAGCGCGCGTTCAGGGTCTTGATGGCCACTTTGCGGCCAAGCCGCTCGTCCATAGCCAGAAATACGCGGCCCATGCCGCCCGATCCGATCTCGCCGAGCATCGTGTAGCCGGAGAGTTTGGCGGGATGGCCGGCCGGTGGCGGCGGCTCGGGCAGGCCGACGGCGCGGTCGATTTCGGCGAGGGTCTCAAGCTGCGGCCGCAGCTCGTCGGCGATCTCCGGATGATCGCGGCAGAAGCCTTCGATGGCCGGGGCCTCCTCGCGCGCCTGGCGGTCGAGAAAGTCGGCTAGCGCTTGCGCGAGCAGTTCTTCTTTGCTGGGTGCGGATGGCATTACGGCTCTCCCGCCAGCGCGCGAAAGCGCTTGAGGGCACGGTGCAGCAGCAGCGCCGCGCCTTGGCGGGTTTTGCCCATGCGCGCGGCAATCTCAGCCGTGGAGAGACCTTCGATCTTGGCCAGAAGGATCGCCTCGCGGTAATCCTCCGGCAGCGCTTCCAGCCGCTCGAAGAGAGCCTGCACGGCTTCCTTCTCCGACAGCAGCAGCGTGGGAGTTTTGGCATCCACCGGATCGGGGCCGTCCGGATTGCTGGCGGAGCGGAAGCGTACGACATCGCCGGCGTTGCGTTTCTGGCGGCCCTGGAAACGAGCGGCGTCCAGCACTACGTGACCGGCGATGGAAGCCAGCCAGTTCCAGAAGCTTCCCGGCGCGGCATATTTGAAGCGCTGGATATCGCGGAAAGCCTGCAGGAAGGTTTCCTGGAGCAGATCGTCCACCTCGACCGCGGCGAGCAACTCCGGACCGGCTTTGTAACGCAGCAGCGCGGCGAGCCGGCGGCGGTACTTCGCGAAGAGCGCGGCGAACGCGTCGTAGTCTCCGCCTTTCACCTTTTCGACAGCGCCGAAACTGGTGGTGGGCGTCATTTGACTCACTCCAGTATAGACTGGAGAGCTTCAAAGGCTCATCACTTCTTTAAACTTCTGCGCTTGCCGCCGCGACATCTCCACTTCGAACCCGCCCTTCAGCCGCACCAGGAACCCGCCGTTGGCCCAGGGGTCGATGGTTTCGATGAATCGCAGGTTGAGGATGTGCTTGCGGCTGGCGCGGAAAAAGATCGCCGGATCGAGCCGCTCTTCCAGATAGTTGAGCGAGCGCAGCACCAGCGGCCGGTTGCCGCCGAAGTAAAGCCGCGCGTAATTGCCTTCGCTTTCGAGCAGTACGACATCGCTGAGGGTGACGAACCAGCAGCGCTCGCCATCCTTCACGAAGATGCACGAAGATGCGCTGGCCGTCGTCATGGCCGGTTTGGCTTTGCGCAGCGCCGCGCGGGCCAGGGCGGCATCCAAGCGCTCGGGCGATACCGGCTTCAACAGATAGTCGAGCGCGTTTACTTCGAAGGCCCTGAGCGCGTACTCGTCATAGGCCGTGGTGAAGATGACCAGCGGGACGCGGTCGAGCCGTTCGAGCAACTCGAAGCCGCTGCGGCCGGGCATCTGGATATCCAGGAAAAGCAGGTCCGGCTGGAGTTGCTCGATCTGCGCCAGGGCTTCGTCGGCGTCGCGTGCTTCGCCGACGATCTCGACCTCGGGGTGAGGTTCGAGCAGCCGGCGCAACTCGGCGCGGCCCAGGCGCTCGTCGTCCACGATCAAGGCTTTCATGCGGGCGGCACCTTCATGCAGGGCTCAGGGGAATGGAGATTTCGGCCACCACGGAATCGCCGTCGTAATTTCGCAAGACCAGCGAGGCGGCGTTGCCGTACAACAGCCGCAGGCGCTCTCGGGCGTTGTCGAGGCCCAGGCGCGTGGAGCCGGCGTCCTCGCGCAGTTGGCCGCTGTTGCGCACCTGGATCTTCACCGCGCGGCTCTCCACCTGCGAGTCCACGCGGATTTCGCCGCCACCCGGCAGGCGTGCGACGCCATGCTTGATGCCATTCTCCACGAGGGTCTGCAGCAGCATGGGCGGAATGCGTGTTTCGAGCGACTCCGGATCCACCTCAATGTGGACGCGCAGACGCTCTTCCAGCCGGATGGCTTCCAGTTTCAGGTATGCGGTGACGGCCTCCAGTTCCGTTTCCAGAGGCACCGTCTCGGTGCGGCCGGATTGCAGCGAGTAGCGCAGGATGTTGGACAACTCGGTCACCATGTCCTGGGCGCGCACCGGGTCTTCCACGATCATGGCGCGCAGGCCGTTCAGACAGTTGAAGATGAAGTGCGGGTTCACCTGGGAAATCAGGGCGCGGAGCTGGGAGTCTTTGGCAACCACCGCGAGCCGCAGCTTCTCGACCTCCGACTTTTGGAAGCTCTCGAAATAATGCACGCCGAAGTAGATCACCTCCCAAAGGAAAACCGTGATGCTCCAGATGAACACGACCGGGAGAATCCATGCGTACCCGGATTTACGGAGCGCGGCCATGCCGTAGGTGAGGGGCCAGGCGGCGGTCACCAAGGCCGTGATGGCGATGCCGGTGACAAGGGCGGCAGCGGCCACGCGAGGCAGGGCGCGCAGCGGCGAGAGCTTCAGCCATTGGCGGCGGCGGATGAAGGCGCGCAAGGCATGCGTCGTCAGGATGCCCGCCAGCGCGCCCCAGAGATATAGCACCACGGGCTCCCACGTGATCGGCGAGCCTAACGTGGTCAGGACGATATTGCCCGCGGCGTGGGAGTACCAGCCCAGCAGTTGGCAGAGTATGTAGACGTGAGAGCGCTTCATAAGACTCAAAGGGGCGGCCTGAGAGGCCGCCGCAGGCCGAGGGCCTGCCCCACTAAGGCTTCAGGAAATGGTCGAGGGCCTGGAAGAAGCCGTCGGGATCGTCCAGCATAACAAAGTGGCGAGCTTTGTCCGAGAGGACGAAATCGTAGTTCTTCAGCTTCGCGTACTGCGTGCGGAAGTTCTTCTCGACCTGTTCGCGCGTGGCGTATTGCTTATACGCGATCCAGGTGCCGAGCACCAGCGTGGGCGAAGCGATCTTGTCCAGGTCGCCGCGCAGATCGGTGGTCATCATGTCATAGATGGTATCGCCCATGGCCACGCGGTCCGACTTGCGGCTCCATCCCATGATCATCTCGAAGTCCGCGGGACTGGTGACCATCGCCTTGACGGCCATTTCGCCCATCTTCTCGGTTTGCTCGGTCGGCGGACCGCTGTACATCTTGCGCATCTGCTCGGCCTGCGCCTTCACGCTTTCGGCGGTCGCATCGGGATTCATGATGGCAGCCAGGAAGGGAAGCGAATCCACGATCACCAGCGGTCCAACCAGGTCGGGTTCCCGCTCGGCCAGCCACAGCGCCAGAACGCCGCCCAGGCTATGGCCGACGATCACCGGCTTATTCATTTTGTTGTCGCGGATATAGGCGGCCAGGTCCTTGCGCACGGTTTCCAGGAACGGCGCTTCGATGCGCGGCTCTCCTGCGAAACCGGCGAGCGTGAGCACGTGACATTCGTATTGGTCCTTGTAGTGCGCCACCGTGCTATCCCACGTTTCCCCGGAAGATGCGAAGCCGGGGATGAGAATCATCGGCTTGCCCTTGCCCGTAATCTCCACATGGAAAGACGGCGGCTTGGGCGTTGTGGCAGCCATCGCCTGCGCGCCTATCGGCACGCCCATCAGCGCGCCCAGGGCGGCCTGCATTATGAAAGAACGTTTCGTCATTGTGTACCCTCCTATCGACGACTGTACGCTGCGCCTTCCGCGGGGCGGTGGAGATTGGTGTGAGCGGTCAGGCGCGTGGATGAACGGTCTTCAAGCGATACCGGTTGCCGCGCCACTCGATCCGGTTGCCGAATGCCGAGGCGAGCAGCACGATCAGCCAGATCCAGGTGGCGAGGGGCACCCAGAGCGTATGCACCCAGGCGTGCCGGTCGAACCAAGGTTTGTACTCGGGGAGCTCCGCCTTGGCGAGCGTGGCGCGATTGGCGCCTTTCAACATGCCGGGCGAAAGCTGCGCGAGGAGCACCCACTCGGCGCCGCGGTTGCCGTGAATTGAGGCGACGATGGCCGCCGCCATGCCACCGCAGTAGAAGATGTGCGCCACCAGCGCGGTCCACCAGAGGCGCGGGCGATAGACGCGCGTGATGGTGAGTTGGCGGCGCGCCCAGGACAGAAACGCCCGGCCGCTTGTGCGGTCCGTGGAGACGGCCATGGCGCCGGGCGCGAAGACGATCCGCAAGCCGGCGCGGCGCACGGCATCGCTCAGCGCATAGTCGTCGCTGACGGTGTCACGCCAGAAGTCGGGAACGCGAATGGCATGAAATGTTTCGCGGCGGATGGCCATCGATCCGCCCCAAGCGAAGGCATTCGAACCGGATGAGAAGGTCCCGCCGATCACCGCATCCCACACGCTGCGCATGAGCGACCAGAAATCGGGCGGCTCAGGCGCGTACCAGCGGTATCCGGTGCTGGCACCCACCCGGGTATCTGTCATTGATGTGGACATCGATCGAGACAGGGGCGACGCGAGCGCGCGCAGCCATGTTCGCGAAACGCGTCCATCGGAATCCGCGAACGCGTAGAGCAGCGAGTCCTTCCGGGCGAAGCGGACGGCGGTCCGCAGATTCAGCACCTTCTCGCCCGTGCCGGGTTCCTGCGCGTGGGCCAGCACGACGCGCGCGCGCGCCGGAAGCACGCCGGCAGGTATATCGGCGGCGCGGTGCGCGACCACGATCAGTTCATAATTGGGGTAATCCTGCGCGGCCAGCGCGGCCAGATTTTCGCGCAGGCCGGGGTCGCCGCCTTTCACGGGAACGATGACGGTGGCCGGAGGCAGGGCTTTGTCCATGTCCGGGGGCGGCGCTTCCGCAAGCCGTCCGGCTACGTATGCGGCGCGCTTGCGCTCACCGCGGAGCGAGAGGAAAGCGAGGACCAGCGCGGGGCCGGCGAAGAACCAAAACCACAACACACGCTACTTGCGGCCCTTGGCCTTGGCCTTGGGCTTGGTCTTCGCCTTGGGCGTGGTTTTAGGCGTCGACTTAGGCATGGCTTTCGCCTTCTTCGGCTTTGCCTTTTCTCTGCGCGGGGCCTCTTCGGGCAGGGCCTCTTCGGGCGGGGCTTCTTCGGGCAGGGCTTCTTCGGCGGAAGCCTCCTCGGCCGGCTCTTCTTCGGAGAGCACTTCGTCCGGAGGGTCTTCCAGGAAAGGCTCTGGCACGACGGGGCCGATAGGGCTACCCGGCGCGACTTTGGCCAGCACTTCGGCGAACAAGGCCTGCTTGCGCGTGTCCACTTTGGGCGGAGGCGGCTGCTCGTGCCGGTAGTCGTGATCGTTGTGACATGTCCGGCAGCGAACTTTGGCGGGCTCGCCCGACAGCAAGGATACAACCGCGTGGTTCATGACGCGCTTGCACTTGACGCAAAAGTCGTCGATGATGTCGCCTAATCGAGGCTCCCTCATGTGCGCTCCTCTCAGATCTGTATTGTCTGCGCCGGTGGCTCGGGCGGGGCTTGCGGCGTGGACTTGACTTCCGGGACGACCCAGCTCGCCGATTCGAATCCTACGTACTTGCAGATGCGCAACGCGCCGCTCTCGCTTTCCAGCAAATCGCCCACGTCGAGCGGACGCTCGGAAGCGCGCAAACGGATCCAGGCATCGTATTCGCTATCGGCCTGGACTGCGCCATCCGGCTCGTAATCCTTGGCCTTGACGCTAGCCGCGCCGGCCACGTGCGGCGCCCAGCGGAACTGCTGGCGCGGCGCATCCTTCATCCGGTAGACCCGATACATCGCCATAGAATAGCCTATTTTAAACGAAACGTCCCGAGCTGGCTGCAAAAATGGCTGCAAATTGTGGGCTGCGGATGAGCGCTTCGGCATCGGCCTGGCCGCGATCGATCCAGCGCCGCGTGTTTCCGGCGTCCCAGGTAATGGCATCGTGGAACGCTCCGAGCATCCGCTCGGGGCCCAGACGGAGCACCTCCACTCCGGTCACTTGGGGCTCGCGTGGGGCCAGCAGGCGCACCGTCCGGACGGCCGCCCGCACGGCGTTCAACGGTAAGCTGGGCAGGACGTTCACGGCAATCGCACGGCCGACGCCGAACCGCTGGGCAGCCCACACTGGCATGACGCTGAGCAGGCCGCCATCGCAATAGAGGCGCCCATCGATGCGCACCGGAGGGTATGCGACCGGCACGGCGCAGGAAGCCATCACATGCCGCCACGTGAGACTGGGGGTCTGGACGATTTCGAGGCGCAACTGCGGCAATCGCGTGACGGCCACCGCGAACGGCACCTGCGGCGTGTAAGTGGAAGCGAGTTCCTGGATCATTTCCTGGAGCGGCGCGGGGTCGAATGCGGCGCGCCAGGGCCGCCACGACGCGCGCGGAGTCATGAGGGTCGCGGTACGCGGGTCGAGCCAGGTGCGGATCAGTTCGTCGCCCGGGATGCCCGAGGCGATGGCCCAGCCGTTGATGGAGCCTACCGAGCAGCCGATCACGACGTCGGGGCGGAAGACGGGTTGGAGAACTTTCCAGACACCCGCTTGATAGGCGCCGAACATGCCTCCGGCGGAAAGGACCAGGGCGGTTTTCACTCTTCTATTCTACGGTGACACGGGGACGCGGAGACACGGGGAGGTGGAGACGCGGAGATCCGGCGACCTCTGTGCGTTTTTGTGCAGTTTTGTGCATCGGCGCGCGGCGTGGCGAAATCTTCCGAACAAAGCCAATTTGTTTGTATGTTATTGTAGGTAAATAACTTGAATGGAGATTCGGACCACCAGGTCGCGGTTGAAGGTTGTCAAAGATCGAAGGGCTTCCCGGCGGAGCGCTGGCGGCGAGCGCGGGGAGGCTTTCCTGAAATCACGGTAGCACGGCGGGTTGGCGGATTCGGGGTGTTGTTCGGCTCGGGTCGTTACGTTTCAGGCATTTGCGGGTGATGGCAGGCGTGTGATCGACGCAAATATGACAAAAGGTGTCAGGAATGGGCGGTTATATTAGTGGGCATGAAACTGGACTACAGCACTGAGGTGGTTGCGATTCTGGCCTTGGATGGCGATGGCGAGCGCCTGATGCCCCTGGCGATGGAGCGGTGCTCGCCGGAGGCGGCTCGCGAGCGGCTGAGGACGGCTTCCGCGGACCGGTTGTTCCCCGGAGCGCGCGCGCCGGAAGCGGCGCTGAGCGGGCTCTCTGTGTACTTCTCGTGTTTCGAGGAGGCGCACGCGATTGCGCAGGACATCGCGACGGCGGAGGGCAGCTATTGGCACGCCATCGTGCACCGGCAGGAGCCGGATGCCGGCAACGCGGCGTATTGGTTCCGGCAGGTGGGGGCGCATCCGATCTTTCCGGCGCTGGCGCGCGCGGCGGGACAGGAGGGGCGGTGGGACCCGTTCGCTTTCATTGAAATGTGCGAGCAGGCGCGGCGGCAGCCGGGATCGGAGCTGGAGGCTCGCGCGCGGGCCATCCAGCGGGTTGAGTGGCAGCTTCTTTTCGATTACTGCGCGCGGCCGGCGGTAGCATAGAGGCGCGCGATGGCTTGCCGGCCTGCTGCTCGCATTGCCGTTTGCGGCGTGGGCGGAAGAGGCTCGGTTGAGCTGATTCGATGGCGACCGCCGTACCGATTCACCATGCTGCGGCGCTTTCTCTGCCTCTTTCAAAAGCCAACTTTAGCAGGTTGGTCGGAGAACAAGCGACTACACAGCCGTGCCCTGCATCAATGGGTCCCAAAACCAGACAATCCGCAAGGCATTATCGGCCAGAGGATCATCCGTGCTTCAAATTGAGGCGTACGGCCTGATTGCAGGAAGAAACAGATGGTGTAGCATTAAACCCAATGGCCATTAATGCCGATAAACCTCAGCAGTGGAAGAAAGACATCGCTGCATCCGTTGACCTGTTTAACCGGTGGTTCATAAAATTCGCTCCCAAGACGTACCGGGACACCCGGCTCAAGACCACGGAATTCGTGGAGGACGCTCTGTCGCTTACGAATGATTTGCGATCAATCACGCCTGATGTCCTTGCAAAGCATCCGAAGGTACTCCCGGCGTTGCGGATGTCCACCGCGCCGCCACTCGCACGCGATCGGCTTGTCGGTTTAGCATACACGAGCAAGAACCTGGTGCTCGTCATGGAGAAAGGAGCGATCCCTCCACGCCTCGACAAGAAGGTCTTGGGGACAGAGCTTGCGAACATCTGTGGGACGATCCAGCAGCTCTTGGACAGGGACATCTTCCCATGGCTGGAGAGAGGAGTGACTCCTTCGGAGGCAGAAAGGTATCGTGCATCAACGATCATCGCGGATCGCTTATGCGGAGCGATGGCCGATCCGATTGTGAGGAACGCCCAAGAGCAGCGGCAACTGGCGATGATCGAGACGTACCTGAAAAAGATGGGATACAGGAGGAAGTCGCCGGTGGGCGCGATTGCTGATATGGAGCCGGGAACGTTCGCGTTTCGGGTAAACGTGCAGGTCGGGTCCACACGAAAGTTGAATATCCCCATTGACATTGTGATCCAACCAAAGGCGCCGCGGAAGGGGAGAATTCCCCTTCTAATTGAAGCCAAGTCCGCGGGCGATTTCACGAACACGAACAAACGGCGGAAAGAGGAGGCGACGAAAATTCGCCAGCTCACTGCCACATACGGAGACGATGCCAAGCTCGTCCTCTTCTTGTGTGGCTATTTTGACAGCGGTTACCTCGGCTACGAGGCGGCCGAGGGCATCGACTGGGTGTGGGAACACCGGATCGATGATTTAATGAAATTGGGAATCTAAACCATGCGAGGTCACCTGGAAACAACAGAGGCGCTGAGGATCAAAGAGCAGGTGCGGCTGGATCTTCTGAAGTCGGCCGCAGAGCGCAATAAGTGGGGCCAGTTCGCAACCCCCGCGGCGCTTGCTGTCGATATCGCTGAGTATGTACGCGTGCTCTGGTGTGGCCGATCAGACAGGGTTCGATTCCTTGATCCGGCGATTGGCACCGGTTCGTTCTTCTCCGCACTGCGGAAGGTCGGGGGAACTGGTTGGGTTGAATCGGCTTCGGGGATAGAACTTGATCCTGAATTCGCTGGTGCCGCCGTGCGACTCTGGGGCAGTGAAGGCCTGCGCGTAATCACAGGGGACTTCACGAAACTTCGGCCGCCGGCACCCCGCGATCAACCCAACCTGATTCTGACAAACCCGCCCTACGTGCGGCATCACCACCTCGATCAAGTGAATAAGGCTCGCCTGAAAGCGATCGCTTCCGCCGTTGCCGGCGCCGAGGTGAGTGGACTGACGGGGCTGTACTGCTACTTCATCATTCTCTCTCACAGGTGGCTAGCCGACGGCGGCATTGGTGTTTGGCTCGTGCCATCGGAGTTCATGGATGTGAACTATGGGAGGGCGCTGCGGCGTTACCTGACCAACGAGGTGACGCTCCTGCATGTGCATCGGTTCGATCCTCGGAATGTCCAATTTGACGATGCCCTGGTGTCGTCGGCCATCGTGGTCTACGAAAAGCGCTCGCCGCCGGCGCACCACAAGGTGAAGTTCTCATACGGCGGCTCCCTCGTGAAACCCGAGATCTCAGAACTCGTCCCAGTTCGCATATTGATGGAACACCGGAAATGGAGCGGATTCGGCCGTGAAGTGCGGATCTCGCGCCGGAAACGGGGCGACCCTGTGGCGACGCTCGCTTCGCTCTTTAGCGTAAAGCGCGGGATCGCAACCGGTGCGAACGCCTTCTTCCTTTTGCCGCGCAGTGAGGCGGAGCGATTGGGTATCAGCGAGGAGTTCCTTAAGCCGGTACTGCCAAGCCCGCGTGATCTTCACGAGACCGTGATAGACGCCGACCGGCGGGGCTATCCTCGCGTCGTAAATCCCCATGCAGTGATCGATACCGATATGCCCAGTGACCAGTTGCGGAAGGCATGCCCCGGCTTGTGGCGATACCTTAAGCAGGGCGAAGAGCAGGGTATTCCGGATCTCTACCTGACCGCGAAGCGCACGCCCTGGTATCGCCAGGAGCAGCGACCGCCGGCGCCGTTTCTCTGTACGTACATGGGTCGGGCCGGGAGGAATAAAGCGCCCTTCCGATTCTTCTGGAACCGGTCGCGAGCCATCGCCACGAACGTGTATCTGCTCCTGTATCCAATTGGGCCGCTCCAGGCGGCGCTGGCAAGAAATCCGGCCCTCCACGAAAAAGTCTTCGAACTGCTTCGCGGGATAGAATCGAGCGAGCTGCTTAATGAAGGCCGAGTGTATGGCGGGGGTCTCCATAAGCTGGAGCCTGGCGAACTGGGCAATCTCGATGTGTCCAGCTTTATGGAGCCTCTCGGGCTTCAGATTCCGCTCCAGGCGGCGCTGTTTGCTTAGCGGTTTACCGCGAATGGATAGCGTATTGAATAACGGGCCAGGACTGCTCTGATCGCATGCCGGCTGCCGTCCGCGGCTGCGTCGAGCCAGATCCCGAAGCGGACGAGCGCACGCTGTTCGCTGGTCAGGATTGGCGATAGAATCGTCCCTATGCTACGCCGCCTCACTCCGATTCTCCTATTTGCCTATGCCTGCCTGCTTCCGGGCGCGGAACCTACGCTGCCCGTCCCGGCCAACCTGACGGCCGAACAGATTCCCGCCATTCCCGCGAGCCTGATGGAAGAGCTTGCGCCGTACACCGAATTCCGCACTGCGAACCTAGTCGACTGGCATCCCACGCGGCGCGAAATGCTCATCTCCACGCGCTTTGGACAGGCGCCGCAGATCCATCGCGTCACGCAGCCGGGCGGGGCGCGCACCGAGCTCACCTTCGATGCGGATCGCGTGCAGGGCGGGCGCTACCGGCCCGATGGCGGCTCGTTTCTGTTTTCGAAAGACATCGGCGGCGGCGAGTGGTACCAGATCTACAACTACGATACGCGCACCGGGCACGCGGCTCTGCTGACCGATGGGAAGTCGCGCAACATGGGCGCGGTGTGGTCGTGGGATGGCGCGCATTTCGCCTACGCCTCCACGCGGCGCAACGGCCGCGATATGGACATTTATATCGGCGTGCCGGAGCATCCCGAGGAGGCGCGCCGGGTGGTGGAGGCCGATAGCGGCGGCTGGGAGGCGGAAGACTTCTCGCCAGACGGCAAGTCGCTGGCGGTCATCCGCGCGGTGTCGGCGTATGAGGCGGCCTTGTTTCTGGTCGATACCACGTCGGATCGACAGACCACCCTGACCCCGCGTCAGCCGGGCGTATCCTACCGGCATGCGCGATTTTCGCCGGATGGCAAGACCATCTATCTGGTCACGAATCAGGATTCCGATTTCGAACAGCTTGCCGCGCTCGACGTCGCCACGCGCCGCGTGACCATCCTGCGGCCGGGTTTGAAGTGGGACGTGACCTCGTTCGATGTTACGCGCGACGGCCGGCGCATCGCTTACATCGTGAACGAAAACGGGTCGGACACGCTGCATGCGATGGATACGGCGGCACGCAGGGAGATGTCCCTGCCGAAGCTGCCATACGGCAGTATCGGCGATGTGCGCTGGCACGCGAACGGGCACGACCTGGGTTTCACGATCGCGTCGGCGCGCACGCCGTCGGACGTTTACTCGATCGATACCGCGACCGGCAAGTTGGAGCGCTGGACGTACAGCGAAACCGGGGGCCTCGACGCGTCGCAATTCTCCGAGCCGGAGCCGATCCAGTGGAAGTCTTTCGACGGACTGGCGATCTCGGGATTTCTGTACCGGCCGCCCAAGCGGTTCGAGGGGCCGCGGCCGGTGATCGTCAACATACACGGCGGACCGGAGGGACAGTTTCAGCCGGGCTATCTGGGCGCCACGAATTATCTACTGAACGAATTGGGGACGGCCATCATTTTCCCGAATGTGCGCGGGTCGACCGGCTATGGCAAGGCGTTCCTGAATCTGGACAACGGCCGCAAGCGGGAGGATTCGGTGAAGGACATCGGCGCGCTGCTGGACTGGATCGCGGGGCGCCCGGATCTGGATGCCAAGCGCGTGATGGTGACCGGCGGCAGCTATGGCGGGTACATGACGCTGGCCAGCATGACGCACTTCAACGATCGCTTCCGCTGCGCCGTGGATGTGGTGGGGATTTCAAACTGGATCACCTTTCTGGAGCACACCGAAGCATACCGGCGCGATTTGCGGCGCGTGGAATATGGCGACGAGCGGGATCCGGAGATGCATGCGTTTCTGGAATCGATTTCTCCGATAGCGCACGTGGGCAACATTACGAAGCCGATGTTCATCGTGGCGGGGCGGAACGATCCGCGCGTGCCGTATACCGAAGGCCAGCAGATGACGGCGGCGATCCGGGCGCATGGCGTGCCGGTGTGGTATTTGCTGGCGGCGGATGAAGGGCACGGGTTTGCGAAGAAGGGCAATCGGGATTTCCAGTTCGCGGCGACGGTGATGTTCATCAGGAAGTACCTGATGGAGTGAGCCGGTATGGAGATTCGATGCTCGTCAAACAATTCAGGTTCAAGCGCAATAACGAAAAGGGCGGCTTCCGTTGGACGGCGGAATCGGAGGTCGAGCGTCCCGGCTTTTACCGTGGGTTCACCGCCGTTGGCAAGACGCTCGCGGACGTGAAGGAGTTCGCCGCCCTAGTGCGCTGGTGTGAGCGGACGGGTTCGCTGGAACGCTTATCGGAGATGCACCCACCCGGTTTCGAGAGCCGAATGCAAACGACGTGGGGCGGCGATTGGTACCCGCACAGGAGAGGAGGGCGATGAGAATCTTGGCCACCGCCATTACCGCCCTCCTATCCGGCTTCGCCAGTGCGCAGACTGACAGCCCTCCCGCAGTTGGCGCGGTCCGCATATCGGGTCGAGTCGTGGACCCAACTGGCGCTTCGATCGCGAATGCGGCCGTGAGACTCAAGCTGGCCGCGCAAGGCGCTGCCCCAAAACCGCGGTTGGCAGCCGAAGCCCCTTGTCCCACCACACTCACGTTCGCTACTCCGGAGACCACGGTGTTGGCCCTTGCCAGTCCGGACGGTACGTTCTCATTTCCAGCCGAATCGCGGCAGACGTACGAATTGAACGTTGAAAGCCCGGGGTTCGCCACGATTGTGAAGACGATTCACGTTGGAGCCGACAAGGAGTTCAAAGCCGGGAATATCGTCTTGTCCGTTGCGAGTTCCTCCTTCGTTGAAATTGAGAGGACGGTGGTTGTCCACGGCATCGGCGGAACGAGCGCCACCATTTCGATGGCCGATCTCGCCAAACTCCCGCAGCAGACCGTGAAAACGACCGACCACGGGATCCCGGTCACATTTCAAGGCGTACTGCTTGCCGATGTGCTTTCCAAAGTCGCTGTGCCAACCGGCGAGGTGCAGATAGTAGCCGGCACGTATGGCGTGTGGTGCTACTCGACCGCGGCGTCGTACGGCGTACTTGTGCAAGCCAAGGAACGCAACCGGGCGGTATTCGCCTGGGCGGAACTGGAGCCGAGGTTCACGGACAGAGCGGTGTACCTGGTGACGATGCGAGACGGGAAGCCGCTGCGGGACGAGGACGGCCCGTTTCAGTTGGTGGCGCCGGGTGAGAAGAGCGCCGCAAGGTGGGTTCGGCAGGTGAGTGCGCTTTGGATCAGGCGAGCGAACTGAGCCAGTACACCGATACTTTTGGATCATCACTTCCGTGGACTTGATGACCACGGTAACGCTGTCGCCGGTTTTGAGGTTCATTTCCTCGGCGCTGCGCCGGGTGATTACACTTTCGACTTCATTCTCGCCAACCTGAACAACGATATGCGCCATCACGGTGCCGAGTTTTACATCCGCGATCTGACCACGAAGTTGATTGCGTGCGGATAGAGCTATGCGAACCATTGCGGCCTCGACAGGCCAGGAGGTCAGCCTAGGGGGCGGCTNNGGCTGGGAGCCTGCCCCACAAGAGGATGGATAGTCGCGCAAGGTTAAGATAGTGGTAGTGAAGAAACTGCTGTGGCTGTTCGCGATCCCGCTGGCCGCTGTCGGCTGGTGGGCTTACCACCGGAACAACGATGCGCCGCAGGTCCCTTTTGCCAAAGTCATCCGCGAGACGCTGGTCAGCACGCTACCTACCAACGGCAAAGTGGAGCCGATCGAGTGGCAGGCGGTACGGGTGGAGCAGGCCGGGCTAGTGAGCAAGGTTCCCGTGCAAGAGGGACAGACTGTGAGCCAGGGCGCCCCGTTGGCCATCCTGAGCGACACGGGTCTGCAGGCGGATCTGGATGCCGCGGAAGCACGTGTGGCGCAGGCGAGGGCGGACTTGGCCACCCTTGACGCGGGCGGCAAGCAGCTCGAATTGACCACCATCGAAAGCGACTTGGCCCGTCTTCGCGTGGAAAAGGACCACGACCAGAAAGAATATGCTTCGCTGCGCCGGCTGGCGGATAAACAGGCCGCCTCGATGTTGGAAGTGGATGAGATGAAGAGCAAGGTGCAGGCGGCGGACATGGGGATCGAGGCGGCGGAGAAGCGGCGCGCGGTGCTGGTCACGCAATCGGACAAGACGGTGGCGCGGGCGCGGTTGCGCGACGCCGAGGCCGCGGTGGAGCTGGCCAAGAGCCACATCGCGCAGACCGCGATTCATGCGCCGATCGGCGGGATTGTCTACGATTTGGCGGCGCGGCCGGGAGCCTATCTGAACATCGGCGACCTGGTGGCGAACGTGGGCCGGATCGAGCGTTTGCGGGTGCGTGTGTACGTGGACGAGCCCGAATTGGGGCGGGTCGCGGAGGGCCAGCCGGTGACCATCAACTGGGATGCGCTGCCGGGCCGCGCCTGGCAGGGCAGGGTAGAGCGGAAGCCGGCCAATATTGTGGCGCTGGGAAGCCGGCAGGTGGGCGAAGTACTGTGCACGATCGACAATCCGGGGCGCGTGCTGCTGCCGGGCACGAATGTGGATGCGCACATTCGCACGGCCACGGTAGACAAAGCGCTGACCATTCCGAAGGAGTGCTTGCGGCGGGACGCCAATGGTGTGGGCGTATTCGCGCTGCGCGGCGGCCGCCTGGCATGGCGGGCGGTGTCGGCGGGCGTGTCGAGCGTGACGCGCGTGCAGATTCCCGCAGGGCTGGCGGAGGGCGACGAGGTGGCGCTGCCGACGGAGCTGACGCTGCACAACGGGGAGATCGTGACGCCGCTACGGCAATGAATCGGGCGGTGCGAGAGCGGCGTTAAACAGAACGCACAACTAATTGCGCATCCGCTCCCTGACGGGGCGCCCNNCTGGGCCCGGCTCCGAATGGGTGTGGTGGCGAGCCGCGCGCGTAAGCGGTTGCCGCGCAAACGATAGCGTCGCCATGTCTAGATGAAGTTAGTCCAAGTTAGTTTCTCGGACAAGCCGGCCTGTGCTAACCTATAACGAGATTTGACACGAGACCTGGTCTACGCGCTTCGGGGTTTTCGGAAGAACCCCATGTTTACGGCGGTGGCGATCGCCTCACTGGCTTTGGGAATTGGCCTGAATACCGCCAGTTTCAACTTAGTCAGCGCCGTGCTACTACAGCCGCTGCCGGTGCGCGATCCCGCGCGGCTGGTCTCGGTATTCACGTCGGACCGCATCTACCCCGGCTTGCTGTATTGCTCGTATCCGAATTACAAAGATTACCGCGACCGCAACACGGTTTTCTCGGGCCTTGCGCTATACACCCCGATCCAGGCAACGCTCACCGGAGAAAGCGAGCCCGGAGATGTGCTAGGTCAGATTGTGTCCGGGAATTACTTCGATGTGCTGGGTGTAAAGCCGGTCCTGGGGCGCACGTTCCTTCCCGAGGAAG
>PKYZ01000920.1:17918-18056 GCA_003132865.1 Bryobacterales bacterium
TGTGGGTTCCCATGATGATGTACTCGCAGTTGTTCTCCATGGCGGACTGGGTCGATCATCGCAAGGCGCTATTGTTCCCGGTCATCGGCAGGTTGAAAGACGGCGTCAGCCGGCAACAGGCGGAAGACAACATGAAGA
>PKYZ01000915.1 GCA_003132865.1 Bryobacterales bacterium
GACTACGTCACCAAGCCTTTCAGTATGGAAGTCCTGCTGGCGCGCGTTCGGGCCACTTTGCGGCGACCTACGCTGGCCGGGGGGCCTGGGGCCGACATCATCCGGTTCGGCAACGTCGAGATTCGCGTGGCCGCCCGGCGCGTGATGGTCGACGCGAAAGAGCTCAGGCTGACGCCGAAGGAATTCGACCTGCTGCGTTTTCTGATCTCCAACGACGACGTCGCCCTGCCGCACGACCGAATCCTGCAAGCCGTGTGGGGACCCGACTACGGCAGCGAGGTGCAGTACCTGCGCGTGTTTATCAAACAATTGCGCAAGAAACTCGAGCCCGATCCAGGCCGTCCGCGGTATATCCTGACAGAGCCGTGGTTCGGTTATCGCTTTCGCATGTCCGAGGCAGGGCCGGCTATGGAATTGCTGCCGTAACTGGCGCATCCGGCTGCGGCTGCTTTCCGGGCGTGGCGCAATGCCACTTAGTTTTCCNNTCCCCCTGGACCCGCTCTTTCGGTCGCAGAACCAAAGGCTTTCGACAATTGCGACAGGCCGACGAGGGCGTCGGCCGCGGTCCAGGGGGACCGTCCAGGAGACCGCCCCACGATTAATGCAGGTGCTCGGTTACAGGAAAAGTATGCGGCATTACGCTTTAGCGTGCAGCGGCGAACTTCAGTTCGCCGTGCCGTCTCGAGACGCTACTGCACACACGCGCCGCCACCGCCGCTTCCCATGCTTCCCAAACCGCGGCCATGAGGCTTGTGGGCGCTTCGTAGTGTGCGAATAAACACTACTCCAGGTGAAACGATTGGCGGCGAAAAATCACTTTACGGATGAAAGGAAAAAACATGCCTCTACAGTCCTACACAGTTGGAAAACGCACCATCAAACTGGGCAAGCAGGCGGCGCGCTATGATGCCCGCACGCTCCAGTTCTCCAATTACCTGAAGGCGGCGGCCCCGCCCTCTCCTCCCAAACTGGAAGATTGGACCAAGAAAGTTCATAACTGGCCCATGATGCTGAACGATACCCTCGGTGACTGCACGTGCGCCTGCGCCGGCCACATGATCGAGGAATGGACGACTTATGCGCATGCTCCGGGGTATACACCGGCGGATCAGCAAATCCTGCAGGCCTATGAAGCCGTTTCGGGCTACAAGCCTGGAGATCCCAACACCGATAACGGCGCGGTCATTCTGGACGTGCTCAACTATTGGCGGCAGACCGGAATTGCCGGCCATCCGATAACCGCGTTTGTCTCCCTGGAACCCAAGAATCACGAGGAAGTAAAGGATGCGGTTTACCTGTTTGGCAATTGCTATCTCGGCGTTCAATTGCCGCTCAGCGCGCAGAAACAGAAAGTCTGGTCGGTGCCTCCGGGCGGTCCTACCGGGCAGGGCGCGCCCGGCTCCTGGGGAGGACATGCCATTCCGATCGTCGAATACGATTCCCGTGGCGTGACCGTCATCACCTGGGGCGAGAAGTTGCGCGCGACGTGGTCCTTTCTCGACACATACTGCGACGAGGCATATGCCGCCCTGAGCGCCGATTGGATTGCCGCAAACAATCAAGCGCCGAACAACTTCGATCTGACGCAACTCAACGCGGATCTGGGCGAGATCGGGGCAAAGCCCGCCGCGGCAGCCGCAACGGCGTAACTCGCACAGAAGCAATGAGGGCCGCCGATGAACGCAGATCAACGCAGATGTAATTTCACTGACGGCCTTGGTGGGGCAGGCTCTCAGCCTGCGCGGGACTCCCAGTCCCGCCTGGACATTTCCAACAGCCGTGCCAATGCGGAGCTGAGAGCTCCGCGCGGACTGGGAGTCCGCCCCACATCACCAGCGAGACTCAGTAGTCCGTGCACCGCTCGATTGCGCGCCGGGCAATGATACAATTGTCCGACTCACAAAACAGCGAGGCCGGAAAAAGGTGACTTGGGCTCAGGTCTATACGCCAGTCGCGGGTAGCGTAGGGCTTTCCGCGCTGGCCGCCGCCCTGCCCGTGGCCGTTCTGCTGGGCCTGCTCGCCTTTGGCCACGCCCGGGCGCACTGGGCCGCGCTGGCCGGCTTGGGCGCATCCCTGGGCGTGGCGGTGCTGGTCTTCGGCATGCCGCCCGGGCTGGCTGGAGCCGCCGCGCTGAACGGCGTCGCCTACGGCCTGTTCCCCATCGGCTGGATCGTGCTGTGCGCCATCTTCGTGTACGACGTGACCGTACAGTCGGGCGACTTTGAAGTGGTCAAGCACACCGTGGCCGGATTGGCCAGCGACCGCCGCCTGCAGGCTCTGCTGATCGCATTCAGTTTTGGAGCATTCATCGAGGGGGCGGCGGGCTTCGGCACTCCGGTGGCGATATCGGCCGCCATGCTGATCGGTCTCGGGTTTCGGCCGCTGCAGGCCGCCGGCATGGCCTTGATCGGCAATACCGCGCCGGTGGCCTTCGGCGCGCTGGGCACGCCGCTGATTGCGCTGGCCGGCGTGACGGGACTGCCGCTCGAGCCACTCAGCGCCCTGGTCGGCCGCATCTTGACGGTGTTCAGCTTGCTGGTCCCGTTCTGGCTGGTGTGGGCGATGGCCGGGCGCAAGAGCATGCTGGAGGTGTGGCCCGCCTGCCTGACGGCGGACGTGAGCTTCGGCGTCACGCAGTGCCTGGTCAGCAATCTGCACGGGCCGTGGCTGGTGGATATCGCCGCATCGCTGGTCTCCATGTTGGCCCTGGTGGTTCTCTTGAAGTTCTGGCAGCCGCGGAGCACCTGGAGCTTCGAGCATGAGACAGAGGCCGGGCGCCGGGCCGAGGCAGCCGCCCGGCCGGCCATCGGCGGCCGACGCGCGCTGAAGGCCTGGATGCCGTGGATTCTGCTCTCGATTCTGGTGTTCGCCTGGGGTGTGCCCCAGGTGAAAACGTTCCTCAACCACGCCTCCCAAGTCACGTTCAACTTTCCGGTTCTGCACAAGGCCGTGCTGCGCGTGCCACCGGTGGTTTCGAAGCCGACGGCCGAGCCGGCCGTGTTCGTCTTCAACTGGCTCTCCGCAACGGGCACGAGCCTGCTGCTGACCGGCATCGTCAGCGGCCTGCTGCTGGGCTTTTCGCCTCTCAAGCTGCTATCGATTTTCTGGGGCACGTTGAAGCGTGTGAAGCTGTCGCTGCTCACCATTGCCGCCATGATGGCGATAGGCTACTCGACGCGCTACGGCGGCCTGGACGCCACCATGGGGCTGGCGTTCGCTTCCACCGGCGCGCTCTTCCCGTTTTTCTCGCCGATGCTCGGATGGCTGGGCGTGGCGCTCACAGGCAGCGATACATCCTCCAACGTGCTGTTCGGCGGCTTGCAGCAGATCACCGCGCGCCAGGTGGGCGTGTCGCCGTTGCTGGCCGCGGCGGCCAATAGCGCCGGCGGGGTGATGGGTAAAATGATCGACGCGCAGAGCATCGTGGTGGCGGGCGTCGCCACCGGCCAGGAAGGCAATGAGGGCAGCATCCTGCGTTACGTGTTCTTGCACAGCGTGGCGCTGGCCGCGCTGGTCGGCGTGGTTGTGCTATTGCAGGCGTATGTCTTCTCGTGGATGATTCCGGCGACGCCTTGAGTGCGGCCGTAACGCGAAACGACGAGCGCCGAAGACCGTGCTGGGATAATAGCGAGAACGCAGCCCAGTCATGCAATTGAACGTCCCTCCCGATCTTGAAACGCTCATCAAGACGCCTTTCCAGTGGCGGCTACAGGAGCGTTGAAGATGTGTTGCGCCACGCTCTTGAAGCTCGGGACGCCGAGGAAAGCTGGACCGGCGAGGAACGCCGGGCGTTGTCGTCCCATATCGAGGAAGGCTATCTGCAGGCCGAGCGCGGAGATCTCATTGACGGCGCTCAGGCCCGGCGTGAAATTCAATTGATGAAAGACAACTGGCTCCAAGAGCGTGCGCCCAAACGATGAGCGTTTATGCTCTCATGCCGCTCGCCAAAGCCGATATTTTTGACATCTGGTCCCATATTGCCGGCGATAGCGAAGACGCCGCGAACCGCGTCGAACAAGCGATCTATGACGCTTGCGCGTTTGTCGCCGAAGCCCTTTGCGCGGCCGTTCCCGCCCCGACCTCACAACCCGCCCGCTTCGTTTCTGGACGCTGACCCGCTATCCCAACTACACCGTCGTTTATCGGCCCGTGACGGCTCCCCTTCAGGTTGTCGCCGTTCTCCACGGAAAAAGGGATATTCGGCGCATCCTGAAACAGCGCCGTTAACGCGACAGTCAGATCGCGCGGTCATCTCAATTACCAACTGCCGACGGCGACACCTTATGAGACGATGTGAAGCATGCATCTGACCAGACGAGCGTTCACTTTGGGCGGCGCAACCCTGGGGGCCCAGTTGCAAGGAACGCTGCGAGCAACGCCGCAAGTCCCGGCCCAGCCGCCCCGCCCGGCCCCCACCATCTGCCTGTTCTCCAAACACCTGTCCACGATCCATTATACGGAGCTCGGCGGCGTCCTCAAGGACCTGGGCTTTGCCGGCTGCGATCTCACCGTGCGCCCCGGCGGGCACGTCGAGCCGGCCCTCTCGGCCGCCGACCTGTATCGCGCGGTGGAAGCCATTCGCGCGGAAGGCGTCGAGGTCCCCATGATCACGACCGCATTCGTGAGCGCGGCCGATCCCACCCTACCCAACGTGCTGGCCCTCTGCGGCCGCGACCGCATGAAGATACCCTATTTCAAGCTGGGCTACTGGAACTACCGGCCGGGCGATAACATCGACAACCGTATTGCCGAAGTCCGCCGCGACGTGGCCGGGCTCGTGTCACTCGGCCACGCGTACGGCATGGTGGCCGGATTCCACAATCATTCCGGCAACTACGTCGGCGAAGCCGTGTGGGACGCCCGCGCCGTCATCGACGGCCTGGACCCGAACTGGATCGGCTACTATTTCGATCCATGCCACGCCACCGCGGAAGGTGGCGAGGCGGGCTGGAATATCGCCATGCGCATGGCCCTGCCGCGCGTCAAGATGGTGGCGCTCAAGGATTTCTATTGGGAGAAAGCGAATGGCAAGTGGACCATGCGCATGTGCCCTATCGGCGAGGGCATGGTGAACTGGCCGGAGGTGTTCGCATTGCTGGCCTCCGCGCACTTCGCCGGACCGCTGTCCCTGCATCTCGAATATGAGCCGGCGGACATGGCCGCCATCGCCCGTGATCTGGCCTTCGTCAAGAAGCAGGTGGCTGTGGCGTATGCAACATAGTCGCACCTGAACCTGTATGTCTTCTTGGCGGTCTTGGCGGACCTTGGCGTCTTTGCGTGAAACCTCCCCGCGCCCGCATGGTACAACACCAATATGCCCACCTTCCATGTGGAAACGCCGCCAGTCTCCTATGATGCGGTGGTGGAGCGCGGCATCCTGGAGCGCGCTGCAAGCTATGTGCCCGCCAAGGCCGGCAAGGTATTCGTCGTCTCCACCGAGGACGTGTGGCGCCACCAATGCGCGCGCCTGGAACATGGACTGGCCGCCATTCCCCACGAAGTGCTCTTTCTCCCCGGCGGCGAAGAGCAGAAACGCCTGGCGCCCGTGGAGCGGCTCGCCGAGGAGATGGTCCGGCGCGGCGGCGACCGCTCCAGCGTGGTGGTAGCGTTTGGCGGCGGCATCGTGACGGATATGGCCGGCTTTCTGGCGGCCATCTTCATGCGCGGCATTCCGGTGCTGCAGATCCCCACCACGCTGCTGGCGCAGGTGGATGCGGCCATCGGCGGCAAGACGGGCGTCAACCTGGGAATCGGCAAGAACCTCATCGGCAGCTTCCACCAGCCGCTGGCCGTGCTCATCGATGTGAGCGTGCTCGAAACGCTGCCGGATCGCGAATACCGCGCGGGCCTTTACGAGATTCTGAAGGCGGGCGTGATCCGCAGCGAGCCGCTGTTCCGTTTCCTCGCGGAGCAGAGTGCCGCCGTGCTGGCGCGCCAGCCGGAAGCGGTGGATCGCATCATCGCGGAGTCCGTCGGAATTAAGGCGCAAGTGGTTTCCGCCGACGAGCGGGAAGGCGGGCTGCGGCGCATCCTGAATTTCGGCCATACGTTCGGGCACGCGTTGGAAGCCGAGACCGGCTACACGCGCTTCCTGCATGGCGAAGCGGTGGCGTTCGGCATGCGCGCCGCCGTGTACCTGGCGCAAATGACCGGCCATCTCTCGGCAGAAGACACCGTGGACATCCTGGAGGCCATCCGGCTGTACGGGCCGATTCCTCCGCTGGCGAGGATCTCAGGCGATCGCTTGCTGGCGCGCCTGGTGAGCGACAAGAAGACCATCCAGGGCAAGGTCCACTTCGTGCTGCCGGAGCGCATCGGAGAAGTGCAAGTGGTGTCCGGCATCGGCGATGAGCTGGTGTTGGCCGCCATCCAGGCCGCCCTGGCATGAGTCTTGCATGAACGGCACGACGCCACAGGGCGCGCGCAGCGAGCGGGAGGCGGCCGAGTGGGTGCGCGCCATGTTCGGCCGCGTGGCGCATCGTTACGACCTGGCCAACCATCTGCTGTCGTTCAACATCGATCGCTACTGGCGCGCGCACACGGTGGCGCGCGTGCGGGACGTGCTGGCGCGTCCCGAAGCGCGCGTGCTGGACATTTGCTGCGGCACCGGCGATCTGGTGCGCGCGCTCCAACGGGCGCGGCCCGCCGGCTCGCCCGTGATGGGCTCGGACTTTTGCCATCCCATGCTGGTAGCCGCGCGCGCCAAGGTTGGTGGTGGGCAATTGTTCGAAGCCGACGCGCTGCGGTTGCCGCTGGCGGACGCTTCGCTCGATCTGATCACGGTGGCATTCGGGTTCCGCAATCTGGCCAATTATGAGGCGGGCCTGCGGGAGATGCGGCGCGTGCTGCGGCGCGGGGGAGTGGCGGCCATCCTCGAATTCTCGCAGCCGCCTAACCCGCTGTTTGGCGCATTGTACAGCTTCTATTCGCGGCGCATCCTGCCGGTGGTCGGCGGCGCTCTATCGGGATCGCGCGACGCCTACACGTATTTGCCGGAGTCGGTACGCAAGTTTCCCGCGCCGCAGGAATTGGCGGAGATGATGCGCGCCGCGGGCTTCGGTCCCGTAGAGTTTGAGCGGCTCACCGGCGGGCTCGTCGCGCTACATTTG
>PKYZ01000027.1 GCA_003132865.1 Bryobacterales bacterium
CCAGGGCATCGCGATATTTCAACAGCACGGCCCGCGAATACGCAATATTGGCACTGCCCAGGGCGTGTTCTTCCCCGTCCCGCCAGGGTGGCAAATAGCCGTTGTATTCGCAAAAATAGACTACCCAATCTCGCACCCGCGGATAGTTGTAATTCACAACCGGTCCGCCTACCGCGCCGATATCGCCCTTGCCGTAAGCTTCGATGGCGCGCTTCAGCCAGTCCGGCGCCGCCAGGCAGTGCTCCTCAATGATTGCCACCAGATCGCCGTGGGCCGCTTCCAGGCCATGACGGCGCAGATCGGGTACGGATTCCCGCGTGGGCCGGTGGATCACCTTCGTCCACGGGAACTTGAGCGCGATGCGCTCCGCGAACTGCGTATCCCCGCAGGCAACTACAAGAACCTCCGCGTCTAGCTCCCGCGCCTGTTTTTCCAGGGACATCAGGCACTCGTCCAGGAACGGCGGTCCCACAATGGAGGCAATGATTACCGAAACCGATATCACGTCGCTCATAGGTCCCCTACGTCCCCAATCCGTCGCCAGAGTCACTGCGGGCCCGCGCTGGCCGGCAGGGATCCTGCCGCACCTTCCAGCATTCCAAGGCTATATTGTTGATTCTCATCCGGATAGTGCCGCTTTACATCGAGCTCGAACACATACCGCGAGAGGCCCCCCGTCGGCTGGTAGACCTTCCAGGAGTATAATGAGTTTCGATTCAATCGATTGCCACGTGACAGCNNCTGCTCAGTCGGAGCTTGCCCGGCGCGGGATAAGCGGAAGGAACTAAAATTGCCCTACCCAGCCAATTCGGAGCCTTTTCGCAGGATCACATGAGCTCAACGCATGAGGATTTCAAACGAGAGATACCCGGCCGGGGCCCCTCCGACCGCAACTTTGGGTTCGTATTTACGGCAGCTTTTCTGTTCGCCGCCCTATGGCCGCTTCGCCACGGGCGGCCGCTCCGCTTATGGGCTCTGGCCCTGGGCATCGCGGTTCTCATCGTCACAATTGCCCGGCCCTCCTGGTTGCATGCCGCCAACCGAGCCTGGACCCAATGCGGCATCCTCATAGGCAAAGTCGTTAACCCGATCGTCACCACCCTGCTGTTCTACCTGGTATTCACTCCAGCCGCAGTAGTTCTCCGCTGCCTGGGCAAAGATTCGCTGCGCCTCAAAACCGAGCCGGAAGCAAAGTCCTATTGGATCGAGCGAAGCGCCGCCGACAATCTATCTGACATGAGTAATCAGTTCTGAGGGAGATAAAGTGTCGTTTTTTGCCGAATTCTGGAAGTTTCTGCGAGTTCGAAAGAAGTTCTGGCTGCTGCCGCTCCTGGTGATGGTGGTTCTTTTCGGCCTGCTGTTGATCCTGGCGGAAACCACCGCCTTGGCGCCGTTCATCTACACGCTTTTCTGAGCCGAATATGTGGATTCTAGGGATCTCGGCTTTCTACCACGACAGTGTGGCGGCGCTCATCCGGGACGGCGAAGTTGTGGCCGCCGCCCAAGAGGAGCGGTTTACCCGTAAGAAGCATGACGCCGGGTTTCCGGCGCATGCAGTGCGGTACTGCGTGGAATCGGCGGGGTTAAAGGAAAGCGATCTCGATTCGGTAGTCTTCTACGAGAAGCCTTTCCTCAAATTCGAGCGCCTGCTCGAAAACTATCTGGCCTTCGCTCCCCGCGGGGTGCGGTCGTTCCGCATGGCGCTGCCCCTTTGGATTCGCGAGAAGCTCTTTCAAAAAGACCTGCTCGGCCGGGAGTTGAAGAGCGTTTGGCCCGGCTCCCAATGGGACGAACGGTTGCTGTTTACGGAACATCATCTGAGCCACGCAGCCAGTGCGTTTTACCCCTCGCCCTTCGAGGAGGCGCTGGTGCTCACCATGGACGGCGTCGGCGAGTGGACTACCACGTCGGTCGCTATGGGAACTGGAAACCAGCTCCAGCTCATTCGGGAAATCCACTACCCGCATTCGCTCGGATTATTGTATTCGGCCTTCACCTACTACACCGGTTTCAAGGTCAATTCCGGCGAGTACAAGGTGATGGGACTGGCGCCCTACGGGGAGCCACGCTATGCGCAGGCAATCCTCGATCACCTCATCGACTTGAAGCCGGACGGTTCCTTTCACTTGAACCTGGAATACTTCGACTACTGCACCGGTCTGAGGATGACAAATGAGAAGTTTTCCGAACTTTTCGGAGGCCCCCCGCGACAGCCCGACGAACTGCTGACGCAGCGTCATATGGACCTGGCGGCCTCGGTTCAAGCCGTACTGGAACAGGTAGTTCTCCGCATGGCTTGTTCGCTGGCTGCGCAAACCGGGGCCCCCAATCTTTGCATCGCGGGGGGCGTCGGCCTGAACTGCGTCACCAATGGGAAACTGCTGCGGACGGGACGATTCAAAGGTCTTTGGATCCAGCCGGCGTCGGGCGATGCCGGAGGGGCCGTTGGCGCCGCCCTGGCGGCCTACCATATCAAGAAAGNNGGGGCCAATTTCACGGTCCTCGGGGATGCCGAGTTGTTCGATCAAACGGTATCCGCCCTGGTGGAAGGCAAAGCGGTGGGCTGGTTTCAGGGGCGAATGGAGTTCGGCCCGCGGGCTTTGGGTAACCGCTCCATTCTGGGCGACCCACGCTCCCGGACCATGCAGTCCCTACTGAACCTAAAGGNNATACATGCTGCTGGTAGCGGGCGTTCAGGAACGGCGCTGCACGGCGATGACGGAAGAGCAGCGGAAACTCTTTGGCATCGAGAAATTGAACGTGCCCCGCAGCGAGATCCCGGCGGTGACGCATGTCGATTATTCCGCGCGCGTCCAGACCGTCCATGCCGAAACTAACCCGCGATACCATGCATTGATCTCCGCATTCAACGAGCGCACGGGATGTCCGGTAGTGGTGAATACCAGTTTCAACATTCGAGGCGAACCCATCGTTTGCACACCGGAAGATGCCTTTCGTTGCTTCATGGGCACCGAAATCGAGGCTCTTGCGGTGGGGAACTGCTTTCTCCGGAAGGAAGACCAGAACCAGAATCTCAAGTCGGACTATCGGGAGACCTTCGACCTCGATTGATCGTCTCTCCAAAAGATTGTCCTTAAATCCCAATGATTTGGTTGATTCGTTCCATTTCCGGCTTCAGGCTCATGCCGCTCATTTGGCAAGGGGCGTGCTAGCTTTAAAGGTACTCAGAGGCCTATGAACACTCCGGAGCGCATTCTAAGACACGCTCGCATCACTTGGCGCAATTACCAGCATTTGCCCAGTCCGCCTTTTCTGATTTTATTCATCAATTCCATCTGCAATCAGAAGTGCGAACATTGTTTCTACTGGCGCAACCTGAACCGGAAGGACGATCTCAGCACCGAGGAACTGTTCGCCCTTTCGCGCTCCCTGGGCCGCATCGAAAACCTCAATCTTTCCGGCGGCGAACCGTTTTTGCGGCCGGAATTCGGTGAGATTTGCCGCCAGTTCATCCGCCAGAATCAGGTTCGACAGATCTACGTCCCCACCAACGGGTACTTCACGGAAAAGA
>PKYZ01000033.1:0-125 GCA_003132865.1 Bryobacterales bacterium
GATTGTTCACTACGGCGATTCGCCCACCACCGCCGACCTGGTGACCGGCGATGTGCGCAAGCTCCTGCAAAAACGCTTCGGAGATGCCGGGCACGGGTTCATCCTGGCCGCCAAACCGTGGGCCG
>PKYZ01000033.1:154-3043 GCA_003132865.1 Bryobacterales bacterium
GATCGTTCTGGAAGACCCGGGCCACTCGCGGTTCGAAGTCTGGTATCTGCGCCAGCCGGACGGCGGAGTCCTCGCGTTTTGGGCGGATGGCCGGCAACTGGGACGGGTCGACACCAGCGGCAGTTCCAAAGAGTCCGGCTTCGCGCCGTTCACCGTCGCAGCCGGCGCCTCCGACCTGGAACTGCGGGTGGAACGCGGGCCGGTTCGCGTGTTTGGAATCACCGCCGAGAAAGCCGGACCCGGAGTGGTGTACGACAGCCTGGGTCTGAATGGCGCATCTATCACGGTGCTTTCTCGCATGTTCAACCAGGCGCATTGGGCCGAGGAACTGCGCCATCGAAATCCCGACCTGGTGGTTCTCAACTATGGAACCAACGAAGCCGACTTCGCGGAATTCATNNGTGCTGGTGATGAGCCCCATGGATCGCGGGCAGCGGACCGGGCCCGGCGTCATCGAGACCATGGCCACCATTCCCCACATCGTGGCCATTCAACGGCGTGTGGCGCGGGAGACGGGTTGCGGATTTTTTGACACGTTCGCGGCCATGGGCGGTGAGGGGACCATGGCGCGATGGTATACGGCGCAGCCGCGGCTGGTGTCCGCGGATCTTATTCACCCGCATCCCGAGGGGGGCAGGAAGATCGCCGCCATCTTCGCCCAGGAGGTCGGCGCCGGGCTGAATCGCTACAAGTTGCGGACGGTGGGGCAGGATTTCCCGCCCCGCACGAAGCTCCCCTGATCGACCGAGTACACTGGAATAATGAGAGGTTGGGCGGCTGCCGGAATCGGGTTGAGCATGGTCTGTTGCCTGCTCCTCTCCGCAGCGCCGTTCCAGGTTGCCGCCAGGAAGAAACCCAAGAAGGCGCCCGCGGCTCCGCCTGTCAGCGCCGCCGCCCGCGCCAAGGCCCTGAATAAGGTGGAACAGTACCTGGCGGATTCGGCCGACGCAACCCTGGAGCAGGCAGGAGCGCTGGCGCCGGTCTCGGAGGCGTTCTTCCGGCTGAGTTCGGGTGAAACTCGCGAGCCCGTCCATGTTCTCCATTTTGGCGATTCCCACACCGCGTCCGNNACACCCCTTCCTGGGATATCGCCGCTTCGACGCGCGCGGCGGCGCGACTCCGGGTTGGCATTCCGATGGTTTGCGCGCCGGCCTGGGCGACGGCTTCTTCGGGTTGGGCGGCGTCAGTATCTCGGCCAGCGGCGCGCATGAATCGGTCTTCCTCCAGACGGAATGCGCGCGCCTCGAAATCCATTATCTCCAGCAGCCCGGCGGCGGCAGCCTGGCGCTGTACGATGGCGACCAGCGGCTGGACGAGTTCTCCACCGATGGCGAGCTGGGACCGGGATTCGTCAGTTACGAATCCCCGCCCGGCCCGCACCGCTTCCTTNNCGGTGCGGCTGTTTGGGTGGGTGGCCGACAGAGATGCCGGCGTCACCTACGAAGCTCTGGGAATCAATGGGGCGGAAGCCTCGCTGATGTTGAAGTGGGACTAGCGAATGCTGGCCACCTACTTGCAACGGCGTAATCCGGGACTGATTGTGCTGGCCTATGGCACCAACGAAGCGAGCGACCCGAACTGGCGCAGCGGCGAGGACTACCAGGCTATGTTCTCGTCTCTCCTGCAGCGGCTGCGGCGCGCCAGCGCCACGGCTTCCATCCTGGTGCTGGGCCCCGGCGACCGCTGGGCGCAATCCCGTGGGACATGGCGCGAGGTGCCCGGAATCGNNGGCGGAGAGGGGGCCATGCGCGATTGGATGACGGCCGGCCTGGCGCAACCCGACCACGTGCATTTTACCGCCGCCGGTTACCATCGGCTGGGGGAGGCGTTGTTCCAGGATTTGATCGGTCAGTACGAAACTTACAAGAAGGTTCGCCTGGAGACGGCGGACCGGGTTCCTCATGGACAAGCAAACCAAGATCGTTGAAATCCTCCGGCGTCTGGCCGGCAAACCCATCGACCCCGCCCCCGGCGAATCGCTTTTCGAATCCGGGCTGCTCGATTCCTTCGCGCTGGCCGACCTGGTGTCCGCACTGGAGGCGGAATTTGCCATCCGCATTCCGGACTCCGACTTGCGCCCGCGGCTCTTCGATTCCATCTCTCGCATCGAAGCCTATATCGAAAGCCGCTTCTGACCGTGGCCTATCTGCGAGCGTTGGGTTGTTACCTGCCATCCCGGGTGGTGGAGAACTCGGAGGTGGCTCCGCTGGTTGGGGTGGACGCGGAATGGCTGCTGCGCGCGACCGGCATCGAGCAGCGGCGGTTTGCGGCGGCCGGGGAATCCGTGAGCAGCCTGGGCATCCTCGCGGCGCGGGATTGCCTGGAAGGGGCCGGCATTGTGGCTCGCGATATCGGGATGCTGATTGTGGCCAGCGGCTCCTCCGAGCAGCGCTTCCCGGGACCGGCATCGGCCATTGGCGCCGCCCTGGGAATCCCCGGCACTCCGGCCATCGATCTTCCCATGGCCAGCGCCGGAACGCTCTTCGGCCTGGCGTTGGGCGCCCGGCTATGCCGGGACTATGGCAAAGTCCTGGTAGTAGGCGCCGAGATCATGTCGCGCGTGGTGCGCCTCGATCCGGCGTTCCGCGATACCGCCATCCTCTTCGGCGACGGCGCCGGAGCTTGCCTGGTAAGCGCCGACTCCGGCTTTGCCGAGGTGGNNCGGCCGCGCCGTCATTCTGCAGGCGTCGCGCAAGCTGCCGAGGGTGATTTCCGAGTTGCTGGAGCGCAACGGGTACACGCCTGCCCAGGTGGGCGCTTTTGTGATGCACCAGGCCAATCTCAACCTCATTACGCGGGTGGCGCAAAGCCTGGGGGTCCCGGAAGCGAAGTTCTTTCTGAATCTGGCGCGATACGGCAACACCTCGTCGGCCAGCCTGCTGATCGCCG
>PKYZ01000719.1 GCA_003132865.1 Bryobacterales bacterium
TGCTGGGTCCCGAGTTTAGTCTTCCGCAGATAGAAGCTGATGTCTATCTTCCGATCGGTCGAATGATGGCCGGTTCCGAGAGCTTCACGGATCGAGCGAACCATCCGGGGTTGATGGGGGTCGCGCGACTTCGTTCCGGAGTTACGCTGGATCGCGCGCGCGCCGACATGAACACCATCATGTCCCGGCTGGCCCAGGCGTATCCGGCTTCCAATCGCGGCGAATCCGTCAAGCTTGCGTTGCTTCCCGACGTGCTGCTGGGGGCCATCCGGCCCGAACTGCTGATGCTGTTCGGCGCAGCCGCATTGGTTCTGTTGCTGGCGTGCGCCAACGTTGCGCACCTGGCCATGGCGCGAGCCTCGNNGCGCAGCGCGAGTTCGCCATCCGGGGGTCGCTCGGCGCAGGCCGCAGGCGTCTGATCCGGCAACTGCTGACAGAAAGCACGTTGCTGTCGCTCGGCGGCGGAGTTATTGGCGTTCTTCTGGCGCATTGGAGCATCGCGCCGCTGGTGCGTCTCTCGCCCTACCAGGCGCCGGGGCTTGCGGACGCGCATGTCGATTCACGCGTCCTTCTGTTCACATTGCTGGTTTCGCTCGTGGCTGCGCTCGTGTTCGGCTGCGCGCCGATAGTGCAGGCCGCGTACACGCGATTGAACTTTGCGCTCCGCGAAGGCGAAATGANNGGCAGGGAGGCGCTTTCGATCCGTGCTGTTCATCGCCGAAGTCGCCATCGCACTCGTGCTGGCCACGGGGGCGGGTCTGCTTTTGCGAAGCGTGTCCGCGCTGCTGAACGTAGATCCCGGCTTTCATGCCGAGCATCTCACCGCGCTCGGAGTGGTGCGCAATGGCGGTCCTGCAGATCGCAACCTGCAGTATTTTACAGACGCCGTCGACCGTGTGGCGCATCAGCCGGGCGTGCTGTCGGCGGCCTCCGTGATGTGCCCTCCGCTCTCGGGAACCTGTTGGACATCGCCTTACTGNNGAGCCAGTCCGTCACAGGTAACGGCCAGCGCCCGTGGACCGCGCTCAATATGATCACGCCTGGTTATTTTTCCACCATCCAAACGCCTCTCATCGCCGGCCGCGCCTTCATGGATAGCGACACCGCCGGCACCCGTCCGGTGGCCATCGTGAATAAAACCATGGCGTCGCGCATGACCCCCTCCGGGAGCGCGGTTGGCAAGCTGCTGCATGTGCAGTGGGCCGCGCACGAACTTTTAGAAGTGGTGGGCGTGGTTCCGGACGTCAAGCAGTTCGGAGTGGGAGTGCCGGTGATGCCGGAGGTTTATGTGCCCGTGGCGCAGATGCCCGTGAGCTTCATGACCGTGGTCGTGAGGTCCACCGCCGCATCTGGCGCGGCGTCGCAGCAGGCGGCTGCGGCCATACGCAGTGTGGATAAGGAACAACCCATCAAACAGGTGACAGCGCTCTCGGAAACGATTCTGAATTCGGCTGGCCGGCAACGGTTCGCCGCGTTGTTGCTCAGCATGTTTGGATNNTTCGGATCGCCCTGGGCGCCCGGCGTACCGAGGTGCTCGCGCTGGTGCTCCGGCAAGGCATGCTGCTAGTATCATTCGGCGTACTCGCGGGCCTAGGCTTGGCCTGGATGCTAACGAAGCTTGTCCGGAATCTGCTCTACGGTGTCCAGCCCCACGACATCCCGACCTTTGCCGGTGCGACAGTCCTACTGGCCGTCTGTGCCGTCGCAGCATGCATATTGCCGGCCTGGCGAGCAGCGCATGTTGATCCTATCGAAGCATTGCGGCACGAATNNATTATCGGCTCCAAGGGCTGAGTTTAGATAAAAAGGCTCACCGGAACGTGAAAGTATTCGGCGAGCTTGCGAACGTGCGCCTTGCTGATCGATCGCTTTCCGTTGAACACGTCTGAGGCAACGCTCGACGATCCGAAAACCGGGATCAAATCGCGCTGGCGCAGGCCGCGATTTTCCGTAAGGATACGCAAGGCTTCAAGCGGCCCCGCATGGCCGAGCGCGTATTTAGACTCCTCAAATTGCCGTACCAGGAGGGTCATGAGTTCGGCCAGCTTTTCTTCTTCAGGCGTCAGCGCGCGTCCTCGCGTATCGAGCTTCTCGAGTTCCGCAANNAAAAATAAATCCGTTTGTACCGGAAAACCATCCGAACGATGAGCCGCTAGTTGTCGGGCGCGCGGCGTTGGAGGCCGCCCCGCGGAGCCGCTATTTTGGCGGACTGCTGGTGGGTTCCGCAGGTTCGGCACGGGCCTTGGAAATGGCACCGATCAGTTCACTGTGCAGGTCAAGGCGCATGGCGCGCGGAGTGCCGCCCTGGATGGTGAAGGGGCCGGAGTGTCTGCCGTGCTTGTCGTGAATGGAAAACGTAATCTCGGAGGCCTGGACGTTGTCGAGCGAGACCCTGGCTTCGGTGCCGGCGAGCTGATTTGCGAAGTTCAGGAGGTCGGCCACAAGGGAACTGTCTAACGGGCCTGGAGTGAGCGTGGCAGAAGCGGGTTGAGGTCGCGCTTGGCCGCGCACCAGCTCGAGCAGTTCCTCCAGGACGTCTCGGTCGCTGCGCTTCTTGGCGGGCGGCTGGGCATTCTGAACTGCGTCAAGCTGTGTCTTCAGCTTTGGCCAACACATGCTGAAGGCTTCGGCGAGCTGATCGGCCTTGACTGCGTTCTCGCCGAGCGCGGAGTTCAGGGTTTCGAGCAGGCGTTTTGTGTCTTCCTCATTTGCCCTCTTCGCCTGGAATTGGGTTAGAGGCCCCTTCACATCCGATGGTTCGACGCCGACTAGGTACGGGCAGACGAAAGTGTTGTCCAGAGTTTTTGCGAGCGCGCCGGCTTCGAAGTGGATCCAGATCGACTCGAGGTTGGTGGGCGTAAGGCAGATGATTCCGACTTTCGATTGTTGGAGCTTGCCGGCGACGTCGGACGCCCAGCGTGCGCCAGCGTCGATGTCGGCGCTGGAGAGCCAAGGCTGGATCGCGTTGATCATGAGAGGGAGATAGTGGTGGAGAGCTTCGGCTACCTGTTTGCTTTGCG
>PKYZ01000696.1 GCA_003132865.1 Bryobacterales bacterium
CGCTCGATCGGATCTGCGAGCTTGGGATCGAGCGGATCGACGTTGACCGGCAGCTTGCGTTCCTTCCACAGATAATAGAAGACGTCCTCGTAGGCGGCGATGGTGAAGGCGGTGTCCACTTGCAGACGGCGCGTGAGGGCCTCCAGAAACTGCCGCGCGTGCTCAGCCGTGTAACCGTAATCTTTGCCGTCCTCGGCGACGAGGCTGGCGTCCTCCCAGATGGGCACGCCATCCTTCCGCCAATGGCAACCGAATGCCCAGCGCGGCAGTGGCTCGCCGGGATACCACTTCCCCTGTCCGAAATGCGGCAGGCCGCCGGGCGCGAAGCGTTGGCGCAGCCTGCCCAGCAGTTCCACGGCACGCTGGCGTTTCACCGGCCCCAGCGCGGCGGTGGTCCACTCAGCTCCGTCGTGGTCGTCGAGAGAAACAAAAGTCGGCTCGCCACCCATGGTCAGCCGCACGTCTCCGGTGCGCAGATCGGCATCCACCTGATGGCCGAGTTTCTCGATTGTCCGCCACTGTGCGGCGGTATATGGCTTGGTGACGCGAGGGGATTCGTAAATTCGCTCGACCGTCATCTGGTGACTGAACTCGGTATTGCAGGGGTCGAGCACGCCGGAGATGGGCGCGGCGCTACCGGCGTCCGGTGTGCAGGCGAGCGGGATGTGTCCCTCGCCGGCCAGCAGCCCGGACGTGGGATCGAATCCGACCCAGCCGGCGCCCGGAAGGTACACTTCGGTCCACGCATGCAGGTCCGTAAAATCGGCGGTGGGGCCGGCAGGTCCTTCGAGCGGCTTCACGTCGGCCACGAGTTGAATCAGATAGCCGGAAACGAAGCGCGCCGCGAGTCCCAGATGGCGCATGATCTGGACCTGCAGCCAAGCCGAATCGCGGCATGAGCCGCTGCGCAGAGTGAGGGTTTCCTCGCAAGTCTGCACGCCCGGTTGCATGCGAATGACGTAGCCGATTGCGTTCTGCACCATTTGGTTGAGGCCGACCAGAAAATCCATCGTGCGGGCGCTGCCGCGCGGCACTCTGGCGAGGAAGGCGGAAAGCATGGGCCCGGCCGGCTCGGTTTCGAGAAATGGGCGCAGCTCGCGGGCGGCCGACGGATCGTAGGAAAAGGGGTATTGTTCCGCGTAGGGCTCCAGGAAGAAGTCAAACGGATTGAATACCGCCATCTCGGCAACCAGATCGACTTCCACGAATAGCTCCGTGGTTGGCTCGGGGAAGACCAGCCGCGCGAGATAGTTGCTTTGCGGGTCCTGTTGCCAGTTGATGAAGTGGTTCTTGGGAAGGACTTTCAACGAATATGCGAGGATTGGCGTGCGGCAGTGCGGAGCGGGGCGCAGCCTGATTATATGCGGTCCGAGAGATACCCGCCGGTCGTACCGGTAGCGGGTCTGATGGTGAAGCGCAACGTGAATGGCCATGGATCCTTGTGATGCCAGCCCGCTATTGTTGTTGCTGCTGCTGCGCGTGCTCCTTCTCGGCCTGCTGGTCTTTCTCGAGAAAGCGGGACCATTCTTCGTCCGCGGCAAACTCTTTGTCGGGAGGCAGCACCGCATCGGAAGGGGTCACCCGGACGCGCACCTGCAACTCGGTTTCAGCGGATCCTTTCATGGTGCCTACAGTCGGGGATACGTCGGCGTAATCGCGCCCGATCGCCGTTCGAATGTGTCTGCCGCCCACAATTAAGTTGTTGGTCGGGTCGAAACCCACCCAGCCGATATGCGGAAGAAGCGCCTCGACCCATGCATGCGTGGCGCCCTCGTCGGAGCGATCCGCGTGCTCGGCATCGCGATGCAGGTAGCCGCTCACATACCGGCATGGAATTCGTAAATTCCGCACGATCGAGATCATGGTATGCGCAAAATCCTGACAAACGCCCTGCCGGGACCGGATGGCATCTTCGATGGCCGAATCGACCCCGGTGCTTCGCTTCACGTAAGAAAAATACTGGTAAATCTTGGAGTTCAGCGTCGTCAACAGTTCCAAAGGCTCCCGCCCGCCACGCTCCACGACTCCAAAATCCTTCGCCAGCGCATCGAGTTCCGGCGAAGTACGGGCGAAACCGCTGGGCATCAGCATGTCCCAGTAATCCTCCCGATCGATCATGGCATCGAGTTCGTCCCATGCGCCAGGACCTAGCGTCTCGGGGAGTGGCGCCGGAGTTTCCACATCCACCAGAGCGTCGGCAATAATCGTCAGTTGCCGATGCTGTCCGGGAACGTCGAAATGGTGAACTAAATTGCCGATGTGATCCTGATATGAGAAAACCCTGGCCTGTGGACTTATGGACAATTGAAAGGTGAAGCATCGCTGCGTGTTCTCGCTGCGTGGTTGCATTCGCAATTCCATTGCGCTCTGCCAAACGGGACGGCTGTACCGAAAACGAGTAAAATGCCGGACAGCGTAGAACATCAAGCCTCCAGAGCCGACTGGATCGGATAATCGATATACACTGCGTGCACCGCCGCATGCAGGCTGTTGCACTGCTCGATGACGCTGTCGAGGTAACGGTGCAGCCCGCCGAGCATGATGTCGGCAATCTGAGCGTAAGCCAGAGAAGCGCGCAGCCGTCCGGCAATCCGTTCGATCCGGGCGGTCGCGTGTGTGAAAGACGTCTCGGAGATGGCGGCAATCGCTGCGCTCATCCGCTCGACCGCATAGCGCACGGAATACGGGAACTCGGGATTCAGTACCAGAAATTCGGCCATCGAGTCGGGCTTCAGATCGGCCGTGTACACCTTGCAGTACGACTCAAAAGCGGCGCAACTTGCCAGCAGCCCTACCCAGTCCAGGTCGTCCGCTTCCCCGGCCGCCGAGAAATAGGCATCCAGCAGAACCGGCAATGCGCAAGAACGTTCCATGTACTTGCCCAGTTGAATGAAATGCCAGCCCTCGCCGTGATTCATGGTGGCGTCCGTCACACCGTGAAACTGGTAGGAACCTTCACGCACGGCGGCCACCAGCCGTAGCGGATCGGAGTCCGTCTCCAGCCTCGAATTGGCCTGCGTCACCTGGTGATACAAACTGTTCAAGCGTTCCCACATCTCTGAACTGATCTGCTCGCGAACCTGCCCGGCATTCTCGCGGCACTCCGCGATACAGGATACGATCGACGATTCGTCGTCAGGGTCGCTGGTCAGCTTGAGCATGGCCATTTGCGGGTCGACGCCGCCGGCGGTCGCTGCGATGCCCAGAGACGCCATGATTCGATGCCATCTCTCCTCGGTGGAAAGCTTCGAAGGATTCAGCATCAGGTTGTAATTCGCTTCCAAGACGCGCGCGCAGTGATCGGCCCGCTCGAAATAGCGGCTCATCCAGTAGAGACTATCGGCTACCCGGGAAAGCATTGGACCACCCTTAGTACACCATTTCAGAGTGGGGCAGCGCCCCGCGCTGCGGCGGCGTCCCACGCCGCCAGAGCAAGGCGGGCTGAGAGCCCGCCGCAGGCCGAGGGCCTGCCCCACTTAATTAGTTCTGCAATACCCATGTGTCCTTCGAACCTCCACCCTGCGATGAATTTACCACCAGAGAACCCTTGCGCAGAGCCACGCGCGTAAGCCCTCCCGGCACGATGGTGACCTTTTCTCCGAACAGAACGTATGGCCGCAGATCCACGTGCCGTGGCTCAATCCGGCCATTCATAAAACAGGGAGCGGCGGACAGCGTCAGCGTCGGCTGGGCGATGTAGTTTCTGGGATCCGCTAAAATCATATCGCGGAATTCGGAGCGTTGCTCGCGGCTGCTGTGTGGACCGATGAGCATGCCGTAACCTCCAGACTCGCCTACGGCCTTCACGACGTATTTCTCCAGGTTTCCGCAGACGTGCTCGCGCTGCGCGCGGTCCGTCATCAGAAAGGTCTCGACGTTATCCACAATGGGATCCTCGCCGAGATAGTAACGAATGATTTTCGGAACGTAGGAATAGATCGCTTTATCGTCGGCCACTCCCGTGCCAAGAGCGTTCGCTAGCACCACGTTCCCCGCGCGGTAGGCGTTGAAGAGCCCCGCCACTCCCAGGGAAGAGTCGGCGCGGAAGGCTAGAGGATCGACGAAATCGTCATCCACGCGACGGTATATGACGTCGACGCGCTGCAGACCGGACGTTGTCCGCATGTAGACCGCGTTATCGTGCACCACCAGATCGCGGCCCTCAACCAGCTCGATTCCCATTTGCCTGGCGAGGAATGCGTGCTCGAAATACGCGGAGTTGTAAATGCCCGGCGTGAGCAAAACGATGGTGGACCGGCCCTCGGGCGCAAGAGAACGCAGCGTGGAGAAGAGCGCCTGGCTATATTGCTCGATGGGCCGCACGCCGCATTTCCGAAACAGCGCCGGGAAGATCTGCTTCATGACTTTCCGGCTGGTCAGCATATACGAGACGCCGCTGGGCACCCGCAGATTGTCCTCGAGAACCACGAACCTGCCGTCGGGGAGGCGGATCAGGTCGGTCCCGGCCACGCTGATATAAACGTCGCGCGGAACTTTGACCCCGTGCATTTGCCTGCGGAAGTGTTTGCAGGTATAGATAATCTCGCCGGGGAGGATCCGGTCTTTCAGGATGCGGCGCTCGTGATAAACGTCGGCCAGGAAAAAGTTGAGAGCCGTGATGCGCTGCGTGAGACCGCGCTCGATGGTCGCCCATTCCGAGCTGGTGACGATCCGTGGCACCAAATCGTGGGGAAAGATCTGCTCCGTGCCTTCGGGACGGCCGTACACCGTGAAGGTGATGCCCTGGTTGAAGAACGAGAGATCGGCTTCCTTCTTGCAGCGGTACAGTTCTTCGGATGGAAGATTCAGAAGTTGCGTATAGAGATTCTTGTAATGCGGCCGGGGGCGTCCCCTGGCGCGGAACATCTCGTCATAAGCTGCGTCGAGCTCATAATCGGAGAAGGGCGCCGGCATCGGGCGCTCGGCGGATTGTGCGGGCATGGACATATTCCACGAGGTCGTCTGAAACCGGAAACCGTTCGACGGGGAATAGGGCCGGAGACGGAGATTATAGCACGGAAATAGCTCTCCCTGGCTCCCGGTTCTACTGGTCGGGTGGCGGACGCACTCATGCGTGCCGTGTCGAGACTCGTCTCGACACCTGGCTCTATGTATGAATCTTCCCGGTTCCTGCGTCCTGGCCCGTCAAACCGGAAGCCATTCCGGCTGTGTTTCGCTTAAACTAGAAGGCAACCGGCCGAGGTGAAGTGCGGTCGTTCCCGTACGCCTGCTGGCGCCGCGCACGCGCCCACCCGATGGTTTAGGAAAAATCATGCGGATTCGTCTTGGATATGACATTCAGTTTGAAGCGCCCGTTTCGGTGCCGGTCGTTGCCATGCTCAACGTGCATCCATCGCGCGCGGGCGACCTCCTGGAGCCCGATCGGCTACGGATCGAGCCGGATGTGAAACAGGAGCAATACACCGACACTTTCGGGAACCTCTGCTGCCGGTTTACCGCTCCTGCCGGGCGGATTCGGCTCTGGAATTCGACGCTCATCGAAGACTCCGGGAACGTGGACCCGCACGATCGCTCCGCGCGCGAAATTCCGGTGGCGGATCTGCCGCCGGAAACACTACAGTTTCTGTTGAGCAGCCGCTATTGCGAAGTGGATCTGCTGTCCAACACCGCGGCCCAGTTGTTCGGAGGTATTGCGCCGGGCTGGCAGCGGGTTCAGGCAATCTGCGACTGGGTGCACGAGAACGTCACTTTCGGCTATCCCTTTGCCAGCGCGACAAAAACCGCGCTCCATGTATACCAGGAGCGGACGGGCGTGTGCCGGGACTTTCAGCACCTCGCGATTACCTTCTGCCGGTCTTTAAATATTCCAGCGCGCTACGCGACTGGATATCTGGGAGACATCTCGGTTCCGCTCACCGACGCCCCCATGGACTTCAGCGCCTGGTTCGAGGTGTACCTCGAAGGCCGCTGGTGGGCTTTCGATGCGAGGAATAATGTCCCCCGCATCGGGCGCGTGTTGATGGCCACGGGCCGTGACGCCACCGACGTTGCAATCACCACATCTTTCGGAGATGCTCGCCTGGTTCATTTCGAGATTACTACCGATGAAGTGATTGCGCCCCAAGAAGGTGTCGAGGTTTGACGGCCAGCGTGGAACCGAGCGGGAAGCCTCTGGCACCATGACGATACCTGCCAATTCCAAATATATCCAAATATACATCGCCGGACATCGCCACCTTGCCGATCCATATAGCTGCTTCTCGTTATCCTCGCCGTTCCCGCCCCCCGGGTCTTTGAAAAACCGGGCCCCACGACACAACGGATACGCGATCACTGTCTCTCCAAGCGCCTGCAAGCACAACCCCGGCCGCGGCCCCTGGCCCATGGCCTCGGCGAGCGAAGCGCGCCCACTTACTTGAACCTTCTCTTATACACGAAGTTCAGCCCCACTAGCCCATTCTCCTCCCGCAGCGCCACCGCCGACCATTGGCGGCTGAAGGCCCACTCCACCTGGATCACCAACGGATTCGTGCTGGTCACATCCGTGATGTAAGTGAACGTGATCTCCGGAGTCACTTGTTGCTCGATAGTCAGCCGCGCCTGCGGGTTGTTCTCCACGCCGGTCAGTCCGGTGAGGGTGGGATCGATCTTCAGCCGCGTCACGCCGAAGAACCGCTGCAGCCGGCCGGTGACCGGACTGGCGATGGCCTCGCCCAGCAGCGCCTGCGCACCCATCTGCTGCATGGATTGCGGCGACGCCGGGCCGGACATCAGCGTCGCGTAGTCCGAGGTCGGAGAAACACCGGTTGCCAGCAGCGCCACGATATCGGAAAAGGGCATCGGCGGGTCCGAGCGCGGCGTCAGGTTCAGCTTGTTGATCGGCCCGGATATGTTCAGAATCACGTCGATGCCGCGCGCCTTGGTATCCAGATCCATGTTAAGCACCGGCTCGATCTTCACCGGATTGTAGAACGCGATCGACCCTTGGTTCACCGTAAAGGGCGTGCCGAAGAAAACCAGCCGCCCCCCGGTGATATTGATGCGCCCCAGCAGCGACGGATTGGTAGCCGTGCCCCGCAGCCGCAGGCTGGCCTCCGCCTGCAGCCCCTGCGCCAGCGAGCTCTGGAACGTGATGTCGGGCGCGCTGTCGATCTCCACGTCGAAGCGCATGTTGGCCAGCAGGCCGGTCTGCGCCGACGGCGTGCGCACCGGCTCGGCGGATTTGGCAAGGATGGAGCTGAAATCGGAGCGCGGATTGAAACCCGTGCGCAGCACCGTGATGTGGCCGGAAAGCGTGCTGCTGTCGCTAGTGCCCGTCAGGCTCAGCGAGGCGTTGGCCACCGTGCTGAAATCCTCGGGATAGCGCACCCGCAGCTCGTGCGCCGTGGCCTGCAGGCGGAACACCAGTGCGTCGCCGCCATAGCCCGCGAACCCGGAAACCGTCACCTTCCCGCCGCCGCTCTCGCCCGACAGACTTTGGATGGTGGCGCGGCTCCCGTCGAACAGGATCACCCCGTTGGTCTTCGATACAACCACCGGAAGCTCGGCCAGGCTGATAGTGGCGTCCTTGATATCCAGGCGGCCGGCGACCTGCGGTTGCGCAAACGGGCCGCGAATGGTGACGCCGGTTTCGATGAAGCCCGAGCCGTAAATGTCCTGGCTGAAATCCCTGAGGCTGGCCAGGTCTAATCTGCCGCTGACGCGCAGGTCCAGCGCATTCTTCTGTTGCAGGTTGATAGTTCCGGATAGCGACAGGTCGGTGGCGCGGCCCACCAGGCGGGCGCTTTCGACCTTTACGACGTTGCGCTCCATGGTCACTACGATGGGCGCCGCGTTGTGCAGCGCCAGCGCATTATCCTTGCCGGCCAGGTCGGCGCCCGGCCCGGCTTCGAAGGAAGGAATACGCAACTGCGCCTTCCACAGATCCGGCTTGAGGGCCGGGCCGGCGATCGACAGCGTGCCCTCGGCCGACCCCGCGATCTGCATGCCGCCCGGAGGCCGTTTGCCTCTCAGCCAGGCCCGCAAGCGTTCCAGGTCGAGGCGCTTGAAGCTGATCTGCACGCTGCCTGGATAATCGTCCGTCAGACTCCACTTGGCATCGCCTTGGATGACGGAGCCCGCCAACTCGGAATCGAAGTGCGCCACCAGCTCCGAACCTTTGGTCGCGGCGGTAAGAGTTCCGTCGCGCACGGTCTGATCGTTGATCCGCAAGCCCCGTCCGGCAAGCGTGCCGTTCAAGCTAATCAGGCGGAAGCCGGGCTGGCCGGGCTTGGCGGGCGCTATATCCACCACGCCGGCGCCATGCAATTCGGCCGTGCCGCCGATGCCGGGATAGTCTTTACTCACGATATGAAACTGGCTAAGCGGCATGGCATTGCTATCCACCTGGAAACGCAGTTGACCGTTTCCGAAGTTGCCGGCTTGGTGCTGGTAGTGCGCCTGCAGTGTGACATTCTTGCCGCCCGCCGCCAGTTGCGCGTTCGCCAACTCCACGGTGGAACCCGAGTAATCCAGCGTGCCGGTGAAGCGGTCGAATGGTTCGCCGTCGAGCGCGCCTTTGGTGTCCGTGACCGTGGCTTCGATGCGAGGAGCGCCGAAGGTTCCCGCGACCTTCGCGTCCGCACTGATGGTCCCCTCCACCGGCACGTTCTTGATATCCGCGATCGCCATCAGATCCGCCGCCGGAGCATTGCGGATGGAACCCGCGAACGAGACCGGGCTCAAGTCCTCCACCTTCCACTCGCGCATGCCCAAGGAGCCTGCGCCCTGCGCGTGCAATGCGCCTTGCTGCACGTTGCCGCTGCGCACGGTAAGGCCGGCGCTCGAAAGGTCGATATCGCCGCTGAGCGCCTCGAAGGTCCGGCCGGACCAAACCACGTTCGTGGCATTGCCATGACCAGTGATGTGCGCGGCTTCCGGCTTGCCGGCGATCGAGCCATCGAACGCCGCTTCGCCCGACTGCAACTTTACGGGCAGCGACTGGATATCGAAAGCCGGCAGCACTTCGTCCAGGTTGCGCGAATCGGCGCGCACGCGCAATTGCCGTCCCAGCACGCCGGAAAAATCGAGGCGCGTGGATGGCAGCGCGAGGGTGGAGGTTCCCAGATCCAGGGTCTCGCTGGCTGCGTCGTAGGCCGCGTTTATTGAGCCGCGCACGGGCGCGCCGGTTCCGGCGGGCGAAATCGCCATGCGGCCCGCAAGCTGCAGCGTGCTCGCATTGCCTAATGTCACGCTCAACTGCATCGGACCGGATGCGGCCGCATCCCAGGGCACGGTCTGGCCGTTGTAGACACGCATCAGCTTGCGGACGTCGAAGCCGGCTACATCGCCCTCCACGTGGACGCGCTGGAAGTCCGCGATCTGCGTCTTCCCTGTGAAAGAGCCGTCCAATGTGTCGATGTGAATGCCGTTGGCGTCCACCGTCTTCTGCCGCAGCACCACGGTTTCGATGCGCCCGCTAATTGGGAAGGGTTCGAGCGCCCTATTCGTTCCAGTCAGGGAGGCCATCGCCAGTCCCGCAAGCCGCATCCCCGTGACTGAGATGCGATGCGGGTCGATGCTGAAGCCGCCATCTGCACGGAAGTCGCGCAAGGTGAAGTGCGGGTCGAGACGAAGAAGCAGACCCGCCGCGTGCAGCGCGCCGCTGGCCTGATAGTCCGACGTGCCGTGGAAGCNNCTGGCCTTCCCGGCCAGCGTTACGGGGCCTTCCAGTTGCGTGCGCCAGCCGAGCGTGCGCGTCACCTCGGCGAGCGACGCGCGCACCTTATATTGGAATGCGCCCGAGAAATCGGTCAGGCTGTCGATCGCGCCGGAGAACTCGGCCTGCGACTGCCCCGTAGATACGCGTCCGGAATCGATTCGCACCCGATTCTTCTCGACGGCCAGCGCCAGGCTCATATCCAGCGGCACGGGCCGGTAACCGCCCCAATGGAATGCGGCGGGCGCAATGGACAACTGTCCGCGATAGCGCAGCCCCGCCGCGTCATAATCGAACTGCGCACGCAGATTGCGGCCTTGCGCGTCGAACGGCGTTTTGCCCTGGCCCGACACTTCGAAGCTGCCATCTTGCAGGCTGAAGCGGCCGATGGCCAGATCCAGAATGGTCTCCAGCGTGCCCTTGCCTGCCCGCCGCACCTTGGGCGCAGGCAGGTTGGTGTGCCCGTCCGGATAAAGAATCACGTAAACCTGCGGATGCCGCACGTCGAGGTATTGAAGATCGACGGAGCGGTTCAGCACGGAGACGATCTTGATGCCCACCACGATGGCGTCCGCGCGGACGAGCGGCGGCGCATTCGCCGGCTCGCTCCCGTGCAGCACGAAGCCATCCACCTCGGCGCGCAGTTGTTTCCAGTCGAACCGGAAAGCGCCGATCTCCGTGCGCCCGCCGGTGGCCTTCTCCACTTCCGCTACGATCCGTTGGCGGACTTTCTCGCGAAACCAATCGCTGCGCAGAGCCAGGATCGCGCTCAGCCCCAGTAACAGCGCCACCGCCGCCAGGCTCCCCACCACGATCAGAATTCTACGCGCGCGGCGGCTCATCGGAAAACCTCGTCGTGGTATTGGATATGGGTGCGGCGGCGGGCCTCCTTGAGCCATTGCTCCACTTGTTGGTCGGCGGCCTGGCCGATGAGCGTTTGCTCGATGCCAGCGTGGTAGTCCTCCATCGAAGGCGTCTGGCCGGGATGCGCCTGCATCAGTCCCGCGCGCATGTGCTCGTTGAAGTACTTGAGAATCTCCTCGCCGCCGATCTGGATGCCGGGCCGGAAGCGCACATCGATGAACCGCAGCAGCATCAGTTGCCACGTCAGCCGGCCCTTCAGAACGTCTGCGCTCACCCCGTACTCAATCAGCGCGCGGCGGTACGCGGCGTCATCCCCAAAGCGGGCCTTCTCCTCATCGAGCGCCGCTTCCACGTCGGCCGCGGAGGGCGGCGGGTATCGGCTGGCTTCCAGTTCGTTGCGCACCAGCGTCTGGTCCACCATGCGCTCCGCGGTCTGGCGCTTGTTGGCCGGGCTGAAATCGGGCTTCCCGCCGTTCAGGAGGGCCGTGATGCGTATCTCGCGGTCGAGATCGGTTTCGGTGATGACGCGATTACCCACCGAAACGGCGATGCGGTCGACGATCTCGGCGGCGGCGGCCAGCAGGCCGGCCAGGCAGATCGCGATGGAAAACCGGCGCCGCATCAGAATGTCTGCCCTATCGAAAAGAAGAATTGGAAGTGACTGATGCTCTGCGCCACGCAACTGGCAGGTTGGGTCTGGCACGGGTACTGGCCGGCGTTCAGCAAGTCGCTGAAGCTTCCCGAGAAGCCGATGAAGCGTGGCGGATTAATGCTGTACGCCAGGTCCAACCGCACCGGACCGATCGGCGTGCGATAACGTATCCCGAAGCCTACTGCGTGGTTCATGTAATCGAAATCGGAAAGCCCATGTTGATCCGTGCGGAACGAGATATTCGACGGGCTGCTGTAGACATTGCCCATGTCGTGAAAGAGCACTCCGCCCATATTCTCGCCGAGCAATGGGAAGCGCAATTCGACCTGGTTCATCAGCAGCGCGGTGCCGCCCAGGGGAAATCCGGTGACGGTGTCGCGCGGCCCGGCTTGCAGATCGGGGAAGCCGCGCTCGGAAGTGGCGCCGCCGGAGAAGAAGTGCTCGGGCAGCGGGATCGCCGTGTTCGGGTCCGCGACATTCTGCAGGGGATGCACGATGCCGAAGCTGGTGGCGCGCGCCAGCACCAATTTCTTGCCGATCGGGTGATAGGTCGCATTGCGCCCCAGGAAGCGTCCGAAGGTAATCTCGGAGCCGAAAGCGTGCGGCGCCGCCGCGATGTCCATGGTGTTGTAGACGCCCTTGTGCGTATCGATGGGATCGTCGCGCCGGTCCTGAACCATGCTCCACGAGACTTCGCCCACGCGGTCCGGCTGCGAGAACAGCGGAATCAGTAGCGGCGAAATCTTCAGCGTCGATTGATCCACCGTGACATGCCGGTAAGTGTACCGGTATAGAAATGTGATCGACTTGGAAAGCCGCTCGGAAAGTTGCACCGAGCCTTCTTCGCGTTGCGCGGTGAACGTGCGCACGTCCTTGCTGTTGTCGTACAGAATGGTGTATGAGAGAGTCAGCTTCTCATTGCCCCGCAAACGGGGAACCGTATAGTTGATCAGCGCGCGCTGCTCCAGGGTGGAAACGCGGCCCCGGAAACTGAGGCTCTGGCCCAGACCCCACAGGTCCAGGCGCGAGACGTCCAGCGTGAAATCCGGCGCAAAGCCGGTCTGGCCTTGGGGCGCCTCCAGGCAAGTCGAGCATCCGCCTATTCTGGCGAACTCAGCGCCGAAGCCGGTGGCGGTCGAATACTTGTGCGCCTCCTCCATGTCGTAGAGCACGTACTTTTCGCCGCTGTCGCCGTCGGGATTCTGGATGGCCGTATCCACGCGCGCGAAAACGCCCAAATCGTACAGGCGGCGCTGCGATTCGCGCATGGCGGTAGGCGACAGCGGATCGCCCGCCTTCAACAACATGTTCCTATCCACCAGGCTGCGGCGCGTGTTTTGTAAGCCGCTGATCAGGATGTCGCGCACGAACTCCTGCTGCCCTTCGTGGATGACATAGGTTAAGTCCGTCTGGTGGGCCTCGGACGCGGGCTTGGAACTCCATTCAAACGTGGCGTTCGGAAACCCCCGCGTGGAGTACTGCTGCAGGACAGTATCCCGATCGACGGCCACGTTGTACTCGCTGAAGGGCTGCCCTTCCACGGAGCTGAGCTGAGATAGCAACTGCGCCTTATCCAACTTGGCGGCGCCCTGCACATCCAGGTTATGGATGAAGTACTGCGGGCCTTCTTGAATATCGATGAAAACCGCCAGATTATCGGGCTTGCCCTTATAACCATCCACAAGCTTGTGCGTGACCGCTACGTCGCGGAATCCGTTGGATTGGTACAAGCTGCCGATGGACTGCTCGTCGCGCCGCAGCAGAGCTCCGCTATAGCGGCCGCGCCGGAACTGCACGAGCGAAGCGCGCATCAGGAACATGCGCTCCCGGATGGCTTCCGTCCTGAAATACTTGTTGCCCTGAATGCCGATCAGCACCAGCTTGTGGCGCTTGCCTGGGTTAATGAGAAAGTCGATGGATGCCTTATCGTTGACGACGCGCTGCGGTTTGAATTCGACTGCGGCGTCGAAATAACCTTGCGATTGAAAGTAGTCCCGCAAGTTGCGCTCGCCTTCGAGCAGCAGGGATTCGTCCACGGTGTGCTCTTCAAAAACGGGCACCAGACTCCGCAGCTTGCCTTGCGAGACCTTGGCCCCCACGGCGTGCACCTCGACTTCGGGTCCGGCATCGATATCCAGCGAGGGCTTGCTGCGATTGGTGTCCGCATCGTAGTCCATCGCCTTCAAAGACACGCGTGCTTCAAAGCGCCCGCGCCGTTCGTACTTGGAACGCACATCCTCGACGCCCTTGCTCACGCGCGACTGATTGACCGTGCGCCACCCCCCGATCAGCCAGCGGCGCCAGTGCGTGGCGCTCACGATATCCTCCAACGGCATCTTGGTGTCGCCGGTTATGGCCGGTGTGGTGAAATGGGCGCGCCGTCCGGAATCCACCACGAAGTGTACGCTCACCTGCTGCGTGTGCGGATCGTAGGACACCTCTGGCCGGACCTGGCTCGCGTGCAGGCCGTTGCTTTCAAGCAGGCGCTCGATGGCGGTCTGTGCCGGAGCCACGTCCTCCTCCGTAAACGGCTGCCCGAGGCTCAGCCGTGTGACGTTCACCAGTTGGCCGCGGTTGGGTGGATCGGAGATATGGCCCAGCACCGCTACGTTGCCCACGAACCAGCTATTCTTGGTGACGATTCGTACGATCACGCCGCTGGCGGGAGCCGGCGCGGGATCGGCATCCACCTGGATGTCGTCGAAGGCGCCTGTGGCATACAGCCGCTCGATGGCCGCGTGCACATCCGCCAGCCGCAGAGGTTCGCCCTTCTTGAGCGGGATAGCGTTAGCCAGTTCCGCGGCGGTCAGCGGCTGTTCCTGCGGGACGAACTGAATATCGGCGATGGGCTGCCCTTCGTACCTTGCCGTCTGCGCCCAAACCACCTGCGCGCAGGCCAGCAACGACGTGGCTAAATAGAAAGCGAAGCTCCGGCACACCTTCCCCATCATAACGAAGGGCGACACGCTGGGGTGCTACCGCTGTGGGGCAGGACTCCAGTCCTGCGGCCGACGTCCACGTCGGCCCGTGCGCGCTACGATATTACTGATTCCGCTGCGCGAAGAGCGGGTCCTGGAGGACCCGCGCAGACCTGGAGGTCATGCCCCACGACTGCCGCAGCCTTGTGGCGGCCCCCCGCGATTCGCGTTTTCTTTCACAGCTTCTAAGCTAAGGGAGCGGCCTCAAAACGTCGCCGCACGCACAATATGCCCGCCCTTGCCGCGAGCGGAACCGGCCCGCTGCGAGAAGTAGCGTGCCGCGATCTGAGGCGGGCCCAGGTCTTCGACCTCGATGAAGCCCAGCGCCCTAAGCTTGGCGCCAAGCGCATCCGATTCAAAGTAGCTCACCCAGGCCTCCCCGATCTCGGCGACATGCGCCGCGCGCGCGTCGTGGACGGCGCACATCTCACCGGACAAGGAGTCCGGGGGATTGCTGTAGTCGAACACCACTTGCACGCCGCCGGGCAGGCTTCCGATGAAGCTCAGCGTGGCGAAGGCGGCTTCCTCCGTCAAATAAGGCACGACTCCAAGCCAGGTGAAAAAGGATCGCGGCGCCGGATCGAAGCCGGCGGCGGCCAAGCCGTCCCGCAAGGTCTCGCGCTCGAAATCCACCGGCGCGAAGGTGAGGGTGCGCGGCATCGGAATGTCCGCATCCGCGAGCCGCTGCCGTTTCCAGGCTTGCGTAGCCGGGTGGTCCACCTCAAAGATGCGAAGGCGGTCCCGCATTGCGCCGCGGTAAGCGTAGGTATCCAGGCCGGCGCCGAGCACCACAAGCTGACGAACACCGTGCGTCACCGCGGCTGCCAAAGCATCTTCGGCGAAGCGCGTCCGCACGGCGATGAACAGACGCATCGCCCGCCTGTGCGGGTTGTGCCCGGCGTCGCGAGCCAGGGCTTCGGCATCTTCGCCCAGGATGCACAGCGCCAACGGATCGGCGAAGATGCGGCCCTTCTCCAGCACCTCGTGAACGGCGCGATGGACCGCCGCGGCCCGGGCTGTGCGGCTGGGTTGTCCCGACTGCATCGTGAAATCCCAGTGTAGTGTCCGGAGAATAGCCGGACAAAACAGTTGCCAGGTAGCGTCGCGCTATCATGAACCGGTGAAGCGCCGCCGGAAGCATCATACGAGGCCCGCCGCAGTTGCCGCGCCTGCGCGCACGCTACCCGCCTGGACCTTTCCCGCCGTGATTTTCGCGTGCGTGGCCCTCTTCTATTGGGTTCCGCTGACCTCCTCCTCGGCTAGCATCCAATGGGATGCGGCTGACATGCACTATCCCCTGCAAAAATACTTCTCGGACAACTTGCGCGCCGGTGTGCTGCCATTCTGGTCGCCTTATCTTTTCTCCGGATATCCGATCCTGGCGAACACCGAAATGGCCGCCTGGTATCTGCCGCACTGGCCATTCTTTTTAGCCGGTATTGCGCCCCGCGTCCTCCAACTGGAGATTGCCCTGCACGCCCTCATCGCCTGCCTGGGCGTTTATTTTTTCCTCTTCCAACTGGGGCTCCGGCGCAGTGCCGGTCTGCTGGGATCGCTGGCTTATGGCCTGTCCGGCTTCTTCGCCGGCCATAGCTCGCATGTTGGTCTGTTCTGCGCCGCTGCGTGGCTTCCCTGGCTGCTGGCCGCATACCAGCGCGCCACCGGTCCGCGGACCATCCGGTATACGGCGCTCGGCGCCCTCGCGGGCGGCATGATGATCCTGGCGGGGTATTTCCAGACCGCTCTTTACGGATTCCTGGCCCTCGGGCTCTTCGCTCTCTCCGGCCTTTGGTCCAATCGCCAGCGCTGGCTTCGATCCGTGCCGATCGTGATCGGGATCGCCGCCGGCGCGGCTGCGGTGGCGGCCATTCAGGTGCTACCCGGCCTTGAATTGACGGCGCATTCGATCCGGGCCGCGGCAGACTACTCCTCAAGCACGGAAGGCACGCTCCATCTGCGGCCGCTGCTGACTCTTTTCGCGCCCGATTCGCTTGGCGCCATCTCCGGAAACTACACCGGTCCCTTCGATGTGACACAGTATTATCTCTATGCCGGCCTGCTGCTGGTTCCCCTGGCTGCCCTCGGAGCAGCCAAAACCCGGATGCGATGGCCGGCCCTGACGATTCTCATCCCCACGTTGTGGTATCTTGCCGGGCCGGCCGGAGGCTTCTACCGTCTCGCCGGCATCATCCCCGGTCTGCACAAGGTGCGCGCGCCCATCCAGGGCTGGTTTATCGCTGCGCTCGCCCTCGCTATGTTGGCAGGCGCGGGCGCGGATTGGATCTTCGGCCGTTGGCGCGTACCGGCACTTCCGTTCATCCTGATCGCGTTTCTATTCGCCGATGTCTGGTATTGGAACTCGTTCAACAATCCGCTGGCCTACGCGCGCGGCAGCTTTGCCGAATTGTACGGCGACCGCGAAGCCTACGCGCGGCAGCAGGTTGCGGAGACCCAGGCCCCGCTCACCCGCTTCGACGGCCCGCGCGCCTTCCCCGGCCTTGGTCCGCTCGACCATCCGCTCGATGTCCGGCTCGAAACCACCTACGGGTATTTTGCCCTGGAGCCCGCCTTGGGCGATGAGTACGCGGGTGCCATGTCGCGCAACCCAAAGTTGCGCGATGGCCTCAACGTGAGCCGCTTCGTAAACCTCCGCACCGGCGCGCTGGATACCAACGCGGCCGTGCTGCCGCGCGCCTACTTCCCGAAAACCGTCTCGGATCTGCGTGGCGGCGAAGCCTCCAGGAAAGCGCTCGAGACGCTCGACCCCGCGGCGGGCTCCGTGGTTCTCGAACCCCATCCCCCCGTACGGCAGGATCCCGCGGCGGTTGCATCCATAGCTGTCTACGACGGACAGTCCTATCGCGTTCGCTATCGGGCCGCATCGCCCAGCCTGCTGAAACTGAGCGAATCCTGGTTTCCGGGCTGGCGAGCTTTTCTCGGCCGCGACGAAATCCCGGTGGTGCGCGTGGATCACGCGCTGATGGGCGCTGTGGTACCCGCAGGCAGTGCGGAAATCCGCTTTGAGTTCCGTTCCAACTACTTCCGCTACGGTCTGGCAATCACGGTGATGGCGCTACTGATTCTTACCGGCCTTGCATTCCGCGGAGACGCCTTGCAGACGCTCATCCGGCGTCATACTGGCCGCGGCGCCTTCGTCACTGGCTCCCCGTGTTGACCTGTTGCCGCTTGTGCCGGTTGAGGTACCAGCACGGCGGATCGCCGAAATGCGGGAACAGCGAATTCACGCACTCCTGCGGGGCGGGCGGGTCGAACGCGTAATCGGTCTTGCCGCTCTTCATCGGCATCACCCATGCCCGTTGCACCATTACGCTGCCGAATTGCTGCCGGTTGTTCGGAATGCGATAGCGGAGCGACACATAATCGCACACATAGACCAGCGCGCCCGCCAGCAGCACGCACAGCGCCGGAATGAGCAGTATGCGCTTCAAATCTTAAGAAATAGTTTGCGCTTGTACATCCAGTGAAGGATGATCCAGTAAGTCAGCAGCACCGCGGCGCCCAGCAGAAGCGGTTCCAGGCCCGGTCCGAAGATACGGAACGCATTGGGACCCAGGTGAATCCGGAGCGAGCTGAAGGCGAAGCGCTCGAACAGATGCGCGATCATGTAAGCCGCGATCGAGTTCACGCCGATGACCACCAGGGGGAAGGCCCACTTCCGGTAACCCTTCACGTCGATCACCCAACTGAAGGCCGCCGTAAACAGGAAGCAGACGCCGCCGCTGAATAGCGTCCAACCCGGAGTCCAGATGCGCTTCACCACCGGGCAGATGCCGGTGAAATGCAGCAGCAGGCCCGCGGCGACCCCGATCACGCCGGCGATCAAGAGGCGCTGCATCGGGATGCGCGGCGCGCTGGCGCGCAACCAGCGGCCGGCCACCAGTCCCAGGATCATGGTGCCCAGCGTGGGAATGAAGCTCAGCGTCAGGTATCCGCCGTCATTGAAGACGAACGGGTGCGAGCGCGGGAATAGGTTCAGAAACCACTGATCGAAGGCGTTGCCCAGGTTGGCGTTCTTGTTCCAGTGCGCGGCAAAGCCGGGGTAGAAATGCTGCCAGTTGGCGGGCACCCCCACCGACTGCCAATTGAATCCGGAACCCGGCACGGGGTAGAGCGCCCACGCCAGCCAGTAGCCGGTCAGAATCGCGGCCAGCGCAGTCCATTGCCAGCGCGGCTTGCAGAAGCCCAGCAGGAACAGGAGCGGATATCCCAGCCCGATCTGCGTGAGCGTGTCTTCAAACGTGAAGTAGGTCCGCGGGCTGTACATCGACCGCAGAAAAATTCCGAGCGCGATCAGCAGAAACGAGCGCCAGATGGCGTGCGCCCACATCTTGCCGAACGTGCCGCCTTTGGCCAGCCGGCTGGCGATGGAGTAAGGCAGCGCCACCCCCACCAGGAAGGAAAACGAGGGCTGAATCATGTCGTGCAGCGAGCAGCCGGCCCACTCCACGTGAGTCTGGTTGTATCCCAGAAACGCCCAGAACCAGTTGCCGGGGAAAGCGTGCGCCACGCGCGCCAGTTCCAGGACTTCGGCCATCATCAGCAGCATCACCCAGCCGCGATAGGCGTCCACGGCGATGTTGCGGGCGACCGGTTGTGGGGCACGGATCGAGTCCCGCGCCGGGGACGCGGGATTGAGGGTTGCTTGCAAGCGTCACCTCCCAAGGAGAACCAGACTCGACGTTAGCACAACCGAGCCCGCTCCGTGCGCGTCTCACTGGAACGCGATCGTCACCGCGTTGGCCGTCATTTGATTAACAGTCACGTTCACTGTCACCTGGCCGGCTCCGGCCAGCGAACTCGGCAGTTGCGCGTCGATCTGATCCAATCCCGCAAACTGCCCTTGTGGACCCGCAAACAGCACCGTCGTAGAAGTCCCGCCTACGGTAACGGTGGTGCCGCTCTTGGACGCCCCATCGAATCCAGTGCCGTAGAGGAGCAGATAAAGGCTGTCTCCGTTGAACGCGATCGGAGAAGCGACGTACAGCCCGCTTCCCGCCTCGTACACATTCTCGTAGTCGTATGTGCCGTCGGGGTGCACGCGCTGGATCTGTGCCGCCGGCACGCCCTGTCCCGTTTGGTTCGCCGTGAAAATCGTCGGCGCGACGGATTGCACCTCCAGCAACCCCGTCGCTGCGGCGGCCGTGCCGTTTAAGACCGTCGCCGTCACCACGCCCGCCGCCACGCCGCTTGGAACCTGATAATTGATCTGCCCCGGCGAGACGAATAAGAGCGGCGCCAGCGACACACTCCCGGTGCTATCGGTCAACTGCACCTGGGCGCCCTGCAGCGTCGTGGGCAACGCCTCGCCTGGTGTGGCCGGCCCCGTCCCCGTCGCAAGCCCGCTGCCGTAACCGGTCACCAGTTCGCCCGGTGCGCTGGCCCACCCGTAAACAGCGGCCGCCGACACCGTCACCCACGAAGCCGGCTTCAGGTGCCCCAGCAACGTCGGCAACTGCTCCGCGTCGGTCGTGAAGTCGCTCGCCGGCTGCACTGAGAGCAAGCTGCAGGAGCAACCGGGCACGCTTGCCCATAGCTCGCCCGCCGCCCAATACGTGCCCGGCATACCCGCTTGATCCAGCGCTTTCAAGAAGTTGTCCAGCACGGTCAGCCATCGCGGATCGTCGTTCGGTATGCCGTACTCCCCGAGATAACACGGGACGTTGTTGGTTGTGCACCAGCTCACGAAGGGTGCCAGCCGCGTGGCTCCCACCTCGGCCAGTTGCGCATTGGCGGCCAGCTCCTGGTCGTAAGTTTCGGCGTAAGTCCCGCTGAAATCGGAATCGAAGTAAAGATGAGCCTCATAGTAGTAATTCTTAGCGGGGTCGCTGATAAAAGGCGTGGCGCCGTTGTAAGTCGACCAGTAGGTCGCGTTACTCCACCCATCGCCGGGAATCATGATCGTCTTGTTATCGCCATTATTGCGAATCGCGGCAAGTACCTTCTGCGCGATCTGGCCCCAGTTTGCCACTCCCATATCGTGTGGCTCGTTGGTCAAGTCGTAAGCCGCTACGGCCGGCTCGTCCTTGAAGACGTTGGATATCTTGACCCAGAAATCCACCAAATCGTCTGACGTGACGTTGACCGAACTGCCGGGGCATGGATTATCGATGATACAGGCGTCGGTATCGTAATTGGCAACCTGGCTCTCGCTAGTGGCATACCGTGCCTCGTTGTGCGGAACGATACTGACCAGGGCCCCGGACGCCTTGGCGTAAGCCACGTCCTGCTGTAGATACCCAAGTTGGGTGGAATCGAGATCGCCGGCCAACGTGGGCTGCAGCCGCTCCCACTTTACCACCAGGCGAATAAACGGCAGTCCGCGCGCCGCGAAGTAGTTGAAAGTGGGTGCTGTGGCGTAGGTGTAATTCCCGATGCCGTAAGTTTCGTTGAGAGGGTCGCCCCATTCTGCCTGGGAGACATTGACGCCGCGGAAGTATTGCCCGGCCGCCGTGCCCGTAACAATTATGAACAGGGCCGCCATCGCGCCGACCCGCATGGAAACTGCGCTGCTGATTCGCATGATGCGCAGTATATCAAGGCGCACCTATCATGACGCGGTGTCTTCCCGGATGTGCGTCGCGATGTACCACCGGTTTCCGCAGAAGTCCTGCACCCCCGCCAGACGGTCGCCGTAAGGCTGATCCGTGGGTTCGGAAAGCGAAGCCGCGCCGGCCGCCATGGCACTGCGGTACACGGCGTCCGCATCCGGGACATACAGATAAATCGCAGTGGGCATCGCCTGCCACGGGCCGTGAGCCTCGCCCATCTCGATCATCGAGTCGCCGACGCGGACCTTGGCGTGCAGCACGGCTCCCTCGGGCGAATCGTGACGCACGAATTCGCTGGCGCCGAACGCCTCCTTCAGAAAGTCGATCAGGTTCGCCGCTCCTTGCGGGTGCAAGTAGATGGTCACGTCGCGCAGACCCTCAGGCACATACGTGGGACCCAGGTGCGTGCTGATAATCCAGTCGTTCCCAAACGGGTCTCTAACCGCCACGAATCGGTCTCCCCATGCCTCCGTCAGGCCCAACGACGTCGTAGCGCCGGCCGCGAGGGCGCGCTCATACACCTCGTCCACATTCGGAACATAGTATTGAAGGGCGGTCGGAGTGGGTGTTCCGCGGAATGCGCTGCCCCCACCGATCATCATCATCGAATCGCCGATCCGCACTTCCGCGTGGATGCCCCCGGCCGATCCTGTGCCGCGAAACAGCTCTTGTGCGCCGAACACGCTCTTTACGAAATCGATCAATTCGCCGGCCTGGGGCACCGTCACATACGGCGTGATGGTGTGAAAGCCCGCTCGTATGGGGTTCACTGCTGTTGCACTCATCGATGCTCTCCTTTCCAAATCGTTTTTGAGACGCGCCTTGAAGCTTGGGCGCGGCAAATCCCGCAGGTCGGCCCCCAGGCGAGCCAGCGGAGCGAGCCGCCGGTCCTTCGTGGCAAACCCGGCGCCATGCTCCGCCGTAAGCATCTCCGAGATGAGTCGATCCAGGCGGTCCGCCAAAGAGCGCTTAGCCATTTGCCCTCCCCGCCAGTTCCCGCAGGCTCTTCAGCGCGCGCCATTGAAGCTGCTTGATAGCGCCTTCGCTGCGTTCCAACTCCCGCGCCATCTCGGAGATGCTCTTCTGCTCCACGAAACGCCCGACCACCACGCGCCGCTGATCCGCCGGCAAGGTGTCCACCAACTGGAAAAGCATGGCGCGCCGCTCGATATCTTCCGCGCTGGCCGGCTCGGGCAGTTCGCGCTCCGGTTCGCACGATTCCCGCCGCGCGGCGTGCCATCGGTCGGCAATCGCGTTGGCGGCCATCCGCCGCAGCCAGGCGGCAAAGGCCACGCCGCGCCACTCGAATCGTGGAAGATTGGCCAGCGCCTGCTGAAACACCTCCGCCGTCACATCTTCGGCCTCTTCCCGGCTGCGCACGCGGCGCGCCACGTACGCGTACACACGTTCAAAGTTGCGTTCGTAAAGCTCCGCGAAGCGGCCCGGATTGCGCTGGGCTGCTTCGATCAGAAGACGCTCTTCCTCGGTGGCCGGATCGGCCTTCAACGGTTGCTCCGCAAACTGCCCTCAAATAAGAGTAACCGCCGGGCGCCCCAAAAAGTCACGTTCCTAATTCTTGAAGGAGCAGAACGAATGCCCGATCTTGGCCTTCGATACTCTACAGACTTGCGATAATCGCGTCACGGGACACACCCTTGTGCTGGGCCACGCGTCGCAGGATTGAACTGAACGTGCCAAGCCGAAGGGGGTCATGGTCCGGGATCGCTATCCGCTGGTGAACCGGTTCTGGCGTTTCCAAAATGATGTGGCTCCCGACCTTGTGCATCTCCGCTTAGCGCCATCGCCTGCACAGCGTGGCGCGAGATGCGCGCCCCGACACGTCGCGGGGGATCTTCATGCGACGGACAAGGTTTCGTCGTGGACCAGATGAAGGCGAATTCGATCGGGGCGCGAGCGGTCGAAGAAAAACGCGGCGGTCGCTTCCACAACGTTGTTACGCAACTCGTCCCACGTTTCTCCCTCCGTGAAGATGTTTTCGGTAAGGCACTCGGCGCAATAGCCCCCGTCAGCTTCCTGGACAACTTGGAACACCAATTCAGGCAAACATTTATGATACGCCATGAGCTCCGTGGCGAGCGCCGCTATTAGACTGTGCCCGCGTGATCGACGCCGCGCAATCTGGCGACGAGAGTGACAATGCCGGCGGCGATCCAGCCCAGCATGCACACCCGGACTACGAGAAACTCGAGCGCAGAAGCCAGGAAGAACGACGCCACTACAAGCGCCGCGGCGGCGGATAGGAGAAACACCGCCAGGTAGGCCCAGAACTTGCGGGCACGGGTGTAACGGCGTAACCGGGCGGAGTCGCTGTTGTCGATCAGCCGCCCGATGAAGTACCACAACAACGGCACGCATAGCGCCGTAGCTGCGTGGCCGGAATAATGGAATTCCGCGCACCCGAGGTGCATCCGGCTACGCAGCGGGTCCAAGAAGGCGGCCGCAACGAAGGCGGGGGCGTTCAGACCGTCTGCGAGTTGCTCGGCTGTCGGCGCCGCGAAATCTATGCACCTTCGATTCCAGCCGAGGGTCCCTTCACGACGCGGCCCAGCATGGGCCGACGCTCTGGCCAACTGAACGTACGGGCACCCGCACCAGATAGATGACTGCAAAACTGTCCGCACGTCGCGTCTTATCGGCCATGATTCGCCACGCCGGGCATACCCTTCTCCCGCTCTCCCGGCCGGTAATCCGCTTCGACATGCCCGGCAAGCTGCGCCTGGGTGAACAGGACGGCTTTCGTCTTCATGCCCACGAACAGCGGCGCTTGGTCCGCATAGTGCCGTGAATTCCGGTCCAGCGTCGCCGAGCCGAACTGGTGGATGCTCTCCGACGTAAGCTTGCCCGCCTTGTCCCAGGTCACGAACATGACAAAGGTGTCGCCGGCCATCGCCGTCAGAGTGCCGTCAGGTTGCCGCTCACCGTAGACGCCGCGAAAGATATCCGGGCCGCCATCGATGGCCAGATTGAGCGTGCCGCGGCGGAGGCGGTTCACCTGTCCCCACTCCGGATCGAGACGCCCGAAATGCGTCTTGAGCGTCTGAATCGCCTCCCGCAACGCATCGATCGGCCGCTTGGGCGCCTTGCCGTCCAGCCGGGCGCGGATCACCGGTTCGATCGTCAGGATGGCGAGCGCCGCGCCACGGTTCGCCACATCGGTCCTGCGATCCCAGCGCTGCAGAATGTCGTGCGCCCGCCGGAGATCGGCATCCCGGCTTGGATCGACGCCTGGATCGACCGCCAGAACCTCGGCGAAGACCTGCGCCTCGTTCGAACGCACGCTGTATGCGAGATCGTACTTATAGGCGTGAAATGCCTCCGCCGTGATCCGGAAATCCGCGCCGTAGGTCTCCATCGCGCGCCAAGCGCGGTTCGTCATGTCGGTCTGAATTCCAAGGGTCGGCGAAAAGTCTTCCGGTTTCAGATCGCCGGCGGGCGCGGTTGCGTGGAACGGAGTGTTGTTCGAATTGAAGACGAAACCGGACGGCGGATTCCAGATCTGCGGCTCCTTGTCGAACGGCACATAGCTCCGCCAAATCAGGTCCGACCGATCGCCGGGCAGCACCCCCTGCCAATCCAAACCTTCCTTCCGCACCGGGAACGCGCCATTATAGATGTACCCGATATTCCCCTTCTCGTCGGCATACACATAGTTGAGGCTGGGTATCGCCTGCAGCCGCATGGCCGCGCGCCATTGCTCGAGATTGGCGGCCTTGTCGAGACGGAAATACTGCAGCGGCGGCCGCACGTCGTTCATACCCGCATAACGGATGGCGAACGTGCCTCGCGCCGTCTTCATCACCGGCCCTTGCTCCGCGTACAGCACCTCGCGATGCGCCGTCCAGACCAACGGCCCCCAGATTTTCACGCGGATCTTAGCGTCGCTCTTCTGGAAGTCCCGCCATTGTCCGTCCAGCCGGTACTGGTTGGGGTTTGCCGGATTGACGACCAGCTTGTAGACATCCACCAGGTCGGGTCCGTTGACCGTGTTTGCCCAGCCGAGATGCTGGTTGTGGCCATGCAGCATGAATGGCGACCCGGGAAAGAAGCCCCCGGCGACGTGCCAGCCTTCTCCGCTGTCGAGCACCGCCTCATACCAGGAGACCGGACCGGTATAGGGCTGGTGGGAATTGACCAGCAGCCGCGTGGCTCCGTCCGCCGAACGCGACGGCGCTACGGCGACGGCGTTCGACCCGACCGGTAGCGGCGTGTCGGTCCACAGAAAAGCGCTCTTGCCGCTATTGGAAATGGCGCCGCCTTCAGGACGCGTCAGCTTCAGCAACTCGTGGTCGAGGCCATAGAAGAAAGGCAGCTTGAAGACGAAACCCGCCACCACATCCTTGCCAGTGAACGGCAGCAGCCCCCGCATCACCTGACCCGGATGGAGAGCCGCGTAATAGTTCACGCCGTCGGCATAAGCTTCCAGCACTTGCCGCAGATCCGGCGGAAGGTCGCTTTCATATTTCGAGTTGACGGTTTCCCAGACCCGGAAAAGGCGGACGAGATAGTCCGTGACGGCGGCCTTCGGCCCCTCGGTCGCGGCGAGTTGGCCGCGGACCGCCAGCGCCACCTGCTGGATCGTGCTGAAATCGTCTTCGGAATGGGCAAAGGCCATGCCGAATGCGACATCCGCGTCTCGGGGGCCGATGACGTGCGGCACGCCGAAGGTATCGCGCTTGATCCGAACGTGATACTGCGCAGCGGTGGCGATCAGGCTGGCCGTCTCGGGCGGCGCGGGCTGGCCCACCCGGTCGGACACGATTAGGAATACGACGGTCCCTAACAATATCAGCGCCAGAGCGAGAGCGCCGATCTTCACATAGCGCATGAGGCTCGGATCCTAGTCATCAACGAATATTACCGCAAGTAACCGCATGAAACACGTAACTCTCCATCGCGATTCGTAGTACTAGAGCCGATTTCCTACCCGTACGGCCTGTTTCCTTGACGCCGACAGCCTCGATGCAGCCAAGAGTGATCCCAACTGGAGAAAATATGACCTGCCGGCATCGTGCATTTGCAACTGGCGGAACGCTTTTCCTGGCGCTCCTGACCTTCACTTCTTATGCGGGAGCCCAAACGCTGAAGACCCTCTACAGCTTTTCCGGCGGCACCGACGGAGGCGCCTCCTTTTCAACTCCGGCGATCGGCAACCTCGGGGTACTCTATGGCACCCCGTGTGGGGACACGCCCGGCGGCGTGGTGTTCTCGCTGACCCCGCCGTCGTCCCCAGGTGGCCCCTGGACCGAGGCAGTGTTGTACGTGTTCACATACCCTAACAACGTTTACTATTGTCCTGGCGCTGATCTCGTAATCGACAGCGGCGGAGTGCTCTACGGCACCACCCCGTACGGCGGAAGCGAGCAATGCTCTGGCGAACCCTGCGGCACGGTGTTTTCGCTGACCCCGCCCTCAACCCCGGGTGGCGCATGGACTTATACAACAATCTACAGCTTTACGGGCGGCAGCGACGGCGCCGCCGCCAGCGGACCTTTGGCGATCGGCAGCGGCGGCGTGCTCTACGGCACGACCAATTCCGGAGGAATCGATTGCGGTGTTTGCGGCGCAGTGTTTTCGCTGACCCGCCGGCGTCTCCGGGTGGCGCGTGGACTGAGGCCGTGATCTACACTTTCCGGAGCTGGAACGATAGTTTCCGCACCGTGGTGATGGGTCGTGGCGGCGTGCTCTATGGCACCTCGAGCCTCGGCGGAAGCGGGACGAATTCCGCCTGCCAGGTGGACCAGTGTGGCACTATATTCTCGCTGAGCCCGCCGGCGTCCCCAGGCGGCGCGTGGACCGAGGCAGTGCTGCACAATTTCGCGGGCCCTCCTAGCCCTAGCGACGGAGACAACCCCCAATCGAGTTTGGTTCTGGGCAAAGACGGAGTGCTCTTTGGCACGACCAACGGCGGCGGAGCGTCAAATGCCGGCATAGTCTTTGCTTTCAGGCCGTAACGTCACAATTCGCTCAAGCGGTGCGTGGAGAGCGCGCGCGCCGCGCTTCATACGCTTTCAGGTGAGTGTAGACAATCGGGAGAAGCGCAAGGCCGCCCTCCGGCAGTTGGCCCAGCCGTGCGCGCCGGAGGAGATCGCCAATGATGGTCAATGCCGTGGTCCGCCTCGATCGGAGCGCCATTTTCGATATCGCGCAGCATCGAGGCGGTGAGTGGCGAGCCCGTCGCGGTAAGCATGTGGCGGGTAGCCCTCGGCCGCCGCCACGGCGCGGCACTCGTCCAGAAGGCGGAGCACGAGATCCGCGCCGCCCAGCGCCACGGAAATATCTCCAATGGCCCCGCGCATCAGGCATGTGCTGCCGGCGAGAGTCGCCAGGAACACCCACTTCTCCGACATGTCCAGCAGGATCGTGGCGCTCGCGTGCGCGTCGAATCGCGATCCGTCCATGAGACTCTCGATGGCTTTCACGCGCTCGGACATCGTTCCATCGCGCTCCCCAAACGAGAGCGAGTGCGCCTCGTTCAGATGCACGATCTCGTGTTTATCGTTGAGGGTCGCGGCGATCGTGCATTGGCCGCCAAGCACGCGGGTCCGCCCAAACCGCTCGTCGAAGATCTCCAGGTGGCGCATCCCATTGAGGAGCGGAACGATTGCGGTTTCGGGTCCAACCGCCGGTGCGAAGGACGCCATCGCGTCTTCCAGGTCGTATGCTTTCACGCTGAGCAGCACGAGATCGAACGGATCCGCTATGTTCTCCGCCAGAACCGCCAGGGGCGCCGCAAGTGTCACGTCGCCGCGACGGCTCCGAATTCGCAGGCCCGCATCGGCCAACTCGGCAGCGCGCCGCGGGCGGACCAGAAAGGTCACATCCCGGTTTGCCTCGAACAGTCTGCCGCCGAAATAGCCGCCGATCCCGCCGGCGCCCACCACCAGAGTCCGCATAGATTTACACCTGGCATCTACACGGCGGCGCGCTTGAACGCCAGAATCTTCCCGGTGAACACCTGCACTGGCTCCCCGTCTTGGTTCAACGTAGTGCTGCGTACCTTCACAATGCCCTGGTTCGGTTTCGAGCGCGACGGCAGTATTTCGACGATCTCGCTTTCCACCCGCAGAACATCGCCAGCGCGCGTGGGCCGTGGCCAAGCGATATCCCCGCCCAGACCGATGACGCCCGCGGCGAAAGGCAGTCCGCCGGTGACCATGAGCCGCATGGTGATCGCGGCGGTGTGCCAGCCGCTCGCCGCCAGTCCCCCAAAGATGCTGGCCTGGGCAGCCGCTTCATCCAGGTGGAACGGCTGCGGATCGAACTCCGCGGCGAACGCTTTGATACGATCCTCGTCTATCTGATACACCCCTGACGTGAACCGCTGCCCTACGTGAAGATCCTCCAGATATAATGGCCGAGATGCTTCGCCTGCCTGATCCATTCAACCAATCTATCTCGATTTGCGGCCGCGGACGGTTGGTGGTAGCTTTGCTCATCGCCGGCGCATCTGCTTCCCGCGCTCCCGCTGCGGACCCTTTCTATCTGGGTACCTGGAAGATCGCCTCGGCGGTGGTGGCGCCCTGGGCCGACCCTGCCCGGCCGGACCCATCGGAGATGAAATCGCTGGTCGGCAAAACGGTCACGATCAAGCCGAAGGAGATCGTGGGTCCCAGTATCCTCATGTGCAAAGGCCCGATATATCAGGTCAAGGATTACCCCGCCGACTGGTTGTTTCAGGGCGCGTTCGGGGAGATGCACGCGCGAGACAACTCGGCCAATCCGGTCAAGATCGCGGCGTCGCTTGGATTTCAGGGATCGTCGTGGAAGACGCTTGAGACCGGCTGCGCCAACGAGCTCGACTTCCATTTCATTGACGCCACCACCGCCGCATTCGGCCTGAACGATTTCGTCTACACGTTGAAGAAGCAGTAGCTGGAATCGGCCATAAGCCACCGAATTAGGATCGCCGCGCCGCCCCCTCGCCGCGTCGCCCGCTCCAACATCGACGCTTTTTGTCGATGTTGGCGAGCGCAGCTCGCCCGCCCTGCGATATACTATAGGAGCATTTTGACTCTCATCTTCGCGTCGAGACAGGTCTAAAGGGGGCTGCGTGAGTTGGCCGCAACCCCCTTTTGTGTTTGTGGCGCCGCGTCGCGGGAGATTAATCTGCAACTATCGGAAGAGGAAACATCGAATGAGAGAAAAAGGTACAGTGAAGTGGTTTAATGCAGCCAAAGGATACGGCTTCATCCAACGGGAGAACGGAGAAGACGTCTTCGTGCATTTCTCGGCCATCCAGACGGAAGGTTACCGAAGCCTGGATGAAGGCGCCAGTGTGGAGTTCGAAGTAACGCGCGGTCCGAAGGGGCTGCAGGCAGCCAACGTCACGGCCGGCTAGTAGCAAATGCGGGCGGGGCCGCCCCAAGAATCGGGTGGCCCCCCGCCGGCGAATCCCCCACGGAGGTCTATGAGTAAAGAAGACAATATCGAAGTAACCGGTACGGTTTTGGAAAAGTTCCCGAGCGGCAAATTCAGCGTCCAGATCGACCATGACCGCGTCGTGCTGGCCCATCTGGCGGGACGGCTGCGCCGCAACCGCATTCGCGTGCTGGCGGGCGACAAGGTCACCCTGGAGTTGTCCCCCTACGACCTGACCAAAGGCCGCATCACCTTCCGCCACAGGTAAATCCCCCCTCACCCCCGGCATCTCCGCGTCCCGGTGCGTTATATTACATACGTTGCCGCCCTCGGCATGCTAATAATTTAGAAAGAGTTTGGCGTCCTCCGGAGCACTATTATCAGAAGCCGGTCACTGGCGTCCGCGAAATGCCCCTTGGGACTGCTCTCCCGGATCGACGTAACTGGCTGTAATTAGGGCGATTAGAGGACCGGAATGAACGATGAGATGACCCCCGAGGAACGCCCCCAGCGGCGCGCGAGAGGCCGCCGCCCCAATATCGTCAAGGCGGAGGGCACAGTGGAGCGCGGCAAGAATACCCAGTCGTCCGGCCGGTCGCGGAAGCCGACGGCCGATCCCGCCGAAAACTTAATCGCCGTCCTATCCCAAAAAGTTGTCGGGCAACCCGCCGCCACCCGGGTTATCGTCCCCTATATCCAGATGTACCAGGCCGGACTCGCCCCCGAGGGCCGGCCGGTCGGCGTCTTTCTGTTGCTGGGGCCCACCGGCACCGGCAAGACCAAGACTGTCGAAGCCCTTGCCGATGTCCTGCATGGCTCCGAAAAGAACGTCCTCAAGATCGACTGCGGCGAGTTCCAGATGGAGCACGAAGTCGCCAAGCTGATCGGCGCGCCTCCCGGCTACCTGGGGCATCGCGAAACGCAGCCCATGCTCACCCAGCAGAAACTGAACGGTGTCACTACCGAGAAGTGCAACCTGTCCCTGGTCTTGTTCGACGAAATCGAGAAGGCCGCGCCGTCCATGACCCGCCTGCTGCTCGGCGTGCTCGACAAGGGCATTCTCCGGCTGGGCGACAACACCATCGTCAATTTCGAAAAGAGCCTGGTGTTTCTCACCAGCAACCTCGGCGCGCGCGAGATGATGCGCGAAATCAACCCGGATTTCGGTTTCCAATCCGTGAAAACGCCCGAGCGCGCGGATCTGACCGGCAAGCTGCAAAACATCGCGCTGGTGTCGGTGCGCAAGCGCTTCTCGCCGGAATTCGTCAACCGTATCGATTGCATCATCACGTATCAGCCGCTCACGCCGGAGTCGCTTTCCACCATCCTCGACCAGCAGATCGCCGATTTGCAGAACCACGTCAATACGCGGCTCGGGGCGCGGTCGTTCACCCTGGAAGTGCCTTTTGAATCCCGCCGGCTTCTGCTTCAAAAAGGGACCAGCGCCGAGTACGGCGCGCGCGAGCTGAACCGCACCATCCACCGCCACCTGACCCAACCCCTGGCCACCTTGGTCGCCACGTCTCAGGTGAGTCCCGGCGCCCGTGTGCGCGTGGATCTGGCGGACGATGGCGAGAGCCTCCACATCCATTCGGTCGAAGGCGACGATACCCGCACTCCAGCGCATCCCACCGTGCTGCTGGTGGACGACAACCGCGACTTGCTCCACTTCCTGGAGCGCCTCATGGCCGATGCCGGCTGGAAGTTGCTCACCGCCGAGTCCGCCGCCGAGGCCCGCAAACTGGTGGCCACCGAAAAACCGAATGCCGCCTTGCGCAACGACCTCGCCAGGCTGGGGAAAACGAATTGCGTGGAAGTCTCGTAATTCCAAACGTGCGTGCAGTTCCCGAAACAGCATCCGCGCTGGTCGTCGCAGCCTTCAAAGCCGTGGAACTCGCCATCCGCGGTACGAAAGCACGTCTGTGTGACTAACGTAGATAAATTGGACATGGCCGCGTCACGCAACGCTGCAGGCAGCGTGCTGCGCCGCATGGCATCTACGAAGCTGCGGGTCCGCCGTTCGGATTCCGGAAGCTCGCGAGCGGCATACTGCGCGGCCGACCATGCGTCCGTGAAGCGCGTGCAGTAGTAGTTGCCGATGACGTCGTTCTCGTGGCCTTTAGGAGCGGTCCATCCGGACCACGCCGCGGTGCGATTCGGAAAGTGCCAGGCCAGCAGAAAAGTGTAGCTTGCTTCGGCGCCGGCCGCAATTTCGCGCTGCAGGCACAGCGCGCCAGTGGCAGTTCGCTTCTCAGCTTCCGGCCCTAGCTGGCCGTCGGCGGTGAAATCGTCCCAGAACAGCATCGGACTGGCCCACCATTTGGCCGCAGGCCAGCCGCGAAGATAGCTCACTCGGCCGTCGCCCGGCTCCAGCACGCAAAGTGCAAACGATCCTAGGAGCGGGTCGGTCTCCTTCAATTGCGGATTGCTCATATACAAACCCTGCAGACTTGCCCCTGCTCCCGCGATGCGAAATTCATTCGTGCGGCCGTCGCCACCCACCGGGCTATCTATCGAGAAAGCGATCGAAACCTGCGCCGCGCCAGGGCCGGGGTTGTGGACGCGATAACGTAGAATCGCAACCGGAAGCCCGGACGCATCCGGATTGAGAGGAATAAACGGGCTGAAGGCCTCGAGCGTGACGTGTACCGGCAGACTTGCATCCTGGAATGCAACGCGTGCTATCGGAAACTCGCCCGTGAAACTCGCGCCCGCCAATCTGCTCAGCCCTGGAGCATTGTCCGAACCAAGACCGGAAGAACCGGCGTAGGGCGGCATCAGACGCGCTTCCAGCACTCGCGCGACGGGTTTGGAGTTGCCGCGTTTGGCCCAGATGGAAGGAAACGCGTAGTTCGGCGAGCGGCCTTTATCGGGCCGATTGAAGATTTCCCAATCTCGCAGTTGCCCGCGCCCACCCAAGCTGATGCTGCCGGTGCCGATGCCACCCAATGGAAACGCAATCATCGCGAGCTGGCGTCCGGAATAAGTTCGCGGATAACGGATGCGTTCACCAGTCTCCACCGCTGCGCTGCGCTGGGCTTGGGCCGCCGCGAGCGCGGGAACGCCCGGCAAGCTGACGCCCGCGACAACGCCTTTGATGAAACCACGCCGGCCAGTGCCGGAATTGTCACTCATGTTTGGATTCCCTCTGCTGCAGCAGTCGCCACCGAAGCCATACGATGCTCGGGTTTGGGAGGCGCAGGGCTAAAGCACTGCATGTTTCCGAACTCGATTTCTCCGGGCAGCGTCGCTAGTTTTTCTTCGACAATCCGCTGGAGTGTAGCTGGATCGCCCTCGGCACGCACATTCAACAACAGTTGATGAAGCTCAGCCGGAGACGCATCCAGCATCCCGTGGACCAGCGGCTCTTCGCCGCTGCTGACGATGGAAGCTTTCAAATAGCCGCATGCCGAATCGTCGGAGAGCTTCAGGTGGACGATGCGCAGACCTTCGGCGGCTAGCGCATGCCGCAGCTCGTCAAGCAGCGGTCCAATTAATAAAGCAGGAGAGAGTGGAGGGTCCAGCTTCACACTAGCGCTGCAGTTGAGCCATGCCAATGCCGCCTCGGCACGCGCGTAGCGTTCGTAGTCGATATCCAGGATTCTCCCGCCGGAGAGAACTTCGCCCGCCAGCACTTCATCCAACCACTCGGCTACTCCCTGCCCGGTGAGCGCGCTGAGGTAGCGCACCGGTGCGCCCGTGATATTCGGGAATTCGCTGTGCCGATCCACTTTGTTGAAGCACACCAAATCAGCTTCGTCGATCTGCGTTTGAAACAAAAAAGACAAGTCCGAACCGGCGTCACTCCGGCCGAGTTCATGCGCGCGTTCAGGATCCATCAGAACCGTGTAGGGAGCCAGGCGGACTTGCTGGCTGTAATAGAGCTTCAGCGGCTGCAACGTGGTTGCTGAAATATCGGTGCAACTTCCGACGGCTTCTGCGAAGATCACGTCCGGAGACCAGGCTCGAAGGCGTTCTGCGGCATCAATCAGTTCCGAGAAGCGGCAGCAGAAACACCCGCCTGTAACCTGATCGGCTGCAATTCCATTGGCGCTGACGAATTCGGTGTCAACCAGGTTGTTACCTTGATCGTTCAATATGGCGGCCACGCGCACACCGCGGCCTTTTAAGACACGCGAGGCCGCGAGAATCAGCGTGGTTTTTCCGGAGCCAAGAAATCCGCCCAGCGGAACTATGATGGGTCGCACGTAGCTGAGTCTATTCCCAACCGGTCGCCCGCCGCAAGCTGACGTAGCGCACGCACTCCTNNGTGCCGCGTTCACACTCGTGTGAACGCCATCAATCCGGAAACGCACTCCGATCGATACCTGGAATTATCCGCAGTGCATTCTTGTAGTAAAGTTTTTTCAGAACTTCGTCCGGCAGGTCCAGACCGTACATTTGCCAGAAGGCATGATATTTGCGGTAGTAGTCGAAATACTCGTCGGCGGTTTCGAGCACGCGGAAGTAGGTGTAATATTCCTGCGCGTTCCAGGCATCCTTGCCGAACATAACCCGGTCCTGGTATTTGATAAGCCATTCGCGCGCGAACCGCGGCTGGCGGCCAAGCTCATAGAGCACGGCGGCGATTTCCGTATTCACGTTCGGCAAACGGTCCAGCAGACGGCCCAGCTCCGCCAGATTGTTACCCAGCCAGCCTAAGTGGGCGGCGATAAAAACGGTGTTCGGATGCCGGGCGAAAAGATTGTGCTGCTCCCCCATCAGAGTTTCCCAGCTTGGGTATTTGTCGGGCGGCCGAGCGCGGCCGGGATGAGTTTTGAGCTCGAGCCAACGCTCATTATATTGATCCATTGGCTGGAAGAACGACCACGGCTCGGCGGTATGGATCAGCACCGGAATTTTCAATCGGGCGCAGGTTTCAAACACGTCGTCGAAGCGCGGATCGTCCACGTGTATGCGCTGCCCCTTGGTGTCCTTCAGATCCATGCCGAAATTCTTGAAGATTTTCAAGCCTTGCGCGCCGTTGTGGACATCGCGTTCCAATTGCGCCGCGGCGCGCTTGTTGTATTCAGGGTCATCGATGTTCGTGAAATCAATGTTCGCGAACACCACGAAGCGGTTCTTGTAGTGGCCCTTCATATTGGCCACGCCTTTTTCGAGACGGTCCCCGTAGCCGCCGCTCAGATTCACCATCACCTGCAGGTTGAGGCCGTCCATGTCCTTCACCAGCTTGTCCAACTGGTCGACCGGCATCGTTGAATTCTGATGATTGTGCACGTCGATGAACGGATACTTGGCGCGCGTGACGGGATGCTGCGGGACCACCAGCGTGGACTTAGGCTTGTAGTCTTCGATAGACATGCTCGCGTTCTGCGCAAACACAGCCGCGGGTACAACGGCAAGGATGAGTTTAAGCATGGATGGGATGTTCTTCGAGCAAAGCAACAATTCGATGGCGAAGTTCTTCGGTCAGCCGCACTCGATCNNGCCGCGCCTTCCTTGAAGTCGCGCATTTCGCCGGTGCGCGACCGCCCGCCTTCGGGAAAGATGAGCAGCGAGATTCCCTCTTCACGAACCACCTGCGCCGCCAGCGTCATGGTCTTCACCGCCGCGCGCGGATCTTCGCGAGGGACGCGTATATGGCCGGCGCGCCCGAGATGCCATCCCAGAAACGGAATCTGAAAAAGACCGCGTTTGGCAAGGAACCGAAAGCGCACCGGGATGCTTGCCAGAGCCACCGGCGTGTCCATATAGCTCAGGTGATTGGACACGAATACATAGCTGCCGTCTTTGGTGATTTTTTCGAGACCCTCCACTTTGATCTTCACGCCGCTCACAGCGAGCAAGGCACGTGCCCAAGCACGCTCCACCGCGTTTTGCCTGCGTCGCGCGGGATCAAAGAACGACACCGCGAGACTCGCTGTTCCGTACACAATTGTGGCCAGGACGATGAGTGGGTCCGCGATTAGCAACGCGCGTAACAGGGACACTCGTTTCATTGTACGAGGAGGGCGCGCGCCTCGCCCACCACGAAGAGCGATCCGGTGATGAAGACGACGTCGTCGGGAGCTGCCTCGCCCAACAATGCCACGGCCTCGCCCACCGAATGCGTGATGCTCGCGCCCGGAGCCGGGATCTCCTCCGGCGGCATAGCTCTAGAATTGGCGGGCGCAGTAACGATCACGCGATCCGCCAGCGGGAATAGCAACGATGCCATTTCGCCGGCCGCCTTGTCGCGCATGACGCCGTAGACTATCCAGATTCGGCGTCCTGAATAGAATCGGCGGATGTAATTCGCCAGGGCGCGCGTGCCCGCAGGATTGTGAGCACCGTCGAGAATGATTTCCGGCTCGCGGGAGACTTGCTCCAGCCTTCCGGGCCAGCGCGTCAGGGCGATGCCGGCGGGCGAAACGCCGAGCTGGTGAAGCGAAATCGCTGCGGTGCGGGCGTTCTCAACCNNAACCTGGTGTTGTCCAGCTAAGGGGCAAACGATCTCAAGATCCCGCATCCGAAACTTACTGCCTCGCTCATCGATGCTGAGATCCGTGATGGCCCAATCGCGCGCCAGAGTGTATGGTCCTTTGGCGTGAGCGCGCAGGACGGTTTCGGCCTCGGCTGGTTGCTCGGCGAAGATGGCTGGCACGCCGGGCTTCAGGATGCCCGCCTTTTCCGCCGCGATCTTCGCCAGAGTGTCACCCAGGAAGAACTGGTGATCGAAGTCTACAGGCGTAATCACCGATAGCGCTGGGTTCACTACATTGGTCGCATCCAGACGGCCGCCCATCCCGACCTCAAGCACAATCGCGTCCACATGATGATGGGCAAACAGCAGAAACGCCATTGCCGTGACGCTCTCAAAGTAAGTCGGGTGTAAGTCGAGTTCGCCCGCCAGGAGCATGCGTTCGGCCTTCTCGTGGACGTCAGTGAAAGCTTCGGCAAATTCAGTTTCACTGATGGGTTGTCCGGCCACCTGGATGCGCTCGGTCGGCTCTATCAAGTGCGGCGAGGTGTAAAGCCCCGTGCGAACACCGGCGGCGCGAAGGCCAGCCTCGATCATGGCGCAAGTGGAACCCTTCCCGTTGGTCCCCGCCACGTGCACGAATCGGCCGGTGCGATGCGGGCGGCCCAGCGCTTCGAGCAAATGCGCGATCCGGTCTAGGCCGAATTTCGCGGTCTGAATCTCGTTTCCGAGTGAGTAGAGAAACCGGACGGACTCGGAATAAGTCATGCGCGATTGGCCTGACTGCGCGCGAAGATCACGCGGCCCGCCAGCACCAGCAACAAGGTGCCGCCCACCACCTTAAGTTCGAATAGCCACACTGAGGCCACGCCCGGCGGAGGAATTGCAGAAAGGACGATCGCGATCGCGGAAACAATCGCTCCCGTGGTTCCGGCCCAGCGTTGGCCGAATTTCATGCCGGACGCGAAGATGTATACGAACGGGATCAGAGTTNNATATCCACCATGATCTGATATGAGGCGCGCAGGTTCTCGCCCAGCTCCGCCAGCACCAGAAAGATGCTCGAAAACACACCCTGCAGCAGGATCGATACGTAGGGCGTTCTCCAACGCGGGTGCACTTTTGCAAAAGCTGAGGGCAGGTAATGATCCAGTCCCATTGCGAACGGCAAGCGCGAGTTCCCGGCTATAAAGCTGTTAAGTTGCCCCAGCACGCCGACCGTGATCAGCAAAGCAAAGCACGGTGACAGCCAGGTGGCGCCGAACCGGACGCCCGCCACATCGCCGGCCTGCGCAAGCCCGGTCATTGGATTGATGCGGCTCGGAGGCAGCAGCGCTA